>JAKSSO010000018.1 GCA_024403055.1 Mogibacterium sp. | reverse complement strand
GCATCATATACGCTGGAGGTGTTAACGGCTACGGACGGACATCCCGCGCTCGCAACGCTGACGGTCTCGATCGGTGTAGTAGCGAACATAATACTTGACTATCTGTTCATTTTCGTAATGGATAAAGGCGTATGGGGCGCAGCTTTCGCAACAGCTCTTTCGCAGGTCATGGTGATCGTCGTGTACATGTTCCACTTCTTCGGACCGAGAGCGAAGATCCGCTTCTGCAGATTCGACTGGTCTCTCCGTAAGGTTGGATCCAGTCTTAAGAGAGGGCTTCCTTCCGGCATCAATGAGCTTTCGCCGGGTATCATCCTCTTCATATTCATTCATTCGATCCAGATATATCTGGGGGAAGAGGAGCTGGTAACATATTCAGCGATCAACAGCATTGTCATGACTATCATCTACATGTCGGTGGGAATAGCGCAGGGAACTCAGCCTTTGCTCAGCTACTATAACGGCAGCGGAGAGAGGGATAAGATCAGCAAACTGATGAGATATCAGATCAGGACTTCCAACTGTATCCAGATAATTGCAATGGCTCTAGTTGTGATGCTTGCTACACCGCTGGTCAGAATATTCATCACATCCGGCGAAGCGCTGGTATATTATTCGGCATATGCACTTAAGATATTCGTGTCATGCACTATATTCTCAGGGTGCAACCTGGTGCTGGCAAATTACTTTACTTCAATGGAGATGCCGGGAAAGGCATGCATTATATCCATCAGCAGGTGTTGTGCAATGCTTCTTGTCGGAATTTTTATTGCAGTCAGACTTCTCGGGCCGGACGGCATCTGGTGGGGCATGACTATCGCAGAGGTGCTGACACTGATCGTTGCACTGATACTTTATACAAAGGAAAGACAGCGTGAGAAAAACTTTTAGTTTTATTCTTTCATTAATACTTGCATTAAGCCTCGGAGTGCAGACTGTCTGTGCCGGAGATTCATTAAAGGCGAGCGCGGAGAATGCAGTGCTTGCACTCGTTCAGGATCATGAGCCGATGAGCGGAAAATTCGAACTTACGAATAATTCGCATTTCTACATCGCCATGCAAAGCGAACCGGGCGACGAACTTCTGGATACCGTAGACCTTATGGCGAGCCAGTTTGCGCTGGCGGGTGTTCCGGGCAAGGATGTACTGGGGATAGAATATGGACGCAGCAGAAAGGCGAAGCCCGGCGATATAGTAATAAAACTGAAGGAGAACATAGACTTTTCGTATGGCGGAGACATGGCGGATGACAGTGAAGCCTATTCCCTGGAGATATCCGACAAGGCTACAATAACAGCGTGCGGAGTGGATGGAGTCTATTATGGCCTGGTCACGCTTCTTGAAATGGCAAAATCAGGCAAAAATGAAGATGGTGTTATTCTCGACGGTTGCAGAATACATGACGGTCCGGACATTGCCGAGCGGACAGTTTTCCTTGATTGCGGACGCAAATATTTCACCAAGGAGTGGATGGAGAATTTTATAAAAAGATCCAGCTTTCAGAGATTCAATGCCATCCAGTTGCATTTTACGGAGGCGCAGGGCATCAGACTGGATTCGGAAGTGTTCCCATGGCTTACCAAAGGACAGAAGTCTCTCTCCAGAGAAGATATGGCTGAGATCGTCAGGACCGCAAAGCGGTATCACATGGAAGTCATTCCTTCGATCGATACACCGGGACATAACGAGTACATGGTGAAGAAATATGCGACTCATGTGAAAAAGCATCCGGGATGGTCATTCGAATATGGCGGTAAGAAATACAGTAGAAAGAACTGCAAAGGCTTTGATAAAATAGCCAATCATTACAGCTATAATGGCGAAACAAAGTCGGCGGATTACATAGGCGTTGACATAACAAAGAAGCATGCTGTGGCATTTGTTGATGCGCTTATCGACGATTATGCAGAATTTTTTGCAGATCTTGGTTGTACAAAATTTGCCATTGGCGGTGATGAGGCATTTGGCTGGTATGATTTCGCACTTGGCGGTAAGAATTTCACTTATTCGAACCGATGGAGTGCCTTCGAACATTGGGCTAAATATGCGAGAGAGACTCTCGATATTAAAAACGGCAGTGCAAGCGATGCTTTCATTTATTACATGAATTCCATCGCAGGCAGACTCGGCAAGATGGGGTATACCTGCAGAATGTTCAATGATGAGATATATATCAGTAAGAAGCAGCATGTTGAGTTGAACGGAAACATTGAGATACAGTTCTGGTCACCGGCGGCAGGCAATTATTCCCGACTCATCGATCAGAATCGCAAGATATATCTTGACATTCCGAAATGGTCTTATTATGTTGTCAGGACTCTTGACGGAGGGGACATAATGAAGACGAAATACAGATCGGTGAATGCTGAGAACATTTACAATAATTGGGCTCCCGGCAAGCCCGGCATCGGAGGTCGAACTATTCCGGAGGATCAGTTAGGCGGAGAATACTTCAATATTTGGTGTGATGAGGCTTCATATAAAAGTGCTGAAAAGATTTGGACAGAGACTAAGTACCGGACCTGGGCCAGTGCTTCACGCATGTGGAACAAGGAGATAAATTCAGCGGATTCCGGTCTAGGCAGCAAGCTGAAATATGAAGAATTCAAAAAATTTGCGGCTGACATGGGGTGCTTCCCGGGATATACGGGGGATCCGAATGAAGAGGTCGCTTTTCCGAAGGTATCTGAGCCTGTCAGAATACTGACACTATGGGAGCGCATTTTTATACGCTAGTGAGGAAACAATAAAAATGGTTGCTTTTGCAACCAAATACCGCTATAATGAGCGGGTCGTTATGGAAAAGGAGAAAAACCATGAATGAGTTTCATTCCATCGGACAGAGTATTTTTATCGCAGAGAAGTATTTCAAACAGTTTTTTAAGGATGCGGTAAAACAATTCGATCTAAACAGAGCTGAGGCCATGACGTTAATGATGCTGTGCGCGGATAAGTCTCTTGCGGATCTTCACTATGACAAGGGCGTACTGAGCAGGACCCTGCAGCATCTAGAGGACAAGGGTTACATAATCAAGAGTGCAAGCTCGGTTGACGGAAGAGCCAATGATATCAAGGTAACAGCTGCTGCTATTGAAATCGGTAGATCGATCGATCGTATCATCGTGGACTGGAACGACAAAGTGCTCTCCGAAATTGAAGATAAGGAGCTGCTCGAAAAGATGATGTGCATCATGATAGAGAATGCACAGAAACTTGCGAACGAAAGGTGAAATGACTGAAATAAAGACAGAAAAGAAGAGATTTGTTATTGTATT
This sequence comes from Mogibacterium sp., assembly GCA_024403055.1. Classification (GTDB taxonomy): domain Bacteria; phylum Bacillota; class Clostridia; order Peptostreptococcales; family Anaerovoracaceae; genus Crickella. The sequence continues at coordinate 18,966 of JAKSSO010000018.1, read as the reverse complement.
AGTGCTGTATCTGGCGGGTCTGTTCATGGGTGCGCTGGATACAGGAATCGTGACCCCGGCAAGAACTGTCATACAGAATGCGCTGGGCGTAGATGCATCTACGGGCATATGGATGATAACAATATATACTTTGTTCTATGCTGCAAGTATTCCTGTCATGGGAAAGCTTGCGGACATTTATGGACGTAAGTATGTATATATTGTTAGCATCTTTTTATTTGGCACAGGTTCACTGTTCTGCGGGCTATCGAGCTATTTCGGCGGATTCGGAATGCTCGTTGTTTCGAGAGCAGTGCAGGCTATTGGCGGTGGCGGAATAATGCCTATTGCAACAGCTGAATTCGGAACAAGTTTCCCGCCGGAGAAAAGAGGAATGGCGCTCGGACTTGTAGGCGGAGTATATGGAGTGGCGAATGTTTTTGGCGCTTCTGTCGGAAGTGCGATCATGGATCTGTTCGGCACAGATCACTGGTCATACATTTTCTTTATCAACGTACCTATCACGATCGCGATAGTGGCACTCGGTCTGTTCAATCTTAATAACAGCAAAACCGAGAACACATCAAAACTGGATCTGGCAGGTATCACAACTCTGACTGCAATGATATTCTCACTGTTGTATGGCCTGAAGAACCTGGACTTCTTCGACTTTGCCAATAGCATCAGACAGCCGGTCGTATATGTATGCCTGCTGCTTTTCGTACTCTTTGTGCCTGTATTTATCATGATCGAACGTAGAGCAGAGGATCCGGTCATGAATCTTAAGTACTTTTCGGATAAAAACATTGCGCTGGCACTTGCCATTTCGATGATGAGTGGATTCGTAATGATGGGAATGATATTCGTTCCTCAGTTCTCTGAAAATGCGCTTCACATGGCGACGGGAAGCGGCGGATATCTCGTAATAATACTTGGACTCTTTGCAGGAGCAAGCTCGCCTGTTTCAGGAAAACTTACGGACAAGTTCGGAGCAAAGGCGGTTCTTATGGCGGGATTCATTATCTCGGCTCTGGGGTCTCTGTTCCTTATTCTTATAACAACGAAGTACTCCAATTTTGCAACAGTAATGATCGGGCTTATATTGATCGGACTCGGCATGGGATTCACCATGGGCACACCGCTCAATTACATCATGCTGGCTAACACTGATGACAGGGAGTCCAATTCAGCACTTGCGGCAATGTCACTTGTACGCTCGATCGGAACTGCAGTAGCACCTGCGATAATGGTTGGTTTTATCTCCCACGCCGGAGCTGCAGTGCAGGGCAACATCATGAATGTGCTGCCGCAGGAAATACCTGTTCCAGATATACCATATTATGAAGAACTTATGGAAAAGTTCGAAGAAATGAAGAACGATCCCAATATGGCGGGCCAGATGAGCGGACTTGAAAACATGCCGGACATGTCAGAAATGACAAGCGTGAAGATCGACATGGGAAATTCGGACTATGAAATGCCTGCTGATCTGCTGGAGATGTTGCAGAACAGTGACGTGACCAATATCGTGGGAAACATCAAGATTCTTGTAGACAGAATGTTTGATGAAATGGTACCGGGAGTGCTTGCTGAGATCGATGGTGGGATCGCGAAAGGTATCAGCGGGATGGAGAACGGAAGGTCGAAGCTCCTTAATGCTGTTGGTGAAATGCAGAAAGGTTACAACGGAATAGGCAAAGGCATCGATGGAATGAAGCAGGGCATTGACGGAATAAATGCTGGCATAAAGCAGCTGAAGAATTCCGTGGGAATGTTTGATCAGTTCAAAAATGATACTTTCCCTAATGGTCAGTCGCTGGCGGACTTCATCCCTGCAGCGGCACTTGATAAAATGCCTGCGGAAACCAGGAAGATGCTAAGTGAAGTAAAATCACGTTCCGGACTCAGCAAAACGATCGAAAGCACACAAGCTCAGATCGACAAAAAGACTTCAAATATCGAAGCAATGGAAAAGATCCCGATGAAGACCGAGGAAATAGAACAGGCAATCGAAGGGATGAAAGAAGGTCGCAAGCAGATGAAGAGTGCGCTTTCTCAGCTTAGCAGAACAAAATCAATGTTTGACAGTCTTGCAGGCGGCAACATTCCGCAGGGAATGTCTATCCTGACATTCATGCCTCAAAGTGTGCAAAACAAGATGCTCTGCCTGGTGTATTTGATGAGGCGAAGGAGCAGTATCTGGTAACTGTTGAGGAAGAGAGACCGATGATCGAAAAGGTATTTCAGGATACTCTGAATGACGGCTTTAAGAATGTCTACTGGACATCATGTGTTGCAGCATTGATCGCCATTTTCCTGCTGATATTCTATTCATCGAAGAAAGAACGCGAAAGAATGGCGAACAAGCAATAAACAATATGAAAGGAAGCTGGTCCCTGACGGGCCGGGCTTCCTTTTTTAGTTTGTTGTAAAAAATAACAAAAAAACACAAAAAAACTTGATAGAAAGATAAGCATGTGATAAAAGATAAGATACAAATTAATATTGTTGATTTGTGAAAGGCAAACCCGGAGTGATCCGGCGACGCAAAACTATAGGGACTTATCTCAGGAAAGAGGTAAGTTAGCCAGCTACCGCATTTTTTTAGTGCAATGTTCACATTAGGAGAAGTCAGATGCGCAAAAGAAATTATCAACGAGTTTTCGCGTGCATGTTTCTAGCGCTCTTGATGATCATTGAGAGCGCTTTTTCTTTATCCGTTTTAGCGCTGGACGAAGTGATTCTTAACACTGATACGCAGACGGAAGAAGAGGCTGACGCGAAAGGAGATCTCCTTAAAGAGACGGAGATCGATGAGGCGATCGCTGAAGATGCGCTTCAGATAGCAGAGACGGACAACAATGACAGGTCACATGCTGTCGAGGAGAAAGCTGCGGCTGGAACTGAGAGCAGCGTGGGGGCGCTGGAAGATCTTCTTGTGTATGAGAACAGATCGATCAGTGAAGAGGCGCTGCAGGCTGACGAGAATGTAGACTATGATGGATACATTTTTAAGATAAGCGACGACGCCACCAGGACCGAGAAAAAGGAAGTTGAAGAGGCGGTCGAGGACTTTGACGCGACAGACGATGGAGCTCAAGTTGAACCGATCGAAGAGAGAACGCTGTACACAGCAGATTCTCTCGAAACTATCAGCGAAGTTGCCGGGGCAGACATAATTGAATATATCGAACCTGACGTAAAGTGCGAGCTCTTCGAAGATACTTCAGATGGATCGGCGGAACTTCAGGCGGAGAGTTTTACTTCGACACCGAACGATCCGTATTACATTGACAGGGATTACGCCTGGGCATGGAACAAGACCGCGGTGCCTGATGCCTGGAAGATGGGATATTATGGACAGGATAGAAACGGCGGAAAGGTAACAGTCGTGGTTATCGATTCAGGCGTTGCGGCAAATCATCCTGATATCAATTACAGCAATATTGACTCAAGAGGTGTAACGTTTTTCAATGGAACGACAGAAAGCGGATATGCTGACGAGTATGGCCACGGAACGTTTGTGACCGGCGTGATCAACGCCAGGATGAACAACAGCAAGGGAGTAACAGGCTCCATGCCGGGGCTTAATGTTCTTCCAATAAAGATATACAAGAAGACAGCCAATGGACTGGAAGGCGGATATATCTCAGATATAATCAAGGCTATAAATAAAGCCATCGAGATCAAGGCAGATGTTGTGAACATGAGCTTTGGCACAAAATCTAATGTCCTGTCGCTCGAGAATGCATGTAAGGCGGCAACAGATGCAGGCATTATACTTATTGCTTCTGTTGGAAATGACGGAAGCGATGTCGTCAACTACCCTGCGGGTTGCTCGGGCGTCATCGGTGTTGGTTCTGTATCTGCATTCCTCGTAAAAGCAAGTTCCTCAAATTTCAACAGTACAGTTGACTGTGTAGCTGCCGGCCTCTCTGTAGCCGGACTGGCACTTGGCAGCAGTAGTTCATCCGACTCATATTACAAGATCGGAAGTGGCACTTCATACTCTGCACCACAGGTAGCAGCACTCGCCGGAATGGCGAAAAGCATCGACAGAAATATCGATGCATACGATTTCCTGAATATACTTAAGGATACCTGCAGAGACATGGGCGCAACAGGCAGGGATGACAGCTACGGATATGGTGTAGTCAACTTCGGCAAAGCTGCGACAGCTGCACTTGATGAAGCATTAGGAGAAGCTTCGAGTAACGAAGGCGAAGGTTCGACAGAAGGCGAAAGCAATAAAGAACCAATCGTCGGAGAGATCCAGCCTGAGCCGGTCAGCATCAGTTCGGCGAAGCTCAGCACGAAATATTCGACATACACATATACAGGCGATCTGATCATGCCGGCCGTAACGGTAACACTCAACGGAAAGCTACTTACAAAGGGAACGGACTATTCGGTAAGCTACAGCGACAACATGAGCGTAGGGATCGCAAAAGCAACGGTCACAGGCAGAGGTTCATATACAGGAACGCGTACGATAAGCTTTAATATCGTACCGAAAGGCACAAACATATCTTCCGCGAAAAAATACAGTAAAGCATTGCGCGTTAAATGGACGAAACGCACGAGCGCAATGGCGAAATACAGGATCACCGGCTATCAGGTGCAAGTTGCGAAGAACTCATCGTTTAGCAAAGGACTGAAAAGCTATAAAGTCAAAGGGTATTCAAAATACTATAAGAAGATAACCGGGCTGAAACGCAAAACAAAGTACTACACGAGAGTAAGAACGTATATGACAGTTAATGGGAAGACGTATTACTCAACATGGTCGGGTAGCAAAAAATACAAAACAAAATAGCATAACTCCTTAAAGATTTTATAAGCAGAAGATCGACGTCACTCATCGAGGCGTCGGTCTTTTGCATATTCGGAACATCAGTATTGCGAACCGAGGGTTTGTGGTATAATAATATGCAGTCAGATAACGCGAAGACGAGTTGCGTCATGGGAGAAAAACATGAAGAGAGATAAAGAATCAAAGAGGGGTTCGGGCGATAATTTTGGTAAGAGCGTTGCAAAGAAGGTTGGAGTGACCATCCTCAGCAAGATACTCATACTTGTTATCATTGTCATGACCGTCATGCTGATAGTACCCAAACTGAACCCTTTCAACTATATTAAGGGCTGGTTCAGCACAGAATCTGCTGTAGAGAACCACGACCTGACACTGGAGAATCACAGGTTCTTCGGATTTAAAGTGGCCGATTTCGAAGAGGCGATCCTCGGCAGGGCGGAGTCCAAGCAGGCTCTTGAAGTGTATACAAGAGAGGTATCTGACGTTACGACTGTGCTGGATGCCGGACTGGGTGGGCTGAAGATATTCTCCAAGAGTCAGGTGCTCACATTTTACGGAACGGCGATATACACAGTCGACCTCAGCAAGCTCAACAAAAACAGCATAGAATACGACAAGAGCACCGGCAAGGTGACACTATATGTTCCACGTCCGGAACTGACAACTCTCGACGTTCCGCCTGAGAAGATCCAGGCCGGAGAAGTACAGAAAGGCAAGCTTGCATTCGGTGAAGTAAACATGACAGCAGAGCAAACCAAGGAGGTAGCAACTGCAGCGAAGAAGAAAATGCGCCAAAGACTCGAAGACGAGAATGTGATCGCAGATGCGGAAAAAATGGCGATATCCAATATATGGTCGCTGTATCAGCCGACGGTATCAAATGTAAAAGCAGGCTGTACTTTGGAGGTTAAATTCGCGGAAGAAAACTAGACGAACGATCGAACAGAAAATCTTAAGATTTCAACTAATAACTAGAACTCTGCCGCTCAGCACTGAATCAGCTGATCGGCAGAGTTTTTCTTGTCGACTTATACATCATCTAGTGAAGTATAATGGTGTGTAATACTACTAATAGAGATAGATTTCAGGCGCCCAATTCAAACAAACATGCATCTGAAAAAATGCAAAGAAATACATAAAAAAAATCGCCAGATGTGGCGGAAACAGGCGTAAATATGCTAATATCTAGAAGAATATAAATATTGGGATTCTATGCACTTTTGGGGTGAAGCTTGGGGCATTAAACACCCATTCAGGCACTGAAATCGTTGGAAATTCCCAGAAACATAATATGTAAAAAGGCAAAGCTGTTTAACGCAGTCACGCAAAACTATAGGGGCCCGGAACTCGAGCGCGAAGGGGTGGGTCAGCCAGTTGCACAGAATATTACGAGAGAACGTAGTACGATGGTGGGCGTGACAAAGGTTGACAGCTTTTTATATTGCTGATCACATATCACAATCACATTACTTTCACAATGCGAATGAAACAAACCCAGTCGTTCGCTTGAACTAATACATATCTTAAGTAATTTAATGACACAAACTAACTTAGATAATTAGAAAGGTCAGGAACTATGAGAAGATTCAAAAAAACAATGAGCATCTTACTCTGCTGCTTAATGATGGTAAACTACATCCCGTCTATCGCTTTCGCAGCAGGAGGAAATGCAAATGGATCCGGAGCGCAGACTGGTGTAGAGGCGCCAGAGGCATCGAAGACATTAACGCCTAACAGTGACGGTACTTATGACCTGTCACTGAGCGTAAAAGGCAAATCAAGCACAGAGACAGAGACATCAATGGCAGACGTAATTATCGTTTTTGATAAGTCTACTTCAATGGCTAACTCTGTAGGCAGCGGAAAAACAAGAATGAGTGTTGCTAAGCCTGCTGTAAAGAATCTTATTGATTCGCTTCTCTCAAAGAACCAGCAGACAGCCGGCGCTGTTAAAGTGGGGCTAGTGTCTTTTGGAACGAATGCGGCTGTTGATTCGCAGTTATCCGATAATGGTAATAGTCTTAAGAATAAAGTTCAAAATTATAATACTGATGCGCCTATAGGTGAACGATTCAACTATACAAACTGGGAAGATGCATTGCAGAAAGTTCAGGCTATTGAGACAAGAAGCGGCGCAAAGAAATACGTAATTTTTGTTTCTGATGGAAACCCTACCGTATACATTGGTGGCGGAGCTAAGAACGAAACTGAGAGCAATGTCAATAATTGCTTCAATCACGCAAAAGATGATGCGCAGGCATTAGCTAATAAGGGCTACAAGTTCTATGGTGTTGGAGCATTCGGCTCAGCAACCAGAATGCAGAACCTCGTAAAAGAAGCTGGCGGCACAGGCGTTTTAAATAATGATTATTTTGATGCTTCAGATGAGGCTGCTCTTATCGCGGCATTTGCAAATATAATTGAGTCGATTACAACAACAATAGACTACGAGAATGTTAAGATCACAGATGGCGTTACAGGCCTCACATCAATGATGGAGGTCAACGGTGAGCCTGGAAACTTTACATACACTAAGAATGGTGAGACTTGGTCAGATGCTCCCGCAGCAAGATTCGATGAAGGTAAACGCAGCGTAACTTGGGATCTTAGCTCAATTGGTGCGCTCGATAATGGCGTAACATATACTGTGCATTTTACAGTATGGCCAAGCCAGAGAGCATATGATATCACTGCAGCGATGGCAAACGGGGATATCGCATACGGAGATACAAAAGCTAAACTTGCTGATGGAACAACTGTAAGTGCAGAAGAGTGGGATCAGTTTACTGAAGCTGGCGCACTCAAGACAAATACAAATGCAAGCGTGGATTACAAGGCATACAAGATTGTAAATGATGACCGTGAGATAATTGGTGAAGGTCCTGCTCCTATTAAAAATCCTGATCCAGTACCGCTGACATCAGCAAAGATGATTGTGCAGAAGGTATGGAACGACAGCTTCAGCAGCGGAGACAGACCTGATTCAGTTGAGCTGGTTGTTCTGCAGGATGGCAAGGAGTTCAAAACTGTTACTCTGACTGGTTCCAAAGACGAAAACACTTGGACCCAGGAGATTAACATTGCTCCTGGTATCGCTGCGACAATCGATGAGAAACAAGGCGCTAAGGGTTACAAGTATACAGTAACAGAGCCTGATATCGAGAACCACTACGAGCTCACAACTGAAACCATCCAGCCAATGGTATATGACAATGAGCAGCGTCTTGAGGATATCCTCACTGATCCATATAAGCAGTGGGAAGATGGCAAGGCTGTTGTAACAGCGACAAACACTGTCAAGGGTGGTATCAACATCTACAAGACGGTTACATATGCTAATGAAGATGAAGCTAAAGATGACACAGATACTACTAAGTTCGAATTCACAATCACTCTCACTAAGGACGGCAAGCCTGTAGCAACACCTGCATCAAGTATGTCAGGCGATTTGGGCTACAGAATTTACGAAGGCGAAACCGAAAAGGGCAGAGGATCAGTCCCTGAAGACGGCAAGCTCGTTCTGAGTATTACAAAAGATCAATATATCAGAATAGTAAACGTTCCTAAGGGAACAGAGTATAAAGTTGTAGAATCAGATGCAGATGGATATGTCCTCAAGTCACCGGAAGATCCTGCAGAGGGAACAGTATTAGGTAATGACAAGCACGACGTTACCTTTAAAAATGAAAAGCAGTTCGAAGATGATAAGGTAAGCCCTGTATTAATCAATATCAACAAGACAGACGCTCAGACAGGTGAGGTTCTGCCTATCAGCGACGACTATCCTGCTGCTGTATTCTCAGTAAACAAGGATGGCAAGAAGTATGGCGATACAAAAGTTGCAGACGGCAAGATCGCTTACCTGTTCACTGAAGCAGGTGAATACACATTCAAGGAAACTTCAGCACCTACTGGTTACCAGCTGAATGGCGAGACATTCACCGTAAAGGTAACGAAGGAATACGTATCAACAGACTATGATGAAAAGTCAGGAAAGTGGATCAAGTCATATATCCTTAAGACTGACAAGGCTGACAACACTTTCACTGTTCCAGACGATCCGAAGCCGGTAGACGTATCAGGCGAGAAGACATGGAATGATGAAGAGTGGACAGATCTCAAAGGATATGAGAGACCTGAAACTATCAAGATCAATCTGCTTGCTAACGGTATAAAGATCAAGGAAAAGATCGTAAAGGCTGATGAGGAAACCGGCAAGTGGAACTATGAATTCAAGGACCTGCCTGAGTATCGCGATGGCAAGAAAGTTACATACTCAGTAACTGAAGAAGTTGTCGGATACACAGTTGATAAGCCGGAAGAAGGCGGAGAATACGACCTCGAGAACACTCCTAATGCTGACCTTGATGAGGATGTTACAGGAAAACTCAGCCTGTTTGTTGAAAAGGTAGATGCCGCCACAAAGCAGCGCATCAACGGAGCAGAATTTAAGGTTGAAAGGCTTGATGAAGACGGGAAGCCTATCGGAGATTCTGGTACTGCAAAAGGCAATGCAGACTACGTATTCAAGGATGCAGGAACATATCGTTTCACAGAAATTACCCCACCGGGCGGATATGAAACATGTGGATCTGTATTCGTAGTAAATGTTGAGAAAGTATTCAATCACACTGAACGCAACGATGAAGGCATCTGGGTCAAGTACTATGATCTCAAGGTAGCATCAATAACAGAGAGTGGCAAGCCAGCTTCGGGAATAAGCTTTGAGGATCCGTCAACTCTCACGAGCGTTTCGGCTGAAAAGGTTTGGGAAGATAATGACGATCAGGATGGCCTCAGAGATGATGCTGTGATTGAATTCACACTTTACGATGGCGAGACTGTTGCTTCCGTAAAGGATGCAGTTGTAACAGTTGATAAGGACGACAACTGGAGCTACACATGGAATGACCTGCCTGCATACAGAGACGGCGAGAAGATCGAGTACAGCGTTAAGGAGACTAAGGTTCCTGACGGTTACACTTCATCGACTGCCGATGCGAATGCAGTTCCTGACGAAAACGGTAAGGCGGTTATCACCAACACTCATACACCTGGCGAAGTAAGCGTAAATGGTGCCAAGACATGGGCTGACGATAACAACAAGTACAAAAACAGACCGGAGCAGATCGTTATCAACCTCACAGGAACTATCGAAGGCAAGTCAGAGCCTGTAGTAACACAATCAGCTACAGTAACTGCAAAGGAAGGCTGGGCATGGTCATTTACAGGTCTGCCTGAGAAGCTGGAGAAGAAGACAGTAAAATACAAAGTTACAGAGGAACCAGTAGCAACATATAAAACTTCATATTCAGAAGAAGACTACGACGTAACAAATACACCTGAGACAGTTGATGTTGAGGGAAGCAAGACATGGAATGACGATGATGACAAGTACGACAACAGACCGGAAAGCATCAAGATCACACTGCTTGCAAATGGCGAACAGTTCGAAAACAATGTTGTTGAAGTAACAGAAAAAGACAACTGGTCATGGTCATTCAAGGGACTGCCTAAGTACATCGGCGGCGAGGAAGTAACATACAGCGTAGTAGAGGATAAGGTAGCAACATATCTTGATCCAACATACGAAGGCTACAATGTAACAAACACACCTGAGACAGTTGAAGTAAACGGTACAAAGACATGGAATGATGAGGAGTGGAAGGATCTTGAAGGTTACAAGAGACCTGACAGCATCACTGTAACACTGCTCGCTAACGGTGAAGCGTTCGAAGGAAAATCTGTTGAGGTAAAGGCTGACGAGAATGATGAGTGGAACTATGAGTTCAAAGTGCTGCCGAAGTACATTAACGGGGAAGAAGTTAAGTACACAGTAGAAGAGACAGTTACAGGATTCAGCCCTGAATACTCAAAGACCGGTTATGACATCGATAACACTCCTAATGCTGATCTTGATGAAGATCAGGTAACACCACTGGAGCTCGAGATCGTCAAGACAGATGAGAACACAGGTAATCCGTTAGACGGAGCTGAGTTCGAAGTATCACAGCTCAGTAAGGAAACCGGTGAGTACATCGAGCCTCAGACAGTTGCCGGCAACGATGTATTCTCATTCAAGGATGAGGGTACATACAGGATCGTTGAGACAGTTGCTCCGGAAGGATATGAGCTTGATACAACAGAGTACAAGGTTGTGATAAGCAGAGTATTCGTCCGCACTGATCTTGACACGGATAAGAACATATGGGTCAAGTACTATGACCTCCAGTTCGACTCAGTTGATGGCGAGTTCAATGCTGATGAAGCATCACTGACTGTTGCAGACACACCGACAACTGTTGACATCACAGCCAAGAAGATCTGGGATGACAGCAAGAACAAGGATGGCAAGAGAAAGGACATCGAGTTCACACTCTATGCTGACGGAAAGAAAGTCGATGGTTCTGCTCAGACTCTCGGAACTAGGGACGGCGAGACCTGCACATGGACTGACATGCCTGCATACAAGGATGGCAAGAAGGTCGAGTACAGCGTAAAAGAGACTAAGGTTCCTGATAAGTACGTATCATCAACAGAGTTCAAGAAGGCTAAGGTAGATAAGAAAGGAAATGCAACTATCACTAATACATATAGTGGCAATCCTAAGACAGGAGATGACAACAATCTGCTTGTTAACCTCTTCGGACTTATCGGATCACTCATGGCAGGCACAGGACTGCTGATCGGAAGAAAGAGAAGAAAAGCTTAACAGAGCGAGATCGTAGTTTAAGAACCTGACAAGCCTGAAGTAAGCTGCAATTAAAACAGAAAGATGCTGCTCTTATCAGAGCAGCATCTTTTTATGTAAGGCTATATTTGTGAATGATTCAAAATTAGAGCTCGGCAGCGCCTGTATCTCTTGCTGCTTTAGCAACCGCAGCGGCAACCACGTCTCTAACTCTCGGATCGAATGGCTTAGGTATGATGTAATCAGAGTTAAGCTCATTGTCAGTGATGATGCCAGCAAGAGCTTCGGCAGCAGCGATCTTCATGGCCTCGTTGATCTCCCTTGCACGAACGTCGAAAGTGCCTCTGAAGATTCCCGGGAATGCCAGAACATTGTTGATCTGGTTAGGATAGTCTGAGCGTCCCGTAGAAACAACAGCAGCACCGGCCGCTTTGGCTTCATCAGGGAAGATCTCCGGCGTAGGATTAGCACATGCGAAAATGATCGGATCCGAATTCATCGAAGCCACCATCTCGCGGCTGACGATGCCCGGTGCGCTGACACCGAGGAAGATGTCGGCTCCCTTCATCGCATCTGCAAGTGTGCCTTTGACTTTTTTCTTGTTAGTAAGACGGGCGATCTCCTCCTTGTAAGGATTCATGCCGACCTCCCTGCCTTCATATATACAGCCATTTCTGTCACAGAGAATAGCATCTCCGATGCCGTAGCTCACGAGGAGCTTGGTGATCGCGATGGCAGCAGCGCCTGCGCCACTGACCGCGATCGTGCAATCCTCCCATTTCTTACCGGTCACTTTAAGAGCATTGATCAGGCCCGCGAGAGTGATAACTGCGGTGCCGTGCTGATCGTCATGGAAAATCGGGATGTCACATTTTGCTTTGAGCTTCTCTTCGATCTCAAAGCATCTCGGTGCTGAGATGTCCTCAAGATTGATACCGCCGCAGCTGTGAGAGATGAGATATACCGTATTGACGATCTCGTCGACATCCTTGCTCATGATGCAGAGCGGGAAAGCATCAACATCTCCGAACTTTTTGAAAAGAACGCATTTACCCTCCATTACAGGCATGCTTGCTTCAGGGCCTATATCTCCAAGACCGAGAACAGCAGAGCCGTCCGTAACTACCAGACACATGTTCCATCGCCTTGTAAGCTCATAGGAAAGCTCAGGCTTGTCTTTGATCTCAAGGCATGGCTGAGCAACACCCGGTGTATAAGCAATCGACATATCTATCTCATTATCGACAGGAACTCTGGATACAACTTCGATCTTGCCGTGTTTGTCGAAATGCATGTCCATACTTAAGTCCGCAAAATTATGGTTATCCATCAAAATACCTCCCGTGGGTAATAATCGTCCATGAAATAGTTTAGTATTCATTACCTTCATATTCAATATAAAAAATAAAAAACGAGAAACGAAGATCCGTGCCCGACCGATTCGGTCGAAAGCGGTGCGTGTAAATCGTCATCAATGGAGCATCATTTCTGCCACTTGACAATATCGAATAACGATATTAATATAGTGACAACAATATCGATATACGATAATAGGAAAGAGTGATATTTATGGCTAAAAAATCTCTATATCCGCTGACAGAGCCGATGTTTTATGTACTGCTATGTTTCAACCGAACGGACATGTGCGGATCTGATATTGCAGAATATGTAAGGGAATTGACATCAGGCAGGATAGTTCTCGGTCCGGGGACATTGTATTCGATCCTGTCAACATTTCAGAGTGAGAAGATAATCGACAAGATATCTGTTGACGGAAGAAGGATCACCTATTCGATCACAGACAAGGGACGCGAACTGTATCAGTCAGAGCTGGCAAGGCTCAGAATGTGCCTGAAGGATGCAGGATCCGAGGAGGTGTAGAATGAAGACTGTAACGAAAATCTATTATTTCAGCCCGGATCAGTTCAATTATTTTGAGAGCTGGCTCGGAGACATGGCAAGACAGGGGCTCTTTCTTAAAGAGCAGAAAGCATTTACCTGTGTGTTTGAGGTAGGCGAACCTGCTGAGAGAAAATACAGAGTAATTCCGGAGGACATAACGTCCATTTCGCGTGAGGAACGTTCCATGTATGAAGAAGCAGGGTGGACCTATGTCTATTCTAAAGGTCTGTCTGTTTTCTGCAATGAAGACCCTGAAGCAACGGAACTGTTTACCGATGTTGAATCATGGAGGGCACGGACCAGGAAATACCGTACGGGTAGGATCAGCGGGTTTTCGATCCTGTTTACTTTGTGGACGATATATATTACGCTATCCGCCCTTAAAACAGACAATGACTGGAAGTTAAACTCGGCACATGATCTTGACATTGAAGTTCTGGTCCTGATCACTGCTGTAATTTGCGTTGTCGCTCTGATAACACACTTGGTCTGCGACATAAAAGGGATCCGGGATTTTCTGGGTGCGACGAAAAACAGTGCCATAGAACACGATGCGCCATATAGAAAGGTAATGAACAGGGGCAGATTATCATATGCCACAATTATCATCATGCTAGCAACAGTTGTAGTGTTTGCGTATTACAGCTGGGATGGAGGCGTCCTCGATCTGAAGGACTCTCTTGCATACGAGGATCCTAACCTTGTAAGATATTGCGAATTTGATGAGAATACCTGGAATACATATTATGATCAGATAACGGGCAAAGATGATACAGGAGAATATAGCTGCGATTATTTCATAAATACTGAAAGAACTCTGATAAGAAAATGGACACATGAAAGTCTTTCTATCGATGCTTGGGATCCTGATGGTGAGAGTGAGGATTACAGGATAATTGCATATTACAGCATGGAATATTCTGAGTTTAATGACTCCAATACGGCTGAAAAATTCATGGAAGAGGATATTGCGTATGACTCGACATGGAATAACGATTCAGCCAAGGAAAAGAAACCGGAGGATATCAGGATAGATCATGCAGACGTCGATTATGCCGGATATTTCAGCACAAAAGATCCGCGGATCGGCGGGAACCAGACTCTTTATCTGAGAAAAGGCAAGAAGCTGATAGAGGTCTACTATACAGGCGACAAGGATCTGCGAAGCGAAGTGGACGAGTTTGCTGCCAAGCTGCAATAGATCATATTAAATAAAGAGTGAGAAAACACTATAGATATCAAAAGAGTCCGGCTACCATTTGCGGTAACCGGATCCTTTTCCTCTTTATACTGAATCTGCAGTGAACTCGGACTTTCTCTTACGAGTGAAAACGACCGTCGATCGCGGTACCTGTTCATCGCATATGCCAACACGCTTTTCGGAGTCATGTCAGAATGGGTCACAAATGACATGCGTGATGATCCGAAAGAACTTTCCAAGATGATCTGCGACATTTATCAGGATAAGCTCAGACGCTATTAGTACTATACGAACATGAATTATGTTAGAATAAATACAACACTTAACCAATAGGGAGGGATCGCTAATGCTTAATAAATTCTGCAAGAAGCCTCTGTATGAGGTAACACGCACTATGGCAAGAGTTGCCATGGGTGAAGAAAAGGCTGAGACTGTTATCAGAAATGCCAGACTTGTAAATGTCTGCACAGCAGAGATCCAGGAAGGCATTGATGTTGCTATCGCTGAGGGACGCATTGCTCTGGTCGGTGATGCATCACACTGCATCGGGCCTGACACCAAGGTCATCGATGCTGCAGGACAGTACATCGCACCGGGCTTCATGGACGGACACATTCACGTTGAGTCTTCAATGATCACAGTTGGTGAGTATGCAAGAGCAGTAGTTCCGCACGGCACAACCGGTATATTCATGGATCCTCACGAGATCTGCAATGTGTGCGGCAAAGAGGGCGTAAAGCTGATGATCGAGGATGCCAAACGTGCACCTCTCAAGGCGATGTCCAATGCACCGTCGTGTGTTCCGGCAGTTGCGGGATTTGAGGACACCGGCGCGTCGATTTTGGCTGAAGATATCCGCGAGATGATGACCTGGGACGGCATCATGGGACTCGGCGAAATGATGAGCTTCCCTAACGTGCTCGGAGCTGAGGAAAACATCCACGGCGAACTTGCCGAGACACTTAAGTCTGACAACATTATTACCGGACACTATTCGGTACCTGATACCGGCATGGGCCTCAATGCGTACATCGCTTCGGGTGCTCGCTGCTGTCACGAATCCACTCGTGCAGAGGACGTTCTCGAGAAAATGCGCCGCGGAATGTATGCTCAGATACGTTACGGCTCGGCTTGGCACGACCTGCCGATAATCATCAAGGCAGTACTCGACAATAAGATCGACGACCGTTATGCCTGCCTGGTTTCAGATGACACGCACCCTGATACTCTGGTTGGCGAAGGCCACATTGTCCATATCGTACGCCGTGCGATCAAGGAAGGCCTTGACCCTATCAAAGCAATTCAGTATGTAACTATAAATACAGCTACCTGCTACAGCATGGAACATGAGATGGGCAGCATCGCTCCGGGAAAATGCGCTGACATCGTATTCTTCAACGACCTGAACGATATCCGCATCACACGCACCATGATCGATGGTGAAGTGGTCGCAGAGAACGGTGAGATGACAGTAGATATCCCTGCGGCAACTTTCCCGGACAATGTTAAAAACACCATGCATGTGGGAGAGAAGATCACGGCAGAAAGCTTTAAGATCGCAGCACCTGAGGGCGCTGGCGACACTGTCAAGACTCGAGTTATCGAGATCATTCCTAACCGTGTAGGCAACTACGAGCGCATCATGGATCTGTCTGTAACAGACGGTTTCGTTGAGCAGGATCCGGCTACTGACATCATGAAGATGGCCGTATTCGAGAGGCATCACGAGACAGGAACGAAGGGCGTAGGATTCCTGACCGGATTTGGCTTCAAGAAGGGTGCAATGGCACAGACGGTATCCCACGATGCTCACAACCTGCTGGTAGCCGGAACCAATGACGAGGACATGGCACTTGCTGCCAACACTCTCATCGAGTGCGGCGGAGGCCTTTGCGCAGTTGCAGACGGCAAAGTGCTTGCTGTAGTTCCACTGCCGATCGCAGGACTCATGAACGACCTGCCGGCAGCAGAGGTGGCAGCACAGGTAGAGGAACTCGACAAGGCCTGGAAGGAGATGGGCTGCGTGATCAATTCACCATACATGACAATGGCACTGATCCCGCTGGCTTGCCTGCCGGAGCTTCGCCTGACTAACAGGGGACTAGTGGACTGCAGAACATTCAGCTTCTCCAAGCTGTTCTGTTAGTAATACAGTAGGACGAAAAGAGTCAGATAATAGGATAAAGATGAACAGCAGCTCATTCGAGCTGCTGTTGTTTTATTTGAGTTCAGGGTCGGGGGACAAAAATACAAAATGAGGCGTTAGCCTCGTGAATGGTGGGATGAGGTGGCATTTGCGCATTGCTGATTAAAAAGGATCGCTTCTATTTCCAAAGAGAATGAGAGACGTCACAATTAGGCCTGATGGTTCAGTTGCTTATATGGCTTTCGTTCTGTTAGGTGTATCAGTCAAGCGTCTGTAACACATGAAAATACATTGTTAGCTGATACATATCATGGATACTAGAGCAAAATCGGATCGCAATTTTGGCCTCTGTCAACGGAGCTGTATCAGTGCGTTCTTGATAAACGTTGGAAATAAAGTGTCGGCTGATACATTGTTTAAAATAAACAGACCGTTGATCGAAGATTAAGAACTGAACAGTATCAGTGCCATACGAAATTTCAACAATAATATTTGCCGGGCTGATACACCAGGGATGACAGAGCAAGGATTTGGGTTCGGAAAATTGAAATAACGAGAGATTTGTATCAGTGCATTATGAAAAATCAAGGCTAAAACATATAGCACTGATACACTTGGGCGAGCGGAGCTGTAAAATCTCAAAAAACAATAAAAAAACGAGGCCGTAAGCCTCATGAATGGTGGGCGATCAGGGGCTCGAAGTCTGTAGTGTTCAAAATCGTTGAAATTTCAGGAGGTTGACACGTCGCTCAAAGGGGTGTGTGCAGCCAAAGTGTGTGCAATCCCTGTACATCAAATCGCTGAAAGCGTTGTAAATGCTGGGGTTAAGCAGGCATATATGATTATTAAATTAAAATGGCTTTTTTATTTACAAAGAGAATGAGAGGCATGTTATTATATAGGCAAGATAGATGAAAAAGCAATTAGATAAAGATCTTTTACTTTAGATGACTAAACATCGAAGAAGCTTGAGTACAAAGAGAAAGATTAGAAATACTAGGCATATGTATGTTGCAATTATATGAGGGGGAAGACATATGAGAAAACGGTCATTAGAAAGAGACCTTGCAATCAGTGGTGTTGAATTTGTTGTGGTGATATTTGTTTCGGGGCTTTTGGCAAAGCTTGGCGTTCTAACTGAACATGCGGTGTTTGGGTTCATGTTTGATGTTTCGTGTATTTATTTAGCTATTATTCTGTATGGCATAGTTGAAAAAAGATTTGATAAAAGAAAACACACTGCTGATGATAAAGAGCAATAAATGCGGGTGATTGTTATGAAAAAAACATTTACAATACTAAAATATCTGTTTTTTATAGTTGTGCCTATTGTTGTGTGCATACTAGCAGCGGATTGTTTGATTCACGATATTGTAACAGCTGATTATGATGGAATGACCGTGATTTCATTGTGCTGGATCCCTTTGGGTATATCTCAGGGAGTATCCGGAATAAAAGAGTTCAAGCAGGCGTTGAATAAGCGTAGCTTACAAAAGTAACTGCACGTGCTATGTGAACTAGTAGAAAGGAATATACGATGAACTCAACAGAAAGATTCGCAGAGATTTTGGGGAATGTTTCGGATTACCTTGGATATATTGTTATGGGCGCAATCCTTATAATAGGCCTTATAGCAGCAGTACGTGTAATAATCGCTGCAAGAAAAGGAAAATCCATTAACGTGACACCTGTCGGTGTTATGAAGGACTTGCCAAGCAGTGTAACCGGAATCAAAAAGGATAAGTAAAAATGGCAAATAATAAGAAACTTACTCAGGCACCTTGGAAGACGACAAAAGGGTTAAGAGGAACAATGGCCCAGAAATATAATGCTCTTAGGGAGGCACTATGAAAAAAAGCAATCATATTTATGTAATAGGATTAATTCTGCTTTCATTAATATTGGCGTATTTTTTAGGATACGATATGTATATCAAAACGAGACCAATTGTGTTTGGCTTGCTATCAGGAGCTATAGGAATTCACGTTGCGGAATTATACAAAGACTCAAGACACGATCAAAAGCACAAAGAAAAAGAATAGAAAAGACGGGTCTATACATGGAGCGATGATGCAAGAAAGGGTGTATTACGATGAGAAAAATTGAAAATGACATTAAAGGATTGATAGTTCTTTCAGTTATCATTTGTATACTTTGCTTTATGGGTTCAATAGGCTTTAAGCCATCAAAAATGCTAGGTTTTGCTTTAGTATTGAGTGCGGTTGTTGTGGTTT
>JAKSSO010000017.1 GCA_024403055.1 Mogibacterium sp. | reverse complement strand
AGAGAGATTCTATGACTATAGCCAATTATGGAATTGACAAATGGTTTAATCTTAGATCATTCACTCTAAAGGAAGATGTGTATGCAGAGCTAAGATTGCTCGGCAGACAGTATCGTTTCTTTATGGAATCTAGAATTGAACTTCTGCTTAATTTGACGCATCTTCTGGATTACACAATGCCTGGAATAAAGTCTTGTTTCAAGGGCTGGAACGAGTATTCTGGAAAAGACAAACTGTGCGATTTTGTTGAAGAATATTGGCATTTCGATGTTATTACGAAGTATAACGAGAAGCAATTCATTGAACGGTACCAGAGATGGGCAAAGAAAAAGGGATACCAGCAAAGCGAAGCTAAGGCTGTCCAGGTCTACAAGCTTGCTAAGGATGGCATCCCAACAATTCCTTCTAACGCACCATCTACCAAAATGTTGTTGTTAGAAGCTATTAAAGCACTACGTGAAGTAAACAGTGCTTTATTTGCTATTCTAACACGCATGCAGGAATTAGCAAAGACATTACCTGAATACACTGTTGTTAGAGCCATGGGCGGTGTTGGTGATGTATTATCTGTAAAACTAATTGCAGAAATTGGTGATGTTAGAAAATTTCATAGTGCCAAATCACTAGTTGCCTATGCCGGAATAGATCCACCTCCGTATGAATCCGGTAAGTTCATAGGTAGCGATCGACATATTACTAAAAGAGGTTCTTCGACACTGCGCAAGATAGGATACGAAACGATGAGATGTTTAAAAACTAATGGGCAACCTGAGACGGATCCTGCAGTATATGATTTCATGATTAAGAAAGAGTTGGAGGGAAAGGCTAAAAGAGCAGCCAAGATAGCTGCACTGAATAAATTCTTAAGAATATATTATGCAAGAGTAATGGAGGTATATTCAAAGGAAAAGTAAGAGAAATATACAAGCTACACATTTAAGCTGACGGTTGTCAGTTCTTTTGTGATACACAAAAATAAAAAGACTGCTAAGAAAAATCTTATTGACTTTTCTTAGCAGGTTTTATTGTTTTGCATTTACGATGCTGCTGATGTACTATTCGCAGTCGATAACGATCTTAACGACCTCAGGAGGGTTCTTGATAGCAAGTTCAAGAGCTTCCTTGTACTCTTCAAGAGGGAAATGGTGTGTTACGAATCCGTCTACTTTGTACTTGCCGGATGCCATCCAGTCCATTACGAGATCAAAGGTGTACATTGTCTGACCTTCCCATTCCTCGATACCATGAGCATCAACACCGATAAGTGTCAGCTCCTGCCACCATACAGGGGATTCATCATATTTGATAGGACACATGTGATGTCCGATCTTCATGAGTGTTCCGCGTGGTGCAAGGAGTCTGCAGCCCATTGTATTGGACCAGTCTCCGCCGATGCAGTCATAAATTCTGTCAAATCCACCGAAGAAGTAGCGGTTCTTCTCGCTCATGCCCTTGTAAACTACGCTGCCGCCTGTTGCTTCACTTGCTGCGGTAAGAGGGTCACCCTTGAGTACGTGGTCAGCACCAAGCTTAAGGGCGAAATCGATCTTGGACTGAACTCTTTCCATGATCCAGACTTCTGAATCAGGCTGAACTACCTTGATAGCCTGAACAATTCCCAGTCCGATAGTTCCGCAGCCCATAACCAGGATCTTTTCTCCTGCTTTTGGCTTGTCGCGCAGTACTGCATGAACAGATACGCAGGACGGCTCGATCATGCATGCATCTTCGTCATTGATCTCATCACGGATCTTGTACAGCTGCTGCTGTGGAGCGATGAATTGATCACCCCAGCCGGCTCCTGTCCATGGCAGATCAAATCTTGGTTTTGCACCATAATTCAGGCAGAGATTGTAGTTGCCTTCTTCGCAGTATTTGCAGCGTGGGAGATCCTTAGTATCACAGCCTGCCATATATGCTCTGATACCTACTCTGTCGCCAACCTTGAAATCTGTTACAGCAGAGCCTACTTCAGTAACAACGCCTACATTCTCATGTCCGAGGAAGGTCTTCTTGCTTCCCGGGATCGGCTCGAAGGCGGAGTCTGTTCCTGTTGTAGCCTTAAAGAAGGAAACGTCGGTTCCGCAGAGTCCGCATGCTATGTTCTTAACTCTAACCCAGTTATTTGCAGGAAGAGCAGGATCAGGAATACCTTTTTTAAATTTTACAGGGCTTAGATTCTTGTAGAGAAGCTCATTGGCTTTTCTGACCTTCTTGCCTGCAGTAACGATTCCTTTAGTCGCTAGGATGCGAGGGATATCCTTATCAAAATATACAGTTTTCATACATTTTCTCCTTTTCTTAATAACTAAAACGTATGAAAGATGACCTGTAGAAGCTGCGCTTGTGAGGAGACATCCGAATGTGTAGGATGCTGCCGACAAGCACTTCGTGCCTAATGCAGGTCATCTGGAATTTTACATCATCATACCCTGAATGATTGCCATGTAGTCATTCAGGTAGCAAGCGTATTCAGGTGAACCTACTGTTTCAACATATCCGCTCTCAACGGCTTCAACGAATTCAACTTCTCCGCCCAGCTGCTTGAGTGCTCCGTCAATGTTGAAGAAGTGGAAGAGTACGAATGGGGAACGACGCTCATAAACGCCGTGACCTGATTTCGACTTTCCTTCAGCAACTCTGAAATAGCATGCGACGATGTCTTTCTCGTCTCCATCATCAACTCTGAACTGATAAATTCTTTCAGGCTGTCTGCGGCAGAATTCTACCATGTCGGGATCACCGAGCTTGTTGTACTTGGACAGAGCTCTTGTGATCATGTACAGTGACATCTTGATCTTCAGGATCTTCTCGTTCCTGTCTTTCAACTTGTTATTAGGCTTAGTCATTAGCTTAAGGCCCATAAGAAGTGTGAGGAAATCAGGTGCAAGTCCCAGCTTGCCTTTGATTCCCGGAACAGCGAGTCCGCCTTTAAGCAATGCATTCATTCCGGATACAGAACCGAAGGTGAGAGCCAGATCAGGCTTTTCTGCAGGACCTTCTTCAACTGTGATCTTTCCATCCTTGATATGCATGTTGCAGCAAAGAAGCTCACCGTTGTTCTTAGCTCCGAACTGGAATACCTTGTCATAATTCTTGAATTTTGCAAATGATGGATCATCATCAAGCAAAACCTGAATTGTCGGAAAAGCTGCGGTAAAGAATAACCGAGCTGTCATAATGTCTGTTGCGTTAGCTCCCATATTATTCATCCTCCCAGTCTTCGTCAGCTTCGTACTTGATGCCGAGGTAATCTCTTACAACCTCGCAAATTCCGTTAGCATCAAACTTATAGTGTGCATACAGGTCTTCTGCATATCCGATCATTGAGAATTCATCCTGCATTCCATGCTTCTTGAACTGTACCTGAAGGCCTTCTTCAGCAATTACATTTGCAACGGATTCGCCGAGTCCGCCGACAACATTGTGCTCCTCAATAGTGAGGATCTTGCCGGTCTTCTTAGCTGCATCAATGATAGCCTGTCTGTCAATAGGCTTGATGGTGTGCATGTTGATGACCTGAACGTCAACTCCGTCTCTGTCAGCAAGAGTCTTTGCAGCGTTGATGCTCTGAAGAACACCGATACCGCAGGTAATGATAGTCAGGTCCTTGCCGTCTCTCATTACTGTTGCCTTACCGATTTCAAAATCATAATCTTCATCCTCATATACAGGTGGCTCAAATCCACGGCCTATCCTCATATAAACAGGACCCGGGTAATCTACACATGCACGAACTGCCTTGGAAGTTTCGATACCGTCAGCAGGGCAGATAACTGTCATGTTGGCGAAAGACTTCATGATAGCAAAGTCCTCAGTGCAGTGGTGAGTTGTTCCGGCATGTCCGAATGAGATTCCGGAGTGAGTAGCGATAATCTTAACAGGCAGATTCTGATAGCAAATATCAGTTCTGATCTGCTCGCCTCCGCGGAGGCATGTCATGATAGCGAATGAACTTGCGAAAGGAATGAGGCCTACTTTAGCCATTCCTGCAGCAACGCCGATCATATCCTGTTCAGCGATACCTACGTTAAACAGTCTGTCCGGATGAACAACTCCGAACTTGTTGAGTGCTGTGGATTTCTCCAGGTCAGCAGTAACTGCTACGATTCTGTCATCTGACTTAGCCAGCTCTGCAAGTGTACGTCCGTATATCTCACGAGCGGTCATAGTTGAGGAGTCGTAACATGTCCAGTTAGTACCAGTATTAACTTCTGCCATGATCTACACCTCCATCTTCATAATCGAAGCCTTTGCCTTAGCGCATACTTCGTCAGTTCCGTTGCAGTAATGGTAAGGAACCTGATTTTCCATAAAGTCTACGCCCTTACCCTTAACTGTATTTGCAAGGATGAATGCAGGCTTGTCACCCGGCTTCTTAGCCCATGCTTTATCAAATGCTTCGCAAACCTGTGCCATATCGTTTCCGTCGATCTCGATAACATCGAATCCGAAGGCTTTCCACTTATCTGCGAATGGTTCGAGAGCCATTACCTGCTCAGTTGTTCCGTCGATCTGAGCTTTGTTACGGTCTACGATAGTGATTACATTAGTTGCATTAAAGTGCGAGATCGCCATTGCAGCTTCCCATACGCTGCCTTCCTGGCACTCACCATCTCCCATCATGCAGACAACCTTCTGATCCTTGCCCTGGAATCTGAGGCCCAGTGCCATTCCCAGTGCGATAGGAAGTCCGTGACCGAGAGATCCTGCTGATGCATCGCATCCGACTACCTTGTTGGTATCAGGGTGCATTGCGAACGGGCTTCCGAAGTGGTTGAATGATTTCAGCTGCTCCTCAGGGAAGAAACCTCTTTTAGCCAGCACAGGAATATAACCTGCAGCTGCATGACCCTTGGAAAGGATGAATCTGTCTCTTTCGTCCCAGTCCGGTTTCAGAGGGTCAATGTTGAGATACTTGAAATAGAGTGCAGTCAGCATATCCATGCAGGACAGTGAACCGCCGACGTGTGCACCGCCTGACCATTTCATTACATCGATAACGGTCAGGCGCAAGTCTTTAGCGATCTGTTTCAGCTGCTTAAGATCTTTAGCGTCAATACCCATAGCATCCTCCTTTTTATACTATTCTTTATACGAACATCGTTCGATTGATCTTGGCTTAATTTTAGCACAAAGGCTGTTTGGATACTTGTAAAACACAAAAATACAATGCGGCTTTTGTGTGCTATAATGAAAAATATGAAAAAAATAATTGCATTTGCAAGGAAAGAAACAGTCACAACGGTTTCTTTTGTTCTGGCATTGATCTCAATGCTTTTTGTGAAACCTGATGCCGGTTATGCTGACTATGTTCACTGGTCGACCATAAGCACTCTAATGTGCCTTATTACCGTAATGTCGGGGCTTAAGAACCTCGGTGTTTTCAAATACCTGGGACGTCTTCTGCTGAGCCATCGAAATCATGCCCGGAGCGTAATACTGATACTTGTCGGACTGTGCTTTTTTCTTGCGCCGTTTATTACAAATGACGTTGCCCTGATCACATTTGTACCGTTTACGATTTTCGTACTTGAGTATGCAGGGCTGAAGAAATACATTATCCCGACGCTGGCACTTCAGACTATTGCGGCCCACATGGGAAGCATGATCTCTCCGATCGGCAATCCGCATAATATCTATTTATACGAGTTGATGGTGGAAGAAGGTCAGACAGATGCCGTGGGATTTATCATGAAAATGCTGCCATTTTCGATTGCGGCCGCTGCACTTCTGATACTGTTTGTTTTTGTTATCGCACGCAAAAACGAGGCGATACTCAAGAGAAAATTTGACCAGAGCATGAATATCACCGGAGAAAAGATGGCGCAAATTCTAATGTATACGCTGCTGTTCGCAGTGAGCCTTCTACCGGTATTCGGAGTTGTGAAATACTATTATGTATTGCCGGTGGTGATTATTACCACTCTGGTATTTGACAGAACAAATCTGTTCACCACCAATTACAGCCTGCTTCTTACCTTTATTTTCCTGTTCATAGTTGTAGGTAATCTGGGCAGAATAGATGTTATTAACAACACGCTCACGAGCATAGTTTCAGGTAAAGAGCTGATCGTGTCGGTACTGGCCAGCCAGGTAATATCGAATGCCCCTGCATCGATACTCTTATCCGGATTTTCAGACAGGTACTTCCTGCTGGCTCTGGGAACTGACATGGGCGGACTTGGTACCCTGATCGCAGCGATGGCCAATCTGATTTCCTTCAAGGAATATACCGAGATGAAGGGCGCAGAGACCGGAAAATACATATTGCAGTTCACGATCATTAATGTGATTTTCCTGATACCGATGTTGATACTTGCAATATTAATTGGAGAAAGTATATGAATAGGGAAGACAGAGCAGAGAAATTGTTTAGAATGGGTTACAATTGCAGTCAGTCGGTGTTTGCGGCATTCGCAGACTGTGTCGGAATGACAGTTGAGGAAGCGGCGGGGATCGCAAGCCCTTTCGGTGCCGGTTTTGGCAAACTCAGAGAAGTGTGCGGAGCGGTAAGCGGAATGACACTGCTGGCAGGATATCTCAAGGGGTATTCGGACGCCAAAGCGGACGAGGAGAAAAAGGAACTCTATAAGCTGATACAGACCATGTGCGGAGAGTTTGAAGCAGAAATGGGCAGTTTCATATGTCGCGAGCTTCTCGACTTGAAGCCCGGAGAGGACATGGCAGAGCCGGCAGTACGTACTGAAGAATATTACAGTTCCAGACCTTGTGTGAAGGCATGCAGAACTGCTGCCGCGATCGCAGAGAAGTATCTGGTGAAATAGTGTGAGGAGGATCGATTTTGAGTGAAAGAAAAGAAACATATGTAAATAATTTCTCAAGAATGATACGCTTTGAGACTGTATCTGAGGAAGGAAATGTCAACCCTGAAAAATTCAGGAAGTTCCATGAAGTTCTGAGGGAGCTGTTCCCGAATATCTTTGCGGCATGCGAGTTCATGGACTTTGAAGGATCGATACTGCTGAAATGGAAGGGCAACGGATCTGCAGACAAACTGCCTGTCATGTTCATGAATCACATGGATGTCGTTTCAGCAGAGGGCGAATGGCTTCATGATCCTTTCGCTGCTGAAGTGGCTGATGGCGTTATATGGGGCCGTGGAACAGTGGATACGAAATGCGGTCTATGGGCTATGCTGCAGGCTGCTGATGAACTTGCAGCAGAAGGATTCGTACCGGATAGAGATATATACTTTGAATCCGCCTGCACTGAGGAGACTTTTGGTGAAGGTGCAATAGCAATATCGCAATGGATGCTGGATAACGGTATCAGACTGGACATGACCTTCGATGAAGGCGGCATGGTAATGTACGATCCTATCGGTGGAGCGAAGGGAACATTCGCCATGGTAGGAGTGGGGGAAAAAGGCTGCTCCAATATCAGGTTCATTGCACGTTCAGACGGCGGACACGCTTCAACTCCGGGACGCAACACACCTCTTGCCAGACTGGGAAAATTCATGGCATATGTCGACAGACACAATGTTTTCGATCGTGAGATGTCACCTACTATCAAGGAGATGTTCAGAAGAATAGCTCCGTACATGGGCAAGGTTGGAAAAGTGATCGGCAGCCCTGAGAAGTACGAATTAGTGCTCAACAACATACTGCCGAAACTGAGCAATACCGCAGGAGCTCTGATCAAGACGACACTCGCTTTCACGATGGCAAAAGGTGCCGAGAGCAGCAACGCACTGCCGACAGAGGCGTGGGTAGTAGGCAACATGAGATCGTCTCATCATCAGGGCGAGAAGGCTTCACTGAAAGCGCTTAGCAGGATCGCAGACAGATATGACATTGAGATCGACGTATTCGACCCGGCTGTTGAATCAAGACTTACAGATTTTAACGGGGAAGCTTTCAGACTTGTAGAGCAGGCTGTCAAGGCGACGCTGCCGAATGTGGATGAGGTCGTTCCTTATATCATGACAGGTGCTTCCGATTCGAGATTCTATGACAGAGTATGCGATCAGTGCATAAGATTCCTGCCTTTTACCATTACCGAACAGCAGATGGAATCGATACACGGTCTGAATGAAAATATAGGGGTGGATACACTCGAACCGGCTGTGGACTGGTATAAATTCATGATGAAGAGGGTTTGATATGAATTCGAAAAACGCAAACAAAGGGCTGAATATCAGCGTTAAATCATTTATAGTTGCGATCGCCATCATCCTGGCGCTGATGATCGGCACATATATTCTTACGATAGTTTTACCAGGCGGCGAATATGCCAGAACGATAGATGCCAGTGGAAATACGATAATCGATACTGCAGGAGGATTCAGAAATGTTGAAGGCGGTATCTCTTTCTGGAAGTGGCTGCTGTCACCGATACTGGTGCTCGGCGCAGAAGGATCAGGTACGATCATTGCAGTGTTGATCTTCCTGCTTGTCATAGGCGGTGTATTCAACGCGCTTACTGAATGCGGACTGATGAACTACATGCTTAACAAGATCGTTCACAGATTCGGCAGTGTAAAGTACAAGCTGATGGCTGTATTATGCTTCTTCTTCATGGCTATGGGTTCGCTCGTCGGTTCATTCGAGGAGGTTGTTCCAATGTCTCCGATCGTTGTGGCTCTTGCCATTGCTCTCGGCTGGGATGCGGTCACCGGTGTGGGAATGTCTCTGCTGGCGGCAGGCTGCGGATTTGCAGCGGGAGTTGCCAATCCGTTTACGATCGGAGTAGCACAGGGGCTTGCCGGTCTTCCGATGTTCAGCGGGATCTGGTTAAGACTTGTCTCTTTTGTGTGCATTTATGCACTTCTCTACGGATTCCTGAGCATGCATGCGAGAAAGATAGACAGGACAAATGCAATTGAGCAGAAGGGGGAGATCGTCGATAATTACGTACAGGACGGGAAGATGGACAAAGCGCTTGTATGTTTTGGCGTTATCCTGGGCGTTGGTATCGCGACAGTTCTCTGTTCAAGCTTCATCACAGTACTTCAGGACTACACGATGATCATAGTTGCGCTGATGTTCCTTGTTGCAGGTATCGTTTCTACTCTGGCAGCAGGAATGAAGGGAAGGGAGCTCGGCAGATCATTCGGAAGCGGACTTGTTGCGATCTCGCCATCGATCATAATGATACTGATGGCTTCGTCAATAAAATACACTCTGGTCGAGTCAAAGATACTCGATACAATGCTTCACGGTGCAGTAGGCATAGCAGAATCCATGCCGAAGGCTGAGGTAATACTCTTCATATATCTGATCTGTCTGGTAATGAACTTCTTCATTCCTTCAGGTTCGGCCAAAGCGTTCCTGCTCATCCCGCTTATCGTGCCTATCGCGCAGATATTCGGAATAAGTGCACAGCTGTGCGTAGTTGCATTCGCATTCGGAGACGGATTCAGCAATGTGTTCTATCCGACAAATCCTGCTCTGCTGATCACACTTGGACTTTCAGACGTCGGCTATGGACAGTGGGCAAGATTTTCCGGAAAATTCCAGGCAGTCAATCTGCTGCTCACATCAGCTCTTCTGCTGCTGGGACTGGCAGTGGGATACTAATATATACGTAACGTGTCAGTGAATAATTGTGAATTTAAAAGATCCACGGGAGGCATTTACCTCCGGTGGATCTTTTTATGGTCTGTTATTGTTGTTAGGCTACTCGAGTCCCGGGAAATCAAGCTGTCGAAGAGCTTCGAACAGAATGATATTGGCAGAGTTTGAAAGGTTGAAGGATCTGAGCCTTGTGTCTGCACTCATCGGTATGCGAACAGCAGCCTCACTGTGCGCGTTGATAAAATCACGCGGCAGACCTGCTGTCTCACGTCCGAAAAGTATCATGTCCTCATCGTGGTATTCAACATCGGTATAAAACTGCCCGCCCTTGGTAGTAGCGAGCCAGAGACGTCGATCACCGTATTGCTCCATGAAGTCATCAAGGCTTTCGTGGATCTCAAGCTTGACATACGGCCAGTAGTCAAGACCTGCGCGACGCAGGCTTTTTTCATCAAGTCTGAAGCCGAGAGGCTTGACCAGATGAAGCACGCTGTCTGTTGCGGCAGCGGTTCTTGCAATATTTCCTGTATTAGGTGGGATCTCAGGCTCCACCAGAACGATATGTAATGCCAAAATGCACCTCCGGAGGCATATATATTTGTAAAAACTACTAATTCATTGTACCACAAGCACGGAATAATAATGTATAATTAAAAATGTATAAGAGCATATATCGCCTAAAATAATATTTTTTTATCAAAAATGGAGTACTAATGAAAAACAAAGAACTTACTACATGGGAAGCTGCATGTATCATCACAGGATATGGAGTCGGAGGCGGAGTTCTCTCGATGCCTTACCTGGCAGATAAGATCGGTTTCATCAATTCTCTGCTGGTCCTTGTTGTGGCATTTGCAGCGAGCTATGTATTACATCTCATGATAGCTGACCTGAGCCTGAAGACTGAAGATGGAGGTCAGATCATCGCCTGCCTTGAACAGTTTCTTTTCAGAGGAAAAGCTAAAAAGCCTCTGACAATAGGATTCTTCGTTCTGCTGCTTGCGATACTGTTTACCAATCTGACCGGATATATCACCGGCGCGGAGGAGCTTATCGTAAGTCTTCTGCCAGTTTCATCTTTTGCTGCAAAGATGATCTTCTATGTGATCGCAGCAGCAGTAGTATTCTTCGGACTCAAGATAGTAGGAGTTTCAGAGAAGGTCGCAATGACTGTAATATTTACGACTGTCGGAATTCTGGCGATAGCTTCACTTATCAAGGGCCATAATACAGTCCCGATGATGACATTCAGTGTGAATGGAATTCTTGCTTACTTCGGAATGGCGATGTTCAGCATGTCTGCATTCTTCTCGGTACCGCAGGCAGTCGAGGGACTCGGCGGAGACAAAAAGAAAATCAGAAAAGCGATATTCCTGGGATTCATGAACAACTTCATAATCATTGTTGTTATAAATTTCTGTGCGCTTCTGGCTTCTACTGAAATGACCGAGGTCGGAATGATAGGCTGGTCGGCAGGAATAGGTACATGGGCTCAGATCGTGGGCAGCATCTTCATAGTACTCGCAATGCTGACGACATACTGGTCACTTTCTCTGGCACTGGCGGACATCGTTGAGGAGACAACGAACATCAATGCAAAGCTGGCATGGGTCATTGCGACTCTGCCGTCGCTGATCATGGCTCTGCTGGATCTCGGAAATTTCATGGAGATAATGAGACTTGCAGGCGGACTGATCTCGATAATTATTGCTGTCATGATCGTTCCGGCATTTATTAATTCAAGGAAAGAGGTTCCGGGTTCAATATTAAAGAAAAACGGAACGGTAATATGTGTTCTGACGATCATTGCATATATCATGATGGGTGTGGGAAGTGTAGTACCGGTATAAAAAGATGAAAAAGACTTTATTTTACAACGGAATATTCCATTCGATGGTCACTGAAAATGATATCTATTGCGGAATGCTCGTCTCGGATGGAAGAATAGAGGAGATGTACTCGGTAAAATCCCAGGTGCAGGAATTCATGCGTGAGCATCTGGCGGACAGAAGCATCGAGCATGTGGATCTTAACGGCGAGCATGTGTATCCGTGCCTGATAGACGGACACGTGCATCTGCTGCTGACTATCGCTGTAATGGCGATGGGCTTCAACGCCTGCGAGATCAAGGGCGGCGGCGTTGAGCCGCATACTCTCGCCGGAGTAGAAGCCAGGGTGCGCGAGTATGCATCGCATCAGAAGCCTGATGCGATCATCGCCATAAATAACTACATCATGTCTGCCATTGACGAGCGTCGCATGCCTGACAAAAACGAACTTGATGACTGGGGCGAGGGAAGAGCTGTCGTTATTTACAATATCGACGGACATTCCACAGCACTATCCAGCAAAATGCTTGAACTGATAGGAATAGATCCTTCAACAAGCAACGGCGTTCTTCAGGGAGAGGATAACGAGAGAGCGCAGGGTCGCATCATCGACACTGTAGGCTCTGCCATCAGCCTTCCTGTTCTTGCCAAAGGCATCGGAAAATTCCACAACTACTGTGCTGAATACGGCATCGGTATCGTGGGAGCACTCGAAGGCAACGGAGACAGCGAGAAGGACACAACGACCAAACTGATCATCAGACTGGCACGTCACTTCGATGTAGGTGTAAGACTTTATCTGCAGTACACTGACCTGGATAGAGTGGCACCTTACAGAAAATACATGAAGCATCCGAGAGTCGGAGGATGCGGAGACTGGGAGATGGACGGTGCGAGCGGTTCACATTCCGCAGCTTTCAGAACTCCGTATATCGATACAGGCGAAACTCACGACTGCTATTATTCACAGGAATTCGTTAATGACCTGTGCAAGAGAGCAGACGCAGAGGGATATCAGATCGCTTCTCATGCCATCGGTGAACTGGCTATCGAACGCATACTTGAGGGACTTAACGGAACTGATTCGGTCAAAGCGGGCAAGGGCAAGCTCCACCGTATCGAACACTGTGAGTTCCATGACGATGCCGGTTTTGATGAACTGGCAAAATGCAATTATGCCGTAATGATGCAGCCGGGATATTCATGGATAGACAAGAGATATCTGCACACTTACGAGCAGGTTCTGCCTCAGGAGATACGTGACAGAATGAAATTCAAGTCTCTATATGATGCAGGGATCGTGCTCTGCGGTTCATCGGATTCACCTGTTCAGGACATGGATCCGTACATGCAGATGCTGGGAATGATCCAGTTCTATAATGAAGAAGAGTCCATCACACCATACGAGGCGCTGAGGACATATACAGTCAATGCAGCCAAGGCGATCGAGGAGTTCGATGATTACGGAACACTTGAGAAGGGCAAAATCGCTGATTTCTTTACTGCAAAGCAGGATTATACAGTGCTCTGGCCGGAAGAGGCCGTTGACTTCAGACCGACTGCGACTTACTACAAGGGTAAGAAGTACATAAAAAAAGAAGGAACTGTAGGAGAACTTGCGCGCATGATGCTGCGCAGGCCTAACAAGATCTGATGATGCCGGCCGGGAAACATCATCAGTAAAAAGGGGGTACAAAATGAGATACGCTATTTACGGCGCAGGATCACTGGGTACAGTACTTGGTGCATACATTACCAAGGCTGGTACAGAGATCGAACTGATCAACAGGAACAAGGCTCATACTACAGCGCTCAAGGAAAAAGGAGCGCATATCAAGGGCACTGTTGATTTTGAAGTGAAAGTTGATGCAAAATTCCCTGACGAGATGACTGGAAAGTATGATGTCATTTTCCTCATGACAAAGCAGCTTTTCAATGTGGAAGTTGTTACAATGCTTAAGGATCATCTGACAGAAAGAGGCGTTATTGTTACACTTCAGAATGGTATCCCCGAGCCCGGAATCGCAGAGATCGTCGGCAATGAACATACGATCGGCTGCGTAGTAGAGTGGGGCGCAACAATGGATGAGCCGGGAACAAGCATCCTGACATCTGACCCTGATTCACTTTCCTTCCACATGGGCAAAATGCCGGGAGTCCCTGATGACATGTTCGAGCTTACCAAAGAGCTGCTCGAGAAAATGTGTCCGGTAGACATCGAGGAGAATCTGATCGGAGCACGCTGGTCCAAGCTGCTCATCAATGCAACATTCTCAGGTATCGGCACCTGCGTAGGCGGACTCTTCGGAGACGTATCAGAGAGAGCTGAAGCAAAGCAGGTAGCTATCCGCTGCATGAAGGAGTGCATCGATGTAGGTCATGCTGCAGGCGCAGAGTTCGCACCTGTACAGGGCAAGGACATCACCAAACTCTTCTACTACAGAACTCCTGTAAAGAGAGCTGCGGGTATTGCACTTCTGCCTATCGCAATGAAGAAGCACAGACTTATCGAACCTTCGATGCTGCAGGACCTCAAGAAGGGCAAACCATGCGAGGTTGATGCCATCAACGGCGTTGTGTGCGAATGGGGAAGAAAGTGCGGAGTTCCTACTCCTATCAATGATAAAATCGTAGAAGTGATCAAGATGGAGCAGGACGGCATTATCGGACGCAGCTATGAGAACATCCATCAGTTCGATTATCTGGGAAAGACAGTAAAATAGATTCATGATAATAGCAGCTCAGCAGAAATGCTGAGCTGTTTTTTCGTTACATATATTTCTTGCACTGAAAAAATGCAGATGGTAAAATGATTCCGGCAGATATCCACGGTGAATCTGACCTTATATCAAGGAGAAATGAATAATATGAATAAGCTCACAAAGCAGGAAAAACACGACCAGTGTATGCGTGAGATCAAGGCAACTTTATTAGTTGTTGCGGTTTGCTGCATATGGCATATTGCGACAGCCTTTGTTCTCAACGGCACAGGTCTTTATTTTTTGGGAATGCCGGCGTGGTTCAGCGTTTCCGTTCTCGGCACGATCGTGCTCGCTCTGATCGGTGTCCGTATTCTTCTGAAAAAAGTCTTTGTCGACTTTGAATATGATGACGAGGAGGTGGCATGATGACGCATGATCAGACCATTATCCTCACGATACTTATCATTTATCTCATGGTAAACGTTGTGCTCGGCATTTTCTTCAGCCGAAAGCAGGAAAGCGCAAGCTCGCTTTCATCCGAGAAGAATTTCTTCATCGGCGGACGAAACATGAACGGACTTCTGCTGGCAATGACGACAATGGCAACATATACATCAGTCAGCTCATTCATATCAGGACCGGGAGCTGCCGGCCTGACATACGGATATGCACAGGTGTGGGTAGCTGCAGTACAGGTGCCGGTAACATTCCTGGTGCTGGGCGTGCTCGGAAACAAGCTTGCCATCGTTTCGAGAAGGACCGGCTCTGTTACAGTAGTCGGCTTCCTCAAGGCTAGATACAAAAGTGATGCGCTGGTCATCATCACGAGCCTCCTGATGGTCGCATTCTTCATCGCTCAGATGATCGGACAGTTCACAGGTGGAGCAACACTGATCGCTTCCATCACTGGACTCAGCCATGTCAGGGCACTCATCATCTTCGGCATTGTAGTAATTGCATATACAGCTTTCGGAGGATTTACAGCGGTGGCTGTAACCGATGCCATTCAGGGAATACTCATGTGCATCGGAACATTCCTGTTCCTATTCTTTGTTCTTAGAGCAGGCGGCGGGATCTCAGGCATAGATGCAGGACTTCAGAGCAACCTGCCGAATGTTTATGATAACCTGACAGCAGTCTACACTCCGGGAAGCCTCATTTCATTCTGGGTACTGGTAGGCTTCGGAACGCTCGGACTTCCTCAGACAGCTGTTCGTTCGATGGGATTCAAAGACACAAGGAGCCTTCACTCGGCAATGTGGATAGGCGCACTGACATGCAGTTTCGTTATTGTCGGAATGCACCTTGCTGGCGTATGGGCAGGAGCACTTGTAGACACTGCAGAGCTTCCTACATCAGATTACTTCGTTCCATACATCATACAGCAGATCATGCCGGTAGGAATCGCAGGATTCTTCCTCGCAGCTCCGATGGCAGCTGTCATGTCAACAGTAGATTCACTGCTGATACTTGCAAGTGCGGCGATCATCAAAGACCTCTGGCGCAACTATGTTGTCAAGGACGATCCTCAGAAGATCGTGCGCTATGACAGGAACGTTAAAAAGGCCAGCATAGCGCTGACATTATTCCTCGGAGTATTTGTAATGATACTGACGATCGATCCGCCTGACATCATCTTCTTCCTCAATCTCTTTGCAATGGGAGGTCTGGAATGCACATTCTTCTGGCCACTCATCGGAGGTCTTTTCTGGAAGAAGGGGACAAAGCAGGCAGCGATCGCAAGCTCGCTCGGTGCTGCTGCAACGTATATCTTCTGCTATTACAAGGTATCAGTCGCAGGCATCAATGCTGTAGTCTGGGGTCTGCTGGCAGGAGCGATCCTGTACTTCGCTGTAGGTCTTGCAACAGCTAAGGACGGACTCGACGAAGAAGTTCTGGAAAAGTGCTTCTAGTTATCAGCTGAAAAATACACATAAAAAAGACTTGAGAACGTGATGATCTCAAGTCTTTTATTATGCATGATAGTTTAATAACTTACAGCTCTCTGAACTTCAGAACGCAGTCACAGTCAAACTTCTTGTCGCAGGATGCCTTAACCTGTGCGATGAAGTAACCGATCTCTCCGCGCTTTCCGCCTGCGAAATCAACGAGGTCATCACCGTAGAATTCCTTTACCTTAGCTTCAACTTCCTCGATAGCCTTGTCGCACTTGAAAGCAACACAGTGCTTCTTAGCACCTTCCTTAGCCTCAGCAGATACTCTTGGGAAGTTTACTGAGTTGATGATGTTACCGTTCTCGAGGTAATCCATCAGCTGATCTGTAGCCATGATAGCACAGTTCTCTTCTGCTTCCTCTGTGGATGCTCCAAGGTGAGGTGTAGCAACGATGCCCTTCTTGCCAATGTACTCAGGCTCGAGAAGGTCTGTCATGTACTTTCTCATCTTTCCGGACTGGAGTGCTTCGCATACGTCATCAACATTGATGAGGTCAGGTCTTGCGTAGTTCATGAAGATAACTCCATCTTTCATCTTAGCGATGAGGTCCTTGTTTACCATTTCCTTAGTTGTAGGGAGTGATGGAACGTGAATTGTAACGAAGTCACATACAGGAACCATTTCCTCAACGCTGTCGAAGAGCTGAACGTTTGCAGTCAGGCATGGATGTGGTTTGAATGCTTCGTAGCCGACAACGTTCATTCCGAGAGCCTCTGCGGAGTTTGCGATCTTAGCGCCGATAGCACCAAGTCCGATAACACCAAGAGTCTTGCCCATGATCTCAGTTCCTGCGAACTGCTTCTTTCCCTTTTCAACCTCAGCAGCAACGTCGCCAGTCAGAGTCTGACCCCAGGCAATACCTTCATACATGTTTCTTGCGCCCATGATCATTCCGGCAACTGCGAGTTCCTTAACTGCGTTTGAGTTTGCACCTGGTGCGTTGAAAACAACAATACCCTTGTCACTGCACTTGTCCAGCGGAATATTGTTTACGCCTGCGCCTGCTCTTCCGATAGCAAGCAGGTTGTCTGAGAAATCCATGTCGTGAAGCTTGAAAGAACGGATAATAAGGCCGTTAGCATCAGCAGCATCGCCGAGCTCCTTGAATTCGCCGAGGAACTCGAAGTTCTCAGTAAGTCTTGAAAGACCTTTTTCAGAGATTTTGTTGTAAGTACCAATTGAATATTTTGCCATTTTCTTCCTCCTGAAAAAAATTTATTAACAATACAAGTTTGATTATACACTTATAAAAGTATATAATTCAATTACTATCATAATATTGTCGGAGTATTTCAATGTCGGAAGATCATCACAACTGCAAAATAAGATCTTCAATACCAAATAGAGCAATGGTGGCTATCATGTCAGTGATTATGGTACTGACACTGGTGACCACCATGTCTTGTAATGTCAGTTATGCTGCTGATGAAATAAAGGCACCGTATGTAGGCGCAGATTCCTATGTTGTTATGTCCGGATCCACCAGTGAGGTGGTTCATGACGTCCATGCAGAACGCAAAATGCCGATGGGCAATATCACGAAATTCATGACTGCCATGGTCGTTATAGATAACATGTATGATGACAGCGAATTCTCCAATATCATTCAGGTGACGAAGAAAGTTTCAAGTTATGGAGACATGTTTAGTACAGGAGACAATGTATCTGTTGAGGACATGATGTACGCAATGCTCGTCGGGGGATCGGATGAGGCAGCGGAAGCCCTGGCAAGATACAGTGCAAGCAACAGAGAGACCTTTGTCAATGAAATGAATGCCAAAGTCATGGAACTGAGCCTGATGAATACGCAGTATCAGAACCCGACAGGCAGCTATCATACGGATCATTATTCGACAGCTCTGGATTCTGCAAAAATCGTGCAGGCAGCTGTACGTTATTCCAGGATCAAGGAGATAACGGCGACCGATACTCACAAGATAGAGATCAAAAGCAAGTCAAAAGGAAAGACTAAGACACGTTCGCTGACAGTGATCAACACTAACCCGCTTCTTTCAAGCAATAAGAGCAGTGAATGGTATAAATATATTACCGGAGGAATACTGGGCACAGTGGATGAACCGGGCAAAGGCGGCCCTGAGGCTCAATATGTCGGGGTTGCAAGCAGTGACGGCATGCAGCTCATTACAGTCATGCTCAACGGAAACGAGGATAGAGCGGCAAAGGATGCAATTGCACTGTTCAGATACGGATACAAGAAGGTTACCAAAAACACCATTATCAAGGCTGATCAGAAGGTCGGCAAAGCAAAAGTACGCAATGGTGCAGTTACGAAAGTCGATGCCTATACACAGACCAAGGGATATGCATATATTCCGCCTGAGGGCAGCACCAATCTCGTGCAGACCGAAATCGTGATGTATGATGATCTTCATGCTCCGCTGAAGGCAGGAGACAAGGTCGGTGAGTACAGAATATATGTTGCAGACGAACTCAAGGGCACTGTTGACCTGATAACCAAAGATGATGTTGCGGTGGGCTGGTTCCCGTCACGCATGTATATTTCCAATGTAGCCTCGATCTTCATGCTGCTGGCTCTTGTACTGGTGGTACTGTTCATTATAAGGATACTGACTGTCAGAAAACGCCGTGAGAAGAAGCGTGTGGCACAGAGAGCCGAAAGGATCCGTCAGGAGGCACTCAGACAGATCGAACTGGAAGAGGATCGTCGCCGCAGGAACTGGACGTATAAATAATGTTTGTAATTGAAGAGGAACTGAAAAAACTGCCGACATGTCCCGGCGTATACATGCACAAGGACAGCCTGGGAGAGGTTATCTATGTGGGGAAGGCGGTGAACCTGAGAAACAGAGTTCGCTCGTATTTCCGCAATCAGAACAAGGCTGACCCGAAACTCAGAGCCCTTGTCTCGAATATCGCAGAGTTTGAATATATCAGATGCGCGACCGAGATGGAGGCTCTTGTTTTAGAATGCAATCTTATCAAGAAGTATCAGCCTCGCTACAATATTCTGCTTAAGGATGACAAAAGCTATCCTTACATAGTCGTTACTCTTGGCGAGGAATGGCCGCGTGTTTACAGAACGAGAAGGATAGCGCACGATGGAAATAAATACTTCGGCCCATATACTGATGTGGGATGCGTTGCACAGTTTATCAGACTGATAGAGGAAATGTATCCTCTGAAAAAATGCCGCGCGAAAAGTTTCCCGGCCGGTGTCAGACCATGCCTGAATTACTTTATCGGTAAATGCAGAGGCATATGCATCGGTGAGGCAGATAAAGATGAATACATGGAAATGATCTCCGACATCATCGAGATACTCAGCGGACGTGATGCCGCTTTGATCGCTTCTCTTAAAGAAAGAATGAATGATGCCTCAGAGAAGCTTGAGTATGAAGCTGCAGCAAAGTACCGCGACTACATTGCGGCTCTCCGCAGACTGAGCGAGACTCAGAGAGCTACGATGATGAGAGACAGAGATGCGGACGTGCTTATCCCTGTCGTTACATCAGGCAACAGCATAATCGTTCAGTACAGAGTGAGAGATGGCAAGCTTGTCGGTCGCGAGATATATTATCTGAGAGAGGGAAGCTCCGAGCTGTCAGCTGTAGCAGGATTTGTCAAGCTGCATTACAGCGAAACAGATGAGCGGCCTAAGGAGATACTGCTCACCGAGCACATCGAGGATGAGGAGCTTCTGGAAACATTCCTGGGAGTAAAGTTGCTGGTACCAGAGCGCGGAGAAAAGAGGGCACTCGTGAAGATGGCAAGCGACGATTCCATTGAGCTGGCAAAATCGCTCGACGAGAGGGCGGAACGCGAGCAGGAGCGGAAGGATGCTCTCAGAGATGCACTAAGCGAGGTGATCGAATATGCGGCTGAGATAAACGGTGCTATTCCTATGACGATCCCCGATGGCGACGAAAGAGAGTACAGGGTGGAGGCTTATGATATCTCCAACTACAATGGCCTGGATACTGTCGGAGCGATGGTCGTTTATGAGGGTAGCAAGCCTGTAAGAAAGGACTACAGAAAGTTCAAGGTCAGAACTGCCGAAGGTGACGACTACGGCAGCCTTAGAGAAGTCATATACAGAAGACTAAAACGTGCAAAGAACGGTGATGAAGGATTCAGCACGCTGCCGGACATCCTTCTCATAGATGGAGGCCTCGGACAGGTGCACGCTGTGAAGGCCGTCGTCGATGCGTTCCGCATCGCCATCCCGGTGGTCGGGATGGCCAAAGACGATGCCCACCGGACACGCAGCCTCGTCTTTGACGACGGCCGTGAGCTCGAGCTGAAAGGCAACAGGCTGCTATTCAGCTACTGTGGCAACATTCAGGAAGAAGTGCATCGCTTTGCCATTACCTACATGTCCGGAGTACGCGGCAGAAAGATGGTGCATTCAGTGCTGGAGGACATACCCGGCATCGGCCCGAAACGACGCAAGATGCTGCTTGATCACTTCGGCAGTATAGATGCGATAAAAAAAGCCACTTACGACGACCTCGTGCAGGTGGAGGGAATAACAGATAATGTAGCTGAAAGTATCATAGATTTCCTTAAATAGTTGCATTTTGTCTGAGTTTTATGATATATTGAATGAGCATTTTGAGATAAGGAGACTTTCACTATGGCAGAAGATATTAAGAACATTGGAATCGAAGAAGAGGAAGAAGATGTTATCACTCTTGAGTTTGATGATGATACAGCAGTAGATTGCTATGTAATGGGCACATTTGACCTGAACGGCAAGGAGTATATCGCACTTGCACCGGATGATGGTACAGATGATGTTTACATCTACGGATACAAGCAGATCAGCGACGAAGAGTTCGAAATCATCGAGATCGAGGACGAGGATGAATTCGATGCAGCAGCTGCAGAATTCGACGCAATCATGGCTGAGGAAGAGTAATTAAAAAAACTCAAATTTGTTGTTGAATTAGCATGCAACAATAGTGTATAATGTGAGGCGTGCTCGGGAATAAAGAGCACGCCATATTGAGCGGATGTGGCGGAATTGGCAGACGCGCACGGTTCAGGTCCGTGTGAGTAACATCGTGAAGGTTCGAATCCTTTCATCCGCACCATTATTTTGCAAGATCCATCAGGATCTTGTTTTTTTATTGAAATTTCAACGTTTTTCGTGTCCCCTTTTTGTAAAATCAGCATAAATTTTCGGGAACAAAAACGCATTCAGACCTACTCAGACCTATTCGGACCTACGCTCCGGGGGACATCGCGGGGGATTTTTGATTTCTGGGGAATGTATGTGGCGGCCTGTAGCACATCCGAAGTCATTTTCCGGGGGACATCGCATATTTGCAGTAATAACTCGCTTAAATATAATTTGTAGGTCTGTGAGTGATGGAATACATCATGGATATCATATATAATTTATTCAGCGGTTATAAGTTGTACCGTCAAACGGGAATTTGTACGAGAGGACGTAAATAGGTGAAAACAGAGTTTACATATAGAAATTTGAAAATCATATTAATATGGATGCTGTTTTTTGGCGCGCCGTACATTTGGTTTGTTCCAGATTTATTATCTTGGATAAATGGTAATATATATTATGTAATAAATACGCTACTGACTATTGCACTAGTTTTCGTTTTATGGGAAATGATGGATAAACTTCCTGGAATTAAACGAAAGGGTTATTATTGGAGTGAAAATGATATTACGGTAATTGAATATGGTGGACGTAGGATTGTTCTTAACTCTGTGACAGAGCTGTTTTTAACCGATAGGCATGCGTCGTCTGGTGGTATTACTCTATTGATACGAAATAACGGAAGGAAAATTGAATTCCTATCTGAAGCCTTAGATAAAGGAACGCGTCCTGAAAAAACGGTGTTCTTCGATATTTATTCCCAAATTCTTTCTGAGAATCCTCACTTAAAACAGGAAAGCGATGTCTTCGGAGAACCAATAGATTACTGGTATAAAGCTGATTAAATCTCAGTTTTGCGAGCAATCGCACATTTGAATAAAGTGTATATATCAGATAACCTTCTCATATCTATATGAGGAGGTTATCGTCATGTTAGGAAAGAAAATAAAGATAAGCCTTGATCCGGATGAACTGGCACTGCTTACATCAGTATTAATTGAATATAAGAATAATTTACATAGGGTCGGCAAGTACACCGATGCCATTGCAGTGGCTTCATAGCATTGAAGTCGCTGCTATTTTCATGGAAAGATTTTAATTTCCCATCCTGATTGAAATAGCAAATGATACTAAAATCGTGTATATTTAGGTATACAAATCTTGAATTTGTAGAAAGCTAACGAACATTTTAGCTGAAGAAAAAGCACTACGAAAGAAAGTTCTACCTTAACTATTTCAGATTAAAGTATAAGAAAGGAGCAGGTAAACATGAAAAAGATTATAAGCGTATTATGTATCGCCATTCTGTTGATGTCACTGTCTGCTTGCGGTAATTCAGGATCTGGAGACGCGGGAACGACGACCGGCGGTGGAGAGAAAGTTGCATTTGATGCTCAGATCAATCACATTCAGGCAAATGCATGCTACACCTATGG
>JAKSSO010000016.1 GCA_024403055.1 Mogibacterium sp. | reverse complement strand
TATCAAGAGAGCAAGAGTCGTTGCTATCCTGCCATTCGACGCAGAGAAGTAATCGGAAACAATTAAAGAAGCCGGTCTCATGATATGTACCCAGAATTCTGGACACATTCATTAGTGGATCAAGCTGAACACATGGATGCTATCCTGTATTTAACAGGAGGCATCCATTTTGTTTTGCTTTGGATCCGTTCATTGTTGTAATAATTTATGTATTCATCTATCGCTTTTGAAAAGGTTTCGAATGAATCGTAGTCCTTTTCACATAAACCTAAGTTGTGCATAATGCGTTGAACTCTCTTATGGTTCACATCATATCCACGATTCAGGAGTTCTCGATGCATTCTCCTAACTCCATATC
Organism: Mogibacterium sp.; assembly: GCA_024403055.1. Taxonomy (GTDB): domain Bacteria; phylum Bacillota; class Clostridia; order Peptostreptococcales; family Anaerovoracaceae; genus Crickella. The sequence continues at coordinate 22,748 of JAKSSO010000016.1, read as the reverse complement.
TGCATTTGTGTTGAACATGCCTTTGAGCAAATTCTTTAATGGGTATCCTTGTTCTCGGAGTTCTTTGACGATTGCTGCTTTTTCGCCTTGAGTTGCGCAGCCCATCTTTCTTGCCTCAAGGCGATCCTTTTTTTACGACTTCAATCTCCGCTTTAATAGCTTTATTTTCTGCTCGTAGTATTCCTTATAATCGCCTTTGTTTCGCTAAATCAAATAATCAGGGGACCAAATAAAAAGTTCCCTGATTGATTTAAATATTTGACAGAGCAGTTAGAATACTATTTTTTCGTAGATTGACAGTCTTATTAATTAAGTTCATATACGTTTAAAGGCGTTTTAATAATTTGTTCTTTGGTTCCGGAAACGTTAACAAGCATTTGAAGGAAACCTTCGTTGTCTACAATAAGACTTTCGATTTCTCCAAAAGTTTCTTTTATGGAACCCATATATTTACCATCAGACACTCTATATACGTCGATATAATTAATTTTGGCTTTATTGGAACCGCTTATCCCGTGGAAAACAAATCCGTTTGCACCACAGCAATCCTGAATGTAAATGGTTCCGCTGTGCTTACAACGACTGAATAGCTTCTTATGTGTAAACTTCCCATCAGAACTATACTGACGTATTCCGGTTTGCGATGAAGCATAAAAAGTTTTAGTAACTTTATCATATCCTACTCCGGAAGAAGAGTAAGGCGTTGTGGCTGTTCCGAAGGAATTGCTTTGAGAGTTCCAAGTATATATTGTCGTTTGGTTTCCTTTAAAAATATAGAAAATGCCTTTGTCTGGATTCCAAGTCATACCATTGAGATGCCCTCGGTTTTTAGGAAACTTCGAAGTGTTAAGCTTGGAGCCACTATCAGAATATGTGGCTATACATTGACCACTGTCATTAGCAAACAAAACATAGTATCGTTTACCGTCAAAGGCCATACCTTGAGGTGTGTAAATACCATTGCTTCCGCTTACTGTAAATAGATTTTTGCAGTTATCTGAATTGAAAGTGTAAACATATCTCGCAGAACCTCCATCTGATGTTTTGTTAAGTAGCGCCTTTGCGATGCCAGATTGTTTTGCTGTTTCGATAGATGGTGTATTACTCTGCGACGCTGAACTGTTGGAAGAAGATGTAATTGCGCTCTTCAATTGTACATAGTCAGCACACATGTAATACGTTTTACCATTTATACTGACTCTGTACCACAATTTATTTGAACCGGCAGCCTTGGCTGACAGTCGTACAGTCACAGATTTTCCTTTATTTAAAGTGCCTTTCTTGGTCATTCTTGTACCGGCACCAACACGATAGTTAACAGCATCCGAAGTGTTTGCGGTAACTCCGGAGTACTTTATATTATCAACCAGGTCAGAACGAATATAACCGGATCTGCCGGAAACAGAAACGTAATACCATCGATTTTTTTTGGATGTACTGTTTTCCTTTATAAAGATCTCTTTTTTTATTGTTACTTTAGTATTATCACTCAGCGATGCGACAATCTTTCCGCTTGTTGAAGCTGTTTTTCGAAGATTAACACCGTTTGAGGAATTGATTTTAGCAGTAGCTGTAGGTGAAGATGCTGTAGCATAAGTCAATTCAGGACAGGCTGCACCAAAAGTAGCAAGCAATAATAAGATAATTAATGCAACAGTCGCAGTTCGTCGTACCTGTATTATATTATGTCTTTTATTTATATTCATATTCATAAAAATCTCCATATGTAGTAGCATCAACTTTATTATCATACTGATTATAGTTGGTTATGCATCAAAACGTCAATGGCGCTTTACCTTTTCCTAAAATTGGAATATAGTATAATAACTTACAGAGATTGCAGATGGCTTTTAATGTTACATAAAGACTCGGTGCTGAGTAAATGGAAAAACAGAAAGCTGTTACCGAGTCGGAAGTATATCTCAGCACATCTTGTATGAGTATAGAAGAGCTTACTGCTGATGGAACTTGGGACCTTATGAACAGTTTTATGATTGAGAGATATGGATGTAGGAGATTAAAACAGATTTATTTTGACCGTTCATGCAGCAGATCAGGAAGGATGTCAAAACCCATACTGGATGAATCAATATAATACTATTAATAATTGGAGATAAAAAGCAAAAATGAGAAGTTTTCTATATGCAATCGTTTCGTTGATTGCAAGGATGCATAATACTATATTAAGTTTAAACGACAGTGGCGGCTATGGCCTTGATGACAAACAGCTCCACTTTGTTGTGATCGGTGCATTGGGAATGATAATGGTGTTTATCGTACAACCTATATTCAAAGCTCTGGCTGAAAATGGACACACGATGGTGATTACATGGATATACGTATTTACCCTTATAATTGTGATCACATTTGCGATTGAGATCGGACAGGGATATACAGGAACCGGAGCAATGGAGTTTGAGGACATCATGTTCGGCATAGTCGGTTTTCTGGCAATGTTTGCGGTATTTGCTTTTATCAGATGGATTATTCAAAATCTGCGCCGAGCATGGCGTAACAGAAAAAGAGGTTAAAAATGCTAGTTGAGAAAAGTCTGAAGGAGTTTACTGAAGAACTAAAAGCGAACACACCGACTCCGGGCGGTGGCGGTGTTGCTGCGCTGAATGCTGCTCTGGGTGCGGCACAGATCATGATGGTCGCTAACCATACGATCGGTAAGGAGAAGTACGCTGAATATGAGGACCTCTGTAAAGAGGCATTGGAAGAACTTGAAGAACTTAGATGTGAGCTTCTTGCCGGAGTAGACGCAGATGCAGAAGCTTTTGGTAGGATGGCAGAAGCATACAAGCTGCCGACTTCAAATGAAGCAGAGAAGGATGCACGCGAAATAGAAATTGCTAATGCGGCACTAACAGCAACGAGCGCGCCTTTGGCGATAATGCAGTCAGGTGTGAAGGCTATGGAGATATGTGAGAAGTTACTCGGAAGATCCAATCCCAATCTGGAAAGTGATCTTAAGGTAGCGGCGCTGAGTCTTGATGCAGGTATCAGATCTGCAAAGTTTAATGTGGGTGCCAATATGGCAGTGTTGAAAAAGAAGGATCAGGCCCTCGCATCAGCTACTGAATTTCTTGCCGATGAGCTACTGCAGCGGAGCGCAGAGATGAGTGCAAGAATCATAAAATGAGAGTTATCTATGAAGTGCACCCCAAAAGTTAGACACCAAACTAACTTTTGGAGGTGTACTTTTTTATGAGTAAATATTCGTATGAAGAATCGTATGAAGAAAAACTTAAAGCAGTGTTGAGGGTTGTTGAAGATGGCATGAGCTGTAAGAGCAGTGCAAAGATATTAGGCACTGGACGTGAACACGTTAGAAGGTGGGTCATGCGCTATGAAATGCATGGACCAGAAGGTCTTTTGCTTCACAATGGCACATATACTGGGGAGTTCAAACAACATGTAATAGAATATATGCATGAGCAGAAAATATCTGCTTCGGAAACAGCAGTAGTATTTAAAATCCCACAGGATCATCAAGTGCTAAATTGGGAACGCATATGGAGGGTCCGGAAAATTTCTTTGGTTTGCTTAAGACAGAAATGTTTTACAAGCACGAATTCACATCTACGGAGCATTTGATCTCCGAGATTGAATCATATATTGACTACTACAATAACAAACGGATTAAGTGCAAGCTAAAAGGACTGAGCCCTGTTCAATACAGGATTCAGTCCTCTAAAGTCGCTTACGTCTGAAACGGCCGAATGGCCGTTTTTATTTGTTCTTAATGTGTCTATTTGATCAGGGCCAGTCCTACGAGCACTCCGACCATTGCCATGGCACCAGGCATCTTGGATCTCCACATCAGGAATGCTTCCGGGAGAAGCTCTCCGAATACGACATACATCATCGCACCGCCAGCAAATGAGAGCGAAAGTGACAGCCATATCGGACTGATGAGACCGATCGAGAAACCGAGCATGGCACCGATGACAGTTGTTGCTCCGGAAAGCGCGGTGATAAAGATCGCTTTGCCTTTGCCCATGCCACCTGCTATGAGCGGCACCGACACGGACATGCCCTCCGGTATATTGTGAAGTCCGATCACTATAGCGACAATAAAACCTGCTCCCCCGATGATGTCTCCGGCATCTCCTGCGTAAGACGCACCTATTACCATGCCTTCCGGGATATTGTGAAGTCCGATGGCGCATGCCATTACTATGCCGGCAATAAACATCTCACGCCTGTTACCTTCGTCTGTGTGCTTCTTCAGATGGTCTGAGTGAATGAGCTCATCCAGATCATCGGCTGTTGCAGGGTGACTCGAGTCTATGTGCGAGATCTCCGGATTGATGTGGTTATCTATGATGCTGTTCAGCAGATATATTGATCCGCACCCCAAAGCGATCCCGAACATTACCAGCAGGATCGGCATCTCCTCAGTTGCACCTGCCGGAAGAAACGATTCCGGAATGAGATCAAATGTAACGACTGCAAGCATGATGCCGCCGGCAAATGCCAGCAGCAGGCTGACTATCCTTGCGGAATCCCGCTCAAGGATCGCACCCACTCCGCCACCGACGCCGGTTCCGCCGATGCCTGCAATTGCAGTTATTATTACTACCCACCAGAAAACGTTCATAATATTATCCGTACTCCTTATTAAACATTTGCAAGAGTTAGATATCTCTAACTCGGTTAAATATTAACACTGCGCAGTCCCCTTGTCAATAGCGTAGCCCTTGCGTCAGCAAGCTTTTTAATGCACCGGGATACAGGCAGGGTCTTTCTTGACATTTAACGAGCGTTAAGTTATACTGTTTAACGAACGTTAAAACTACGACTGCAGGTGAATGACATGGAGGAGAAGAAATCAAAGAAACAAATTATAATGGACGCTGCACTGGACCTGTTTTCAGAGAAGGGTTACGCGGCTGTAGGTGTTGATGAGATCGGAGCGGCAGCCGGAGTAAAAGGTCCTGCAATCTATCATTATTTTAAGGGCAAGGAAGCGATACTGAATGAATTACTGAATGTATATGAGGAATATTACGGGTCAAGATTCGGAAATGCATGTGATGATCTTCCGATCCCCGATACTCTTGACGAGTTTATAAGGGAATCACTTGAAAGACTCGATTTCACGATCCATGATCCGCAGATCAGAAAGTTCAGGAAAGTGATCACAATAGAACAGTTCCGGAATGATACTGTCAGAGAGCTGGCTACAAACCACTTTCTCAACAATACTATTGACCTCAACAGGACGATCCTGACTGAACTGATACAAAAGGGTCAGGTAAAAGATTATGATCCTGACATCGTGGCCTTTGAATTTACCGCACCTGTTAGCGCACTTATTGCGCTGGTGGACCGTGAACCCGAGAAGGAAGAAATGGCGATGAAAATGATTCGCAGTCACATGGAGCACTTTAAAACGATCTATGGGGCATAGTTGCGATGTGATCATGCAGTCAGTACGGAGAACAGGCGGGCATGACCAATGAAGAAATGAAAGCATATTGCGAAAAACTCTTCCCGACACTGAAACGCTGGAAGAAATAAGCGTTGGGGGATAACATGATCGAAACAGACAGATTAAAAACACATGCAGCTTCTCAAGACGAGATGGAGAAGTTTATTGCGGCGCAGAAGGTCCTGAACAAAGCCGGCTTTGTGCCGACGGGAGAGATGGGCGAAGAGGGACCTCTGTATATCCGTAAAGATACTAAGATCAATTGGAATATTTTGTAAAAGTTCTTGGGGTGTAATTATGAAGGAATTTATAGATTTTATGTCTGCGGCATTGCCGTGGCTCTGCATGGGACTTATGCTGGCGTTGTTCTTTGCTGAAAGTGGCCGTAAGAAAAAGGAAAATAAGAATGAGAAAAGGGAAGATGATTACGGGACTGAAGGGCTTGCTATGGGTATGTGCTTCGGTGTGGCGATGAGCACGACGCTGAGTGTTAGCGTTGGTATCGGACTATCGATTGGTATGCTGCTGGGTTTTGCAGTCGGCTCAAGCATAGAGAAAAGAGATGAAAACGGAGATCAAAAATAGATTGAAACAGCCCGATTGAATATACGTGGGCAAATGTGTTAAAACCAATGGGTAATGCAAGGAAAAAGACGATAAAAATATTAATAGTTGTAATAGCGGTAGTTCTTGCTGCAGCTTAATTCCATGCAGATGGCTTCGGCTCTGTATTTAATCGTAGCAGTGGTAATTGCATCCGTGACAGTTGCTATCAAGAGAAGGTAAAGATAAATCTGAAATCAAAAAACGGCGTTAAGCCGTTTTTGTGTGCCTTATTTGAACCAGACTTCTACAGCGAATCCGCCGGGATAGAAGTAAAAGTTCGAATATTGCAAGTGTGGTGTCCCTGGCGCGATTCGAACGCGCGGCACCTGCTTTAGGAGAGCAGTGCTCTATCCCCTGAGCTACAGAGACGCATTTGTTAATTTATTTTCAGCTCATGTATGATAACACAGATTTCTTGATATGGCAAGGAGCTTGGGGTACAATGTACGCAGGTGTAAATTGCCCCTTAAGGGGCGTTGGCTATATATAAGGAGAAGAAGTATGTATAAGGAAACTCTTAGACAGGCATGGGTCGAGATCGACATGGGAGCATTCGATCACAATGTCAAGGAAATCAAAAAGCACCTCAATGGTGTTGAGATGATCGGCGTTATTAAGGCCAACGGCTATGGACATGGCGCAACTGAGTGCGCAAAGGTACTTCAGTTCAACGGGTGTTCAAGATTTGCAGTAGCAACTCTTGATGAGGCTGTGGCTCTTAGAGAAGACGGCATTGAAGGAGAGATCATTATCCTGGGACTGCCCCCAGTTCAGTGCATGGATACTATCGTAGAGTATGAGCTTACTCCGGTCATCATGTCTTTCGAAATGGTCAAGGCGCTGTCCGAAGAAGCTGCAAAGCAGGGAGAGGTTGCAAAGTGTCTGTTTGCCATCGACACAGGAATGGGCAGAATCGGATACAGAGTATTCACCGAAGAGGAAAGAGAATTTTCTGCAGGAAGATTCAAGACAATGTCAGAGCTTCCTGGCATTGATATGTATGGAGTTATTACACACTTCTCAACTGCAGACGAAGAGCAGAGAGAATATACAGAGAGTCAGATCGCTAACTACAATGCGTTCATTGAGAAGCTGAACGGAATGGGATTCGAGCCAAAGAAGATATGCGCAAATTCAGCAGCTATCATGGTATATCCTGACGTTCATTTTGATGCAGCAAGACCGGGAATCATTCTTTACGGCCTCTACCCATCAGGTTACCTCAAGGATAAAGTTCTCGATCTGCAACCTGTAATGTCCGTTCATGCAGAGATCCTCAATCTGAAGGATGTTCCTTCAGGAACTTCTGTAAGCTATGCGCGCAAGTTCACTTCAGAGAAAGATACCAAGATCGCAACTCTCGGACTCGGATATGCGGACGGATATTCAAGACTTAACAGCAACAAGATCTTTGCACTTTGCAAGGGCGTTAAATGCCCTGTTATCGGTAACATCTGCATGGACCAGTGCATGGTCGATGTTACTGAGGTGCCGGACGTTGAGTACGGAGATGAGATCATTCTGATGGGAAAATCGGGAGACCTCGAATACACTGCAGATGATATCGCAGCAATCAACGGAACTATCAATTACGAGATCACATGTGCGTTTGATCTCAGACTGCCTAAGGTTTACAAGAATTACCCTGAGGGCATGTACTAGAACAAATGAGTTTCACTGAACAGTTATTACAATTTGACGGGAATCTACTGATCGGCATTCAGAATCTGCTGAATGCCGATTGGCTTACTCCGATAATGAAAGGCGTGTCGGGCGTGTGTACTGCCGGAGCGTTCAGTATTATTCTGTGCGCATTGCTTGTTGCCTTTAAGAAAACGAGAAAGCTGGGACTGGTATGCACTGCTTCTCTGGCATTGGCGTTTGCTCTCTGCAACCTGATGCTCAAACCGCTGGTATGCAGAACAAGGCCGTGGCTGCTGTTCCCGGAGGTGCAGGTTCTGGCAAAGCCGCCTAAGGACGCATCGTTCCCGAGCGGACATGCCATGAATACCATGGCTGTATGTTTCGCCTGGTTCATGTACACGATCCGGGAGAAGGGCAGAATGCATAACATCGGAATAGCGCTGGTCATCTTTGCACTGCTGGTAGGACTATCCAGACTTTATCTTGGCATGCACTTCCCGAGCGATGTAATAAGTGGCTTGTTGCTGGGGATGCTGTGTGCTACAATAATGTGTCAGTTGTTTAAGAAATGTGAAGGCAGAGATAAGGGCCTTCTTAAGAAATAGTCTGTATCAGACGGGGATAATTATGAAGAAAAATTTTGTGATCGTCATATTGGCAAGCCTGATGCTCATGCTGCTGTCGTCCTGTGAAGGCGCAAATGCGTATATCGGATACTGGAAGATCAATGAGATATATGCAGGAGATGTCACCATGACAATGGAAGAAGTAATGGACATGGGACTGGAGCCGGGATTTGTAAAATTGCAGAAGAGCGGAGAAGCTGTAGTCAATCTTCTCGGAGATGAGTATGACGGTACATGGGTCATGAATGAAGACGGATCCGGTGCGACGATCACTTATGACGACGAAATGACAGGTACGGCGACCCTGGATGGAAAGGTCATGACATTTGTGGATGCACAGGGGTCTACCTACTCCATGACAAGATTCTGATGAGTATAAAACATGGTTAATATAGGAAATGACTGGGACGAACTGCTTGCGGCGGAGTTTGAGAAGGACTACTATCGCGAGTTACGTTCGTTTCTTATTAATGAATATAATGAAGGAACTGTATACCCGTCAGCAGATAAGATATTTACTGCACTGAAACTGACTGCATACAGCGATGTCAAGGCAGTGATACTCGGGCAGGATCCGTATCACGAGCCGGGGCAGGCACAGGGACTTGCTTTCAGCGTTCCGACGGGAACAAAGTATCCGCCGTCGCTGGTGAATATTTTCAGGGAGCTGAAAGATGATACAGGAGTGAGCGTACCGGAGGCGAATTCGGACGAAGGAGTACTCGTGCCATGGGCCGGGCGCGGTGTGCTCCTGCTGAATACCGTGCTGACCGTGAGAGCACACCAGGCCGGGTCCCACAGGGGACACGGCTGGGAGCAGTTCACGGACAAGGTGATCGAACTGCTCAGCGCCCGACAGCAGCCGATGGTATTCATACTCTGGGGAGCAAATGCAATAAGCAAGAAGGAGCTTATTCTTGAAGCAAGCCGCAGGGCAGGTGTGAGACATCTGATCATAACAGCACCGCATCCGAGCCCGTTGTCGGCATACCGCGGCTTTTTCGGAGGTAGATACTTCTCAAGAACAAACTACTTCCTCGAGGATAACGATATCGAGGCGATAGACTGGAGCCTCTAGATGAAAAGTGCGGGCTGATAGCATGTTTCACGCATTCAACACACAAATAACACCCGTTAATCTTGAAAGGTCAGTGCGCGGGTGCTAATATAACAAAGGTATAAAAAGGTGCGGAAAAGCGCCAATATTGATAACGAGAAAAGGATAAGATAATGGAAAAGAAACTTAGAAAATCACCTGTAGTTATTGCGCTGTATGTAATTGCAGCACTGGTTCTTGTATACGCTTGCTACCTGGCAGGCGGCACAGTATCTCAGATCAATGAGTACTATGCAGCTTATGGCATGACCGCAAAGGCAGGCGAGTTTATCTCATATATTCTGCAGTCTGTATACATGCCTCTGATCATGGCTGTTCTGCTCTTTGCAGCAGGCAAGATCCTTAATGAGGTAAGAGCACTTAATCCTGCTTATTATGCTACTAGCGATGAGATCGCTCAGGCAAAGGCAGCAAAGAAGGCAGCAAAGGCAGCAGAAAAGGCTGAGGAAAAGGTCGTAGAAGCTGAAGAAAAGGCAGACGACGTGATCGTGTTCAGTGCCAAAGAGGCTGAGGAAGAGACCGTAGCAGTCGAGGCCTCTGAAGAAATTAAGGCAGACATCAACATGAAGAAGGCAGAGCTTCTTGAAATCGCAGAGAAACTAGGCGTTGAGGTTTCCGCTAAGGCAACCAAGGCCGAGATACTTGAGGCTATCGAAAAAAGATAGTGATCAGGCGTTATCTGCTGTGATCCACTTAAAAACAAAGTGACAGAGGCTTGCCTCTGTCACTTTGTTCTTTGTTATTTGATCAGTACTGAAATATCAGATTACTGTGCAAGTGCCTCGTTCAGTGCAGCAACGAGTGCGTCGCAGTCAAGTCCGTGAACCTGAGCAGCTGCCTCGATGGACTCTCCCTGAGAAGCAGGGCAACCGATGCACATCATTCCGTTAGCGAAGAAAGCACGAACGAGATCAGGGTGCTTTTCAATAACTTCTCCGATAATCATGTCCTTTGTAATCATTTTGATCCTCCTTGTTATCTGTGGTCGCTGCTGTCTGCAGCGAGACGATTCATATTTCCTCGAATATAGTACCCCTATTGAATAAGAAAATCAAGATAAATCCTACTAATTTAATAGGAATGTGCTATAATAAGCAATATCTGTCAGCGGGTGGCTGTTCCGGCTACAAAAAATGCTGACTGAAGAGGCGTATAATGATCAATTGGAGAGAAGTAGAACTCAAGGATAAAGCGGCTGTTGATGCGCTGATATGTGCAAGTGGATGTCACGGCGCAGATTACGGATTTGCCAACCTGTACATATGGCGCAAGGCGTATAGAACGATGATTTCTTTTACGGAAAACAGATTACTGGTAAGCATGCCTGACTGGAATGTCTATGCTTATCCGAAGGGTGGCGGAGACCCGCGAGCATCGGTGGAGCTGCTGCTCGAAGAGGCTCATGCAAAAGGGGAAAAGCTCCTTCTAAGAGGCCTGACAGACAAGACTCTGGCGGAATTCCTGCCGCTGTACGGCGATAGATTCGAAATTACGGAGGACAGAGATAACGCTGATTACATTTACTCTAAGCAAAAGCTCTGCGATCTCCCCGGAAGACATCTTGCATCCAAGAGAAATCACATACATAAATTTGAGAAAAATGGCGAATGGGAGCTTCAGAAGATAGGCGACATCGAGGCTGCCCGTGAATTCATAGCAGAGTTTTACAAAGAGAAGAATGATCCTGATCTTGCGGCGGAAAGCGAAGCGATAAACGAGATGTTCGAACATTTCGACGATCTCGGATTCCGTGCGGCGCTGCTGTATCAGAAGGGCAGACCGGTCGCATTCAGCGCGGGGACCAAGCTGGATAACGAAGTCTTTGACGTTCATTTTGAGAAAGCACTTCCCGGCGTGGACGGCGCATACACGATGATCAACCGTGAGTTTGCCCGCATGATAGCAGCGGAATTTCCGGATATCGAGGCGTTCAACCGCGAAGAGGACATGGGACTCGAGGGCCTGCGCAAGGCCAAGGAGAGCTATCATCCGGATGTTCTCCTGATGAAGTATTTTGCAAAAGAGAAATAACATACAGCATTGAAGATAAAGCAGATAGACAAAACTGAATATCCGCAGCTTCGGGATATGTGGTGCGAATGTTTCGGCGATGAGCCGGCATATGTTGACGGCTTGTATGAAGCACTCGAGGCTGAGGGATATGCGTTGTTCGATGACAGCGGGAAGATGGTCTCGTCACTGACTGCATATGATGTCGGAGAGATGGACGGCAGGACAGTGGCTGTCATGTATGCTGTCTGCACATTGCCGACAGAACGTGGCATGGGCCATGCATCCGAACTGATCAGATATGCAACGGATCAGCTGCAGTCGGATGGCAAAGCGGTCATCACATCTCCTGCGGGAGAGTCGCTGGTGGAGTTCTACAGACGGCTCGGTTTCAGCAAAAGGTTCACGGCTGATGAACTCATCCTCACCGATGACGAAGAAGACATCATTGATGATGAAGAGGACGGAGATTTCGGAGAATATCATCAATCTGTACGTGTGGAGATCATCGATCTCGAGGAATACGGCAGGTACAGAGAGGCGTTTCTGCGAGACACGGAGCATGTAAAACTGAATTCGCGCATGTTGAATTTCGTGCAAAGTGAGAGTACGAACGGACAGGGTATGCTGTCGATCAACAGGAGCGACACAGGATGCGATGCGATATGTGTTGTTGTGATGGGTGATGACGAGAGAATGGTGCTTGCGGAGCTGCTGGTCGATCCGAGGCTGCTGGCGGTATCGTCAGAGATAACAGAAGAACTGGCCATGGGACTGGCGAAAATGTTCGAGCTGGACGCAGTAAGCTGCAGGACTGTCGGATGTGGATATACACAGTCGCTCATGTTCGTAGGAAACGAGGAACAGGGCGAGCAGGGTGAAGCGTATTTTGGCTTCCCGATAGACTAGATCAAAATCAATTTATAAGGAGGACGAATAATGAATATAGTATGTTTGGACATGGAAGGAGTACTGGTACCGGAAATCTGGATCGCCTTCAGTGAAGCGAGCGGGATCCCTGAACTTAAGAGAACAACTCGTGACGAACCTGATTATGACAAGCTGATGAGATGGAGACTCGGCATACTTAAGGAGCACGGACTTGGACTCAAGGAGATCCAGGATACCATCGCTAAGATCGATCCTCTTCCTGGAGCAAAGGAGTTCCTGGATGAACTGCGAGAGACAACTCAGGTGATCATACTGAGTGACACATTCTCACAGTTTGCACAGCCGCTCATGAAGAAACTCGGCTGGCCGGCAATTTTCTGCAATGAGCTGGTGGTGGCAGAGGATGGCGAGATCACTGATTTCAGGATGCGTTGTGATCATTCCAAGCTCACTACTGTAAGAGGACTTCAGTCGATCGGTTTTGACACTATCGCAGCAGGCGACAGCTACAATGATCTTGAGATGATACAGGCAAGCAAAGCGGGATTCTTCTTCCGTACAACAGATAAGATCAAGGCGGACTATCCGCAGTTCCCGGCTTTCGAGGAATATGATGAATTCCTTGCAGCCATCAAGGCAGCATTATAAAAACAACTGAGTAACGTATTAAGTAACGTATTTCAACAGAAACGAACAGGAGGGTGACATGTTTTACGAAGTAAGTAAAGAAATATTCGACAAGCTCCCTGACGCAATATTCGGAGTTGTCGCAGTAAGAGGCATAGATAACAGCAAAGACATCCCGGCTATACAGAAATTGCTCGAGGATAACGCAGCGGCATGCCAGAAGTATTTTGAGGAGTCCGGCACCAAGGCCAAGGAAGACCCTGTTGTGGTTCCTTACAGAGAAGCATTCCGTGCGCTCGGTATCAATCCGAGCCGCTACTCCTGCTCTATTGAGGCACTCATGGACAGGATCGCAAAGGGCAAGGGGATGCCTTCGATCAATCCGATAGTTGACCTTGGCAATGCCGTTTCGCTCAAGTACAAGCTGCCGATCGGCGCTCACGATATCTACTCATTCGTGAGAGAGGACGGAAGTGGACGCGGCTGTGAAGATACAGGAGTTGTTGTTCGACTTGCTACTGCAGAGGATACGTTCGTACCTTTTGGCGCAGCGGATGATGCGTTTGACAACCCTGAGATCGGCGAGGCAGTATATGTTTCCGGACATGAAGTCCGCACAAGAAGATGGACATGGCGTCAGAGCGAGAAGGGCAAGATCACGGAGAAAACATCTGCAGTGCTCTTCCCGATCGACGGATTTGCAAGCGTGAACAAAGCAGCAGTCGAATCAGCAATCAAAGAGTTCGTCGAACTGATTGCCAATTACTATGCGAAGTCAGGCAAAAGCCTGACCGTTGAGACCGGCATGGTTGACAAGGACAACCGCAAATTTGAATTTTAGGGGTAAATCATGGATCTGATAGGCAAAACACCGATGATAAAAATTACATACAAGCTGGATGGAAAGATCGATAATATCTATGCCAAGCTTGAGTCATACAATCCTACGGGAAGTGTGAAGGACAGAATTGCCGACTACATTACGGAGGAGGCAATTGCGATGAGAAGGCTCAAGGAGGGCCAGCCTATCGTAGAGGTAACGAGCGGAAATACCGGCATCGCTTTCGCAGCGATGGGTGCGCATCTGCATTACCCGATCCATATTTTCATGCCGGAATGGGCAAGTGAGGAACGTAAGCAGATCATGCGAATGTATGGAGCAACACTGCACGAGGTGACCAAAGAGCAGGGCGGCTACCAGGGCGCGCTTGAGATGTCTGCAAAATTCGCAGAAGAGATCGGTGCATACATGCCACAGCAGTTCAGCAACATGGACAATACCCTTGCGCATTATTATGGTACAGGGCCGGAGATACTTCAGCAGCTTCCTGATGTAAGTGCATTTGTATCCGGTGTCGGTTCCGGCGGAACGCTGATGGGCGTAACGCACAGACTGCAGGCGGCAAAAGGCAATAATGTGAAGATAATTGCTCTTCAGCCGGATGTTGCACCGCTGCTCACCAATGGCGAGGTCGTTGGCGAGCACAAGATCGAAGGCATTGGCGATGATTTTGTACCTGCGATCTACACACCTGAGCTGGTCGATGAGGTCATGGACATCAATTCTGATGAGGCTGTTAACATGTCTGCAAGACTGGCCAGAGATCTCGGCCTCGGGGTCGGCATATCCTCAGGCGCAAATTTCATAGGCGCGATGAAATTCAACGAGAGAGCAGAGGAAGGTCGCAAGGTCGTAATACTCTTCCCGGATGATAACAAGAAATATCTGACGACATCTCTTTCACATCCGGATCCAGTTTCACCTGACAGCATTACCGAAAGAGTTGAATTGCTTGATTACAAACTGATATAATCGACTAGAGGATTTTGAAAATATTTTGGAGGAAGCATGGAATTTTTAAGAGATCCGAGGAACAGGAAGATAATCACGTTCTTTGTAATAGCATTTGTCATAGCCGGTGGTCTGACTATCGTTAAACACGTGACCGGTCATGACAAGCCTAAGGCAGATACGCTGCAGGAGTATTACGATCAGCTCACTAAAGAGAAGGAAATGCTTTTTGCAGATTTTCAGACCAAGGATGATGCTGTGGTAAGCGGAGAATGTGAGATCAAAGACAATGAGTTAATCGTCAATTACACTTACAAGAAGCAGCAGAGCGAGAAAGAGATCAAGAAATGCATTGACATGCTTGAAGAAAACAGATCTGATCTACAGAAACAGGCAGAAGAGGTGATCAAGGGGCTCAGAAAAAAGACGGGGATCAAACCTGCAATGATCACAATGACCCTTAACTACTATAATAATGATGGCACCTCTATCTGGGGCGAATCGTTCACATACAAATAGAAAACACCATTGTAAAAAACTATTGTAAAGCATGGCAGCCATGCCTTACAAGTTAGCAGAAAAGCCATGTATGACCGGGATTCAGTAATGACTGGACCCCGGTTTTTTCAAAAGACAGACATAATTCGCGATTTATTTCAATATGAAAAATGAAGTCGATTTGTCCATGAATATGTTGCGACAAATAGGCGTGGAAATGCATATTGAAACAAATTGCCGATTCGGCAAGTAATTGCCATTGATAATGCGTTTCGGTCGACGCGAATGCTTTCTGAAATGAAAAACGCTTTACTGACCATTGCGGTCGGTAAAGCGTTTTGTCATAATGTAGATTTTTATTATCTGGCTTATTATCTGATTTGTTATTCGGTTCGCAGTGCTTCGACAGGATCCTTCTTGCTGGCCATTCCGGAAGGAATGAGGCCGGCGATAAGTGTCAGGAGCACGCTTATTATTATCAGTATGACTGCGCCTGCTACCGGCAGTATAGCTCTGAGGGCGCTTATCTCCGTCAGTTTGAGCAGTATCGCATTGATCGGTATGAGCAGGAGCAGACTGATGCCAATGCCGATGATACCTGCGCACAGACCTACGATAACTGTCTCTGCATTGAAGATGCGGGAGATGTCTTTCTTGCTTGCACCGATCGATCTCAGAATACCGATCTCCTTGGTTCTCTCGAGAACGGAGATGTAAGTGATAACTCCTATCATGATAGATGATACCACCAGAGATATTGCAACGAAGGCAATAAGTACATAGCTGACGGCGTTGGTGATTTTCTTGACTGAGGATAACAGAACGCCTGTTACATCAGTATAGCTGATAACAAGTTCCTCTTTGCCATCCTTCT
Organism: Mogibacterium sp.; assembly: GCA_024403055.1. Classification (GTDB taxonomy): domain Bacteria; phylum Bacillota; class Clostridia; order Peptostreptococcales; family Anaerovoracaceae; genus Crickella. Next base: position 6,623 of record JAKSSO010000016.1, on the reverse strand, counting down.
CCATGTCGTCGTTGTATGTGTCGATGAAGTCCATGAACTTCTCCTTGGAGTTGAAGTCGTGGAGATAATACGAGATGGAGTACGGATTGCTTCTGTCAGCCCATCCGAGCTGGCGAAGGTTGGAATCGCAGTTTGCGTCTGATCCGCTGGACATGTAGGAAGTGATCAGTCGAGTCAGTTCCTCTTCGCTCATGTTCATGCTGAATGCAGAAGCGATCACCATCGGATCCACCTGGAAGGCGTTGGACATGTCGGTGATGATATCTGTTGCCATTGTTACAGCCGAGCTTACGGACTTTGCAGCAGCCTGCGCGTTGCTGACATTTTCAGCAGCCTTCTGGATGCCCAGAGCTACTTCCTTGGCATCAACGTAAGAACCCGGAGCTGCCTGCATAACGCCTGTTACCAGAGGCAGTACCATGGTCGAACTCGGGTCTGCAGGATTTGGGATCGTAGGGTCGGTATATTTGCCGTCAACGAGTATCTTGATACCCTGTGTTTTTTCTGTCTGCTCAGCAACAGTGTTGAGCCCGGCGCATATTCCCTCACCGTATCCCTTAAGCAGACCTCCCAGGATCTGCGAGAAAATGCCGCTTGCTGTCGATTCGTCGAGCGAAGGCGCGCATGAGTGCAGCGACTTCAGTTTGCTCTTGTAGGCCTTGCCGGACATGTACTTGGCGATCTCTGTTTTAATATCATCCTTGCTGACTGAAAGAGCACCGTCTTTGTTGGTGTACTTCTCGATGATATTGTCACTGATGGATGTGCACATGTCGCTAAGAGCCTTCGTAAGCGCTTTGCTGATATTGTCGGAATCTTCGGTAACAGATGTAGCGATCTCAGTTGAGTGTTTCTCAATAATGCTCTCGATCTCTTTCTGGGAGACCTTACCGCCGAAAGCACTTTTGAGTTTGTTTTCGTCGACGCTGATCATGTCCTCAAAACCGAGGGCTTGATTCTCCTTGTTCTTAAGAGCCTCAAATGTCTTGCCGGAGAATATATCCTTGCGCTTCTGAGCACGCTGACTCTTGACGATCTCAGCATCCTCGGCAATATCGATAACGTGATCTGTAAGAGCCGGCAGATAGCCTATGCCGTAGCCGGACATTCCGGAAGTATTGTCCGGATTAGGAATTGCTATGCATGTGATCTTGAGCTTCTCTGAATCCTTAACGAGCGACTTCATGTAGTCCTCGTCATCAGACATGTCCTCCCATACATCGTAACCGCTGTTGTACTTATATTTGCTGCTTGCAGGAACAAGTGAGAACTCGATGTCCAGGAGGTCGTCATAGATCCACTCCATAGGGCTTTCGTCGAAAGTGACTTCCTCGCCCTTCATCAGCTTGTTGACCATGTCATTCATCTCGTCCGGGTCGCGGAGACCGAGACTGTAAGACATGTAGTCTGTCATGGTGTTCTCATCCTGAAGTATCAGCACGAGCTCGTTGTATTTCTCAGGCCACTTTCCTGCAACGACCTTGTAGATGTCCTTGTTGATATCTTCGTTGTCGATGAGCTCGGAGAAAACGTCCATGTTGCTGAACGACATCGCCGTCTGCTGCATGCTGTTCATGTACTGTGATATGAAGTTGTTCGGGCAGACCTGAAGGACGCCGTACTTGAATGAAGTCGAATATATCTGTGGCTGAATGCCGTAGCTGTACTGAATAGCATCGAAACAGCCGGCCAGCTCAGTCTTTTCCTTCTCGATGGTGTATTCGTTAAAGGTCTTGAGGTCGTTGCTGCCGACGCTTGCGAACATCTCAGACATGAGCTGCTGCTCCTTGACCTTGTTGCCGCTCTGCTGCTTGATATCTTCTGCCGCAGAGGCGAAAGCGCTGACCATTGAAGTCATGTCCGCAGTTTCCGACTGGATAGTCAGCGGGTAGCTCGTCAGAGTGTCGTTTTCCATCTGATCGATGTAGTTCTGGAAACCGTGTGATACAGACAGAATGAGGGCTATACCGATGATACCTATGCTTCCTGCGAATGCGGTAAGTATAGTACGGGCCTTTTTGGTCATGAGATTGTTCAGTGAAAGCTGCATCGCAGTCCTGAACGACATAGACCTGTTCTTGATTCGCCCTGCTCCGTCGATAGGCGCAGCTGCGGCAGCAAGTTCGGAAGTTTCGCTACCTGGCTGCTGATCTACAGCAGGATCGTAAGGATTGCTATCTCCTGTAACGCGTCCGTCAGAAAGGTTGACTATGCGAGTTGAATATTCTTTGGCAAGTTCAGGATTGTGAGTTACCATTACGACCAGTCTGTCCTGCGCGATCTTCTTTATCAGATTCATGATCTGAACGGAAGTCTCGGAATCAAGTGCGCCGGTAGGCTCATCTGCAAGAAGTATATCCGGATTGTTGATAAGAGCTCGAGCGATCGCCACACGCTGCATCTGTCCGCCGGACATCTGAGCCGGTTTCTTGTGCAGCTGATCACCCAGACCGACCTCCTCGAGAGCGGCCTTGGCACGTTTCTGCCTTTCTTCCGGCGAAACACCTGACAGAGTCAGGGCCAGCTCGACGTTAGCCAGTACTGTCTGATGAGGTATCAGATTGTAACTCTGAAATACGAAACCGATAGAGTTGTTTCTGTAGGCATCCCAGTCGGCATCCTTATATTGCTTGGTGCTGACTCCGTTGATGATAAGATCACCACTGGTGTACTGGTCCAGTCCGCCCATTATGTTGAGCAGAGTCGTCTTGCCGCAGCCCGACGCTCCGAGGATCGATACAAATTCATTTTCACGGAAGGCCAGGTCAACACCCTTGAGTGCATGGACCTTCTCCGCACCTGTTACATATTCCTTGGTAATGTTCCTTAATTCCAGCATATCTGAACTGATCTCCTGTATCTAATGACCGGTATTTGCAAATGCAATGAGCCAGCCTTTGAATTATTAAGAAATTATACTCTAATTGAACTAAAGATGCTATAATTATCGAATGTGTTAATTGATACAGAAAAAAGGAGATTTCGATAAATGAACGATAAATATAACTGGACTACAGATGCTGAGGGAAATATCGTATTTCCTGTTCCGGATGGAGTCAAGACACCGTGGTTCGCAAGTCGCGGTGATCTTCCTGAGACATTGACATATTTCAATGGGACCATGTATGAGAAAATTGAAGACACTGCCAGAAAATATCCGGGCTATACAGCTCTGACATTCATGGGCAAGAATATCACATACAAGCAGATGATCGAACAGATCAATCTGTGTGCAAAGTCGCTCCGTGTACTTGGTATTCGCGAAAACGACAGGGTCACGATCGCAATGCCGAACTGCCCGCAGGCTATCTACATGCTTTACGCTATCAATGAGGTGGGCGCAGTTGCAAACATGGTACATCCGCTTTCCGCAGAGAAGGAGATCGAGAATTACCTCAACATGTCCGGAAGCGTAATGGTAGTGACTCTTGACCAGTTCTATCACAAGATCGAGGCTATAAGAGCCAATACCAAAATACAGAATGTTATCATCGCAAGAGTAAAGGATGCTCTGTCGAAACCTATTAAAGTGGGCTACATGCTGACAGAAGGACGCAAGATCGCTAAGATCCCGAGCAGCGCACCTGTATTCCAGTGGCCTGAGTTCATGAAGCTCGGAAGACACTGCGCGTATGACTACAAAGTAAGCCGCACACCTGACGATGTAGCTGCTGTTCTCTATTCCGGAGGAACAACAGGAACGACTAAGGGCATTGAACTGTCCAATCTCAATTTCAACGCTTTGGCTGAACAGGTAATAGCAGCCAATCCGATGTTCAGACCGGGAGACAGAATGCTCGCAGCAATGCCTCTTTTCCATGGTTTCGGATTGGGCGTATGTATTCATACTATGCTTGCTCAGGGCGGACGATGCATTCTCGTTCCGAGATTTACACCTAAGAGTTATGCCAAGCTGATCACACAGCATAAGTGCAATTTCATCGCAGGAGTTCCGACTCTCTACGAAGCACTTCTCAGACTTCCTTCAATGGATGGCAAGGACCTTTCGTGCCTCAAGGGAGTATTTTCCGGCGGAGATTCGCTGTCGGTTGAACTCAAGAAGAAGTTTGATAAATTCCTGTATGACCATGGCGCTGTTATTCAGGTGCGTGAGGGATATGGTACTACAGAATGCGTTACAGCAAGCTGCCTGACTCCGCCTCAGATGTTCAAGGAGGGAAGTATCGGAATTCCTTTCCCTGATACTTACTACAAGATCGTAGAGCCTGGCACAGATAAAGAGCTGCCTTATGGAGAAGAGGGAGAGATACTGCTTTCCGGACCGACATTGATGGTAGACTACATGGATATGCCGGAAGAGACAGATGCAACACTTCGCGTTCATGAGGACGGCCTCACCTGGCTGTACACGGGAGACCTTGGAACGATGGATGAAGAAGGCTTTATCTATTTCCGCGGCAGAGCCAAGAGAATGATCATCTCGTCCGGATATAACATCTATCCGGCACAGATAGAGAATATTTTCGATGCACATGAGAAGGTGCACATGAGCTGCGCTATCGGAGTTCCGGACAGCTACAAGATGCAGCGTGTCAAGGTTTTCATCATGCCTGCTGAGGGCGTAAAGCCTGACGAAAAACTGAAGAAAGATCTGCTCGATTATGCGAAGAAGCATATCGCAAAATATGCAATGCCTAAGGACATCGAGTTCCGCAAGGAGCTCCCAAAGACACTTGTAGGTAAGGTCGCATACCGCGTGCTCGAGGAAGAGGAAGCGGCAAAGCGCAAGGAAGAAGCAGAACAGCAGGCAGATTAACAAATTGTAAGGGGAGAATGAAATGAAAAATCCATTTGCCAAAGACGGCAGACAGTTCGGCGACCGCAGAGACGGAAAACTGATCAGAGATCTTGATTCACTGCATTATATTACAGGCATTATTTATCCTAACCGTTGTGACAACGAGGCGTTTATCAGCGAGACTATCGATCTTACTGCCATAAATGAATATCTTAAAAAGAAAAATTACGAGGGTATTGAGTACAAGTATAATCTCTTCCAGATCATCAATGCCGGCATCATTAAAATGCTGACGCTGAGACCTAAGATGAACCGTTTTATCGTAAACGATAATTTCTATCAGAGAAATGAGGTCAGCACTGCGTTCGTGGTAAAGAAACTGTTTGCGGATAACGGCGCAGAGGCGCTGGCGTTTGTTCATGCAACAGATGATGATACTATCGATACTATTCATCAGAAAATATATGAGCAGGTATCTTTCTGCCGTTCGGATAAAGTAGACAGTTCTACAGATGCCATGGATGTTCTTAACAAGGTTCCGAGATTTATTTCCAAAACTGCAGTACATGCAATGATGTGGCTCGACAGACATGGCTGGGTACCGTCCGGCCTGATCGAGACAGACCCGTATTATTCCAGCTGCGTTATATCCAATCTCGGATCAGTAAAGATGAAGAGCGGATATCATCACCTGACCAACTGGGGCTCATGTTCGATGATCACACTTATCGGCGAGATCAAGGATAGACCGTTCGTAGACGAAAATGGCCAATACGAAATGAGATCGAGCGTGGATATCGGTATCACTATCGATGAAAGAATGGCTGACGGATATTATTATGCAAAATCGATACATCTCTTCCGCAAGCTGATGGAACAGCCGGAGCTGCTGGAGAGACCGATGAGCGAACCGGTTGAGTTTTAATATTTGAGGTAGATATGGAACGACAGGATAAACAGCTGGCGTGGATGCTGCAGTATGAGAATATAGCCTGGTATGAAGACGGCAAGGTAAGGATACTTGATCGCAGAATATATCCGATTGAGACTGTATTTGCCGAGTGTAATACACATCAGGAGGTGGCACAGGCCATCACTGACATGGTGACTCAGAGTGCGGGACCTTATGTTGCTTGTGCCATGGGAATGGCTCTCGCTGCACATGAGTGCAGAGGCAGGAGCGAGGCAGAACAGATAGAATATCTGGAGCAGGCTGCATATACGATCTCGCATGCACGGCCGACGACTACCAAGAGGATGCAGAAGATCGTCGGCGGCTGCGTGGACGCAGCCCGCGAGGCACTGGCCAGAGGCCCTCGCGGTGCAGGCGAAGACTACGTGGCAGAAGCGATCCGTGACTATACAATAGAAGTCAATAATCTTCGTTATTATCGCATTGGACTGGCGGGCAAGTATCTTGCTGAGAAATTCCCGAGCAAAGGCGCGATAATGACTCAGTGTTTTGCTGAGACCATCGTTGGTCAGATGCTCAAGGAGGCAAGGACCCAGGGCAAGGACATCAAGCTCTTCTGCCCTGAGACAAGACCTTATTTCCAGGGATCCAGACTGACAGCTACCGTGGCGCACGACATGGGATTCGATGTAACGGTCATCACAGACAACATGCCTGCTGCGGTCATGAAGAATGAGAATATCGATCTTTTTACAAGTGCGGCTGATGTTATCTGTGTTGACGGACACGTTGTCAACAAAGTCGGTACATATCAGATAGCTATTGCAGCCAAGTACCATGGCATTCCGTTCTATGTGAGCGGAGGCCCGGACCAGGCGCATCCTACTATCGATACAGTACACGTGGAGATGAGAGAGCCGTCGTTTGTTCTGCAGGCGATGGGTACGCCTA
>JAKSSO010000015.1 GCA_024403055.1 Mogibacterium sp. | reverse complement strand
CTTGAACTGTATCCTATCCTGATACTGTTCCTGCCGGGCAACTGGAACCGTCGCAAATTCAAAAATAAATAGTGCTGTATAAGGGCGGCGCAAGGAAATCGTCAGTATGACAAATGCTCATTCTGTCTATTGAAAGGATTCTTGAATGAAAAAAACTTTTTACACGGAGCTGGCATATCTTGTTGGCTTAACTACATTAGCTCTGGGTGTAGCATTGACGGAATATGCAGATTTCGGCTTGTCAATGGTAGTTGCCCCTGCATATTTGATTCATTTAAAGATCTCGCAGTATTTCAGCTGGTTCACTTTCGGCATGGCTGAATATTGCTTTCAGGCATTGCTGATTATTATTCTTTCGATCACAATGATGAGGTTAAAGCTCAAATATCTGTTTTCTTTTGTAACCGCATTTCTATATGGAAATATCCTCGACATAATCATGAAATTAATGGGAGCGGTTCCGGAAAACATTTTTTCTCTGAGAATAATTTTCTATATACTTGGCGTAATTATATCCGCACTTGGCGTTTCTTTCATATTCCATACGTATGTCACGCCGGAGGCATATGAACTGTATGTGAAGGAAATTGCTGATAAAACGAAAAAAGATATTCATATAGTTAAAACAATATATGATTGCTGCAGCTGCCTTCTTGCGATAACAATGTCATTCGTATTCTTTGGCTTCGGAGTCTTTGAAGGCGTAAAGTTCGGAACATTTCTCTGTGCACTTATAAACGGATGGCTAATCGGGAAATGGAGTAAGCTGCTGGAGAAAAAGTTTGTATTTCAGGATGTTCTAAGAAAATAGCACAAAGCTATATCGCGAAAAGGACACAACAGTAAAATGAAAAAGTACAGAGTCATAATCATTGCAGGCATTGTGCTGGCCGCCGGCATAGCATATGTGATCTCAACCGCATCAGGTGTAGCTGCTGTCGAAGCAGATAATCCGGAGAAGGTCGCAGCTTCACTTAGCCTGGAGGAGTATATGGTAAGCGAAGCACGGGCAGACTGGCTGGAATCATATCAGAGCAAAGTAGCGAAATCTAAAGATGCTCAAGCCGAAATAAGTGAATATGAATCGGCTTTGATGAAAGAGCTTCTGGTTTCGGATACGGAAAATACGGTGTGCTCGCCAATTAATACCTATATAGCATTTGCGATGCTTGCAGAAGTGACAGACGGAAACACAAGGCGGCAGATTCTGGATGCGCTCAATGTCAGGAGTATTGAGATGCTCAGGAGCAATATTGAGACCTTGTGGAAGAGCAATTGTGTTGACACGCCGGCTGTCAAGAGCCTGATCGCCAATTCTTTATGGCTTAACGATGCTGTGAGCTATAATGACTCGACACTGAAAAGACTTGCGAAGAACTACTATGCTTCCTCTTTCACAGGAACTCCGGGAAGCAAAGCGATGGACCGCGCTCTGAGAGAGTGGACGGATGAGAAAACCGGAGGGCTGCTGAGCGAATATACCAGAAACATGTCAATTAATAAGGATATGGTGCTGGAGCTGGTATCCACAATATATTATGAAGGAATATGGCAGGACGCTTTTACCGCTGACGCTACCTCGGAAGGGATCTTCCATGGCGTATCCGGCGATACTACTGCTGATATGATGCACGCCAGCAGGACCGCGAATGTATTCAGGACGGATAATTTCGCTGCACTTGAGCTTGAACTGTCAGATAGCGGATCGATGTACCTGTTGCTACCTGAAGAGGGTGTTGATGTAAATGAGATAGCTGCAGACAGCAATGTCATGAAAATGATTCTTAAAGAAAGCAAAGAGTCTGAATTGAAGATGGTCAACATGACGATACCTAAATTCAAGGTATCGAGCAAGCGGAACCTTACCGATGCGATGAGGTCGCTTGGAATAAAGGATGCACTGGATCCGGCGACTGCAGACTATAGCCCGCTTACAAATGAACTTGAGGGGATAGTACTTGATAAGGCGGAACAGGCGGCAATGGTCGAGGTCGATGAAGACGGCGTGATCGGAGCTGCTTATACAGAGCTCGGTATGAAAATGACTAGTTTGATGCCGGAATATGAGACAGTGGATTTTGTTGTAGACAGACCGTTTATGTTCGTAATAACCGGAGCAGATGGATCTGTTATTTTTGCAGGAATCGAGAGGAATCTTAAGTAATCTGTCCACTAAACAACAAAAGAGCAATCTGATCTGATGTCAGATTGCTCTTATTTCTCTTAATTATTTCAGCTCCCGGAATTATTTGGAGAGCCTGCAGTTATTAGTTGCTTGGATGTGGCATGTAACGATACAGATTCATTGCCAGTGCGTTGATCGGCATTGTCTGGAGCCATACTTTTCCCGGACCGGTAACAACTGTATTGAACAGACCTTCGCCGCCGAGAACGATGTTGGTGAATCCCTTTACAGTCTGGATGTCCATTCTGCAGGTAGCTTCCATTGCCGCAACGTATCCGCTGTCGATAATGAGCTGTTCACCATCTGCAAGAACGCGCTCCTGAACTGATCCGTCGATCTCGAGCCATGCATAACCCTGACCTGAGTATTTCTGCATCAGGAAACCTTCGCCGCCGAATAAGCCTGCGCCCGCTTTATGCTGGATAAAGATGTCCATGTTGACACCTTCTGTAGCTGCGAGGAAAGAAGTTTTCTGTGCGATGATAGGTGTTTCGCCGATGTTGAATGCCATGATGTCGCCAGGGCTGTGTTTTGCAAATGTGAGCTCTCCGTCATCGAGTGCTGTGTAGTGATTGAGCGCGAGTGACTCGCCGACGAGGGCTTTCTTGAACATGCCGCCAAGACCGCCTGTTTTGGTCTCCATCTGAATGCAAGGTGACATCCATGCCATTGCTCCGCTCTGGCATTTTACAGCTTCGCCTTTTTTCATCTGAAGAGTAAGCACTGTAAATGGCTGATTTTTGATTTCGTATTTCATAATGACCTCCCATTTTTGACATGCTTGGTATGCGTTATACAAGGAAATTTTACAATAAATGAGGATGGCTGTCCATAATGTGATACAATATATGAAGTTTGGAGAAGGAGGTCGGCTATGAGTAAGGCAGATCAGTTATTCGTAAACATGTGTCAGGATATCATTGACAACGGATTCAGTACCGAGGGCATGCCTGTAAGGCCAAAATGGGAAGACGGAACTCCGGCGCATACTATCAAGAACTTCGGCGTAGTGAACAGATACGATCTGCAGGAGGAATTTCCTGCTCTGACGCTGAGGCCTACAGCCATCAAGCTGGCGACTGACGAGATGCTGTGGATATGGCAGCGAAAGTCCAACAGACTGTGCGATCTCAAGAGCCACGTATGGGACGAGTGGGGCGATGAGAACGGCACCATCGGCAAGGCTTACGGATACCAGATGGCCAAGAAATATCAGTTCAAGCAGGGCGAGATGGATCAGGTGGATAATGTGCTGTGGTGTCTGAAGAATGACAGATACAGCCGCAGGATCCTGACGAATATATATAATTTCGAGGATCTGCATGAGATGAACCTGGAGCCTTGTGCTTATTCAATGACCTTCAATGTTAAGGGGGACACGCTGAACGGTATCCTCAACCAGCGTTCGCAGGACATACTGGCAGCCAACAACTGGAATGTCGTTCAGTATTCGATGCTTCTCATGATGATGGCACAGGTATCCGGTCTCAAAGCGGGCGAGCTTGTGCATGTTATCGCGGATGCTCATATATATGACAGGCACATTGATATAGTAAAGGAACTTATCACCAGGCCGCAGTACCCGGCACCTAAAGTAACACTCAATCCGGATGTAAAGAACTTCTATGATTTCACAACAGATGACATCAGGGTCGAGAATTATCAGCACAATGAGCAGGTAAGAAATATCCCTGTTGCAATTTAGGTCAATGACGATATAAAAAGATGCCCCTCGTCGGGGCATCTTTTAGTTTGATGATATGAGTATTCTGAAATTATTCTACATCGAATTCAACTACAGTTGGCTCTGCAGCTGCATCTTTGAACTGAACAACGTTGTTGCTCTCTTCAGGATGTGCAAGAGCTACATAGAGCTCTGCATTTGTAGCCTGGATATAAGGGTTTACATAGAAGAGATCAAGCAGTCCGAATGTGAGTGCTCCGAGAATGAGCCATCCGATGAAGGAAAGGTCCAGAACGAAAGCATTCATCTTGTGACCGTACATCATGTCCTTTGACTGCTGAAGTGCATCCTTGTAGTCAATGTTCGGGTTCTCAGTGAGAATATAGGATACCATGCGGTATTCATATGCCTTGATGATACCGGGAATGATGAACAGCAGTGTCCAGAGGAAGATATAGAGATCTCTCATGAATGAGACCTTTACTACATTCTTATAGTGTGACTTGAATCCGAATGAGAGTGCATCGAGCTCTGTAGACGGATCTCTTCTGTTGCTGAGGAAGAAGTTGTCGCATCCCACCTTCAGCGGATTGAGCAGGAAAACAGTGATTGCAACTGCGATGATGGTCACAATGATCACTGTTACGATAATAACTCCGACGATGACCAGTGATTCCGGACCTGTCATGCCGCCGTTACCCTGCTCGGTAGCGGAGTTGAAGCTCTGTCTGCTGCTTGCGGCGGATCCGCCTGCTGTCAGGATCATTGCCAGCAGAGCAACAAGTACGCTTTTCCAGTAATTTGCCTTGAAGGCGATCTTGCCCTTCATTTTAAGGTCTTTACGATTCCACATAGTTTGATTCCTCCTTGTGGTTGCTTTGTTTTTCTGTTAAACAATTGATATACATAATACATTATACAACTTTTGCCCGCGATAAGTTATAATAAAAACATGAAAATTAAATATTCCAATAATGAACACGTTTTTAATATTCACGAGGAAGCTGTGCCGTTCCTCTCTTTTGACATGCTTGACAGGCTTGGAGTGCCCAACCTGTATACGACAAGATATGTCTCTTATGATCCCGGGACTGACATCGGAGAGAAAGGCCTTCGTCTGGCATTGATGTCCGGCGAAGACTGGGAAGAGGCGAAACCGGTGCTTTTCCGAAACATGAAAGCTGTGGCGGAGCAGCTCGGCGTAAGCCTGGACAGAGAATGCATCACTTTCCAGAAACACACGGTAAATGTGCACAAGGTGTCTGAGGAGGATCTGGGTTTTGACAACATGTCGGGCAGAGAGGTGCCGGTCGACGGACTGATCACGGATATCCCGGGGGTCCTGCTCATAGCATATGGTGGCGACTGTCCGCCTGTGTATATCGTCGATCCTGTAAGGAAGGCCATCGGGCTCGTTCACGCCGGATGGAGAGGGACACTTGGAAAGATCCCTGCTGTGGCGATCGAAAAGATGCAGAAGGAGTTCGGGTGCCGTCCTGAGGACATGCATGCTGCAGTCGGCATAGGGATATGCGCTGACTGCTACGAGATGGGCGATGAGATATTCGATCTTTTTGCGGAGAACTGGAGCTGCGAAGATGCGGAACATCTGATGAAACGATATCCGGCGAAGGATGCGAACGGGGAGCCGATTGAGGGTGGAAAGTATCATCTCGATCTCATGGAAGCGAACCGGTTGACGCTGCTGAGGGCAGGCGTTCCGGCAGAGAATATTGCGGTCTCAAATGTTTGCACTTGCTGCAACAGTGATGTATTCTACTCTTATCGCGCTCATAAGCTGGAGAATGAACAGCAGGCGATGCTGGTCAACAGATATGAGTAGGCGGATCACAGCCGTAAGGAGGATACATGAATCTTATAGTTGCAGTAGATAAAAATTGGGGAATAGGAAGAGATAACGGACTGCTGGCGCATGTTCCGGGAGACATGAAGTATTTTAAGGAACATACCCTGGGCAAAGTTGCTGTCATGGGCAGGAAAACGCTGGAGTCCATGCCGGGCGGCAAGGGTCTTCCCGGGAGGACCAATATCGTGCTGACGGGAAATACTGAATATGAGGCAGAGAACTGCACTGTTGTGCATAGCGAGGATGAGCTGTTTGAACTGATCGCTCAGTATGCCCCTAATGATGTGTGGCTGATAGGCGGTGCGTCGATGTACAACAGATACTTCACTCTCTGTGATAAACTGTATGTGACCAGAATGGACGCAGACCTCAATGCGGATGCTTTTATCTTCAATCTTGACGAAGATCCGAATTATGAGGTGACATGCGAAAGCGAGCCGCAGACTGAGAACGGAATAACATACAGATTTCTGGTGTATGAGAGGAGATAGTTGGTGGATATTGATATCCTGAGCCTGACCGGGCTCATTATCATAATTGCATATGTATTTGCCGGCATTGTTGATGCTGTTTGCGGAGGAGGCGGACTTATCACGGTGCCGGTCCTCATGTCTGTCGGAATGCCGCCGCACATGGTAGTCGGGACCAATCTGTGTACGCTTCTGCCTGGTATCTGGACATCGGTGTATGAATTCGGTAAAGCCGGCAAGATCAACTGGAAGATAGGAAAGATGGCCGTGCCTGCCGCTATCGTGGGCGCTGCGCTGGGAAGCAGACTCAATCTGATAATGAGTGATCATTATCTTAAGATAGTTATGGTGATACTTATTCCCGTGCTGGCGGTTTTTTCCGTAATAAACAGGGATATCGGAGAAGAGGATCATTCGGACGAACTCACCCACAGACAGACTGTTGCAGGAGCCGTGATAATAGGATTTGTAGTCGCTGTATACCATGGCTTTTACGGTCCGGCCAGCGGAATGTTCTATCTTATCGCGTTTGCCGGTATTCTCAAAACCGACGCCGTAACGGCTAATGGCATAACAAGGCTGATATTCGCATTTACGAATGTTATCACGACGATCGTGTTCGGTATGTCCGGTCAGCTGGTGTGGAGCGTTGTCCTGACGGGAATGGTAGGATATACGATAGGAAACGTCATTGGATCCAGACTGGCGATCAGGAAAGGAGCCGGGATCATCAGGCCGGTCTACTACTGCGTGCTGGCAGGACTGATGATCAAGATGGTGACTTCGCTGCTGGCGTAGACGGTCGCTGATGAAGAAAGTGAGACGATAAAATACCTGGCACCAGACAGGTCGAAATGAGAGGATATATTAATGAGCAAGAAGGAAAACAAGAGGTTTAACGATAATACGAGAACGACTGCACCTAAAAGAGGCGGCAAGAACAGAAGGGACTATGGGAGTAATTACGAGCCGCGCAGGAGCGGAGCTCCTCGCGGAACTGTGGGCAGTTCGCGTTCTGCAGCCGGTTCAAGGGCTGCAGGCGCGGCTCGCGGCAGATCACAGGCTTATGGCAGTTCCAGGTTTGAAGAACAGCTCAGCAATGTGGGACAGGACGGACTTGAGGTAGTTGCAGGACGTAATCCGGTCATGGAGGCTCTCAAGGGAGAACGTGAGGTGGAGCGTGTGTTCATTGCTGAGGGTTCTGAAAGGATCGAGCCGCTTGTTGCTGTTGCAAGAGAGCAGGGTGTTATCGTGGATTTTGTCAAAAAGGACAGGATCGATGCAATGGCTCCGGGCGAGAAGCATCAGGGTGTAGTTGCCAAGGTAAGCGAATACAAGTATGCGTCGATGGAGGACGTCATGGAGAAGGCAAAGGTCAGCGGTGAGGATCCGTTCCTCATCATACTGGACGAGATCACGGATCCTCGCAACCTCGGCGCAGTTATCAGAACTGCAGAATGCGCCGGAGCGCACGGCGTCATCATACCGAAGAGACGCGCGTGCACGCTGACCCAGACAGTAGCGCTTTCGGCAGCCGGAGCTATCGAGGCGATGCCTGTAGTTCAGGTGACCAATCTTGCAAGGACAATAGAGGATCTTAAGAAGCAGGGTATCTGGGTAGCAGCAGCTGACATGGATGGCGAGAATTACCAGACAGCCAATCTGAGCGGACCTATTGCAATAGTTATAGGAAATGAAGGAAAAGGCGTGGGAAGACTCGTCAAGGAGAAGTGTGATTTCGTTCTTTCGATACCGATGAAAGGCACCATAAACTCCCTTAATGCATCCAATGCAGCGGCAATTCTGATGTACGGAATAAGACGCTGCAGAGACAAATAAAATACATCATAAACCGCTCGAATTCACTTGACATAGGGCCTGCCAGGGAGTATATTTATTGAGCGACTTTATGAATAAGGAATCAGAGCAAGGCGGTGCCGGGCTCTGATTTTCGAATGAAAAAGACGCAAAATCAGTTACCGAACACAACTTAATAATATGAAAAGTCGCATATCATATGAACAATCACGGTAACTGTAGCAATATAGAAATAGAACAATTTACGGAGGAAAGAAATGGCAGCAGGAGTAAGACAGAAGGTCATCCTCGCATGCACAGAGTGCAAGCAGAGAAATTACAACACAATGAAGAACAAGAGAAACAATCCTGACAGAATTGAGCTCATGAAGTACTGCAAGTTCTGCAACAAGGAGACTCTTCACAAGGAGACTAAGTAATCGAATTGTATTTTGGAACGAGATCGGACATGCCGACCGGAGTTTAAAATACGTTTCACTTACTGACGGAGAATAATTATGGCTAACAACAACAAGAAGAAAAGCGGATCCAAGAGCTACAAGGGCAGTGCTGATGTAAAGAAGGCAAGCAACTACAATGCTGCCAAGCAGAAGAAACAGCAGCCAAGACAGGTATCCGGACAGAAGCAGCCACAGAAGAAAAAAAGAGGCGGAATCTTTAACTACTTCAAGGGCGTAAGACAGGAGTTCAAGAAGGTAGTATGGCTCACAAGAGAAGAACTGACTACAGATACTGTTGTAGTTATCGCTTGTGTTGCATTCTTCGCACTCGCATTCTGGCTGATCGATACAGGCTTCCTTGCAGCACTCAAGGGAATCCTGGGAATTACACTTTCCTAAACCGAGGAGAAGATAGATGGCAGATATGGAAGATATCAAGGAATCAGTGAAAACTACTGTTTCTCCGCTTGAAGGTGAGGGACTCAGAGGAGACGGAACTGCCAAGTGGTATGTAGTGCACACATATTCCGGATATGAGAATAAGGTTAAGACCAGCATCGAAAGAATGGTAGAGTACCGCGGAATGCAGGATCTCATTCTCGAAGTTGTCATCCCTACGGAAGACAGAGTTGAGATCAGAGACGGCGTGAAGAAGGTTAAGACACGCAAGCTTTTCCCGGGCTATGTCGTTATCAAGATGATCGTTAATAATGAGACCTGGTATCTCGTTCGTAACACAGAGGGAGTAACAGGCTTCGTTGGTCATGGCTCGAACCCTATTCCTTTAACCAAGGAAGAGATCGTAAGAATGGGTATCGAGAAACTCAGAATCGACCTGGATATCGAAGTAGGCGACACAGTACGCATTATCGGAGGAGTTTTCGAGGGCCAGCTCGGCATCGTCGAAGCTATCAATCCTGAGAAGCAGATACTGAAGGCTCGCATCTCGATGTTCGGTAGAGATACACCTGCAGAACTCGAATTCTCACAGGTGAGCAAACTCAACTAAGTTTGCAATTTACAATTAAAGAAAGGAGACAATAATGGCAAAAAAGATCGAAGGCTACATTAAGCTTCAGATCCCTGCCGGCGCAGCAACACCAGCACCACCGGTTGGACCTGCTCTTGGACAGATGTCAGTTAACATCATGGACTTCTGCAAGCAGTTCAATGCTAAGACACAGGACCAGCAGGGAATGATCATTCCTGTAGTTATCACAGTATACGCAGACAGATCATTCACATTCATCTGCAAGACTCCGCCTGCAGCAGTTCTTATCAAGAAGGCAGCAGGAATCGAGCATGCATCTGGTGAGCCTAACAAGAACAAGGTAGCATCAATTACACTTGCTCAGGCAGAAGAGATCGCAAAGACTAAGATGCCGGATCTCAATGCAGCATCCCTCGAGGCAGCAACAGAAATGATCAAGGGAACAGCTCGCAGCATGGGAGTTACGGTAACAGAGTAAGGGATGGGAGATCGTAAAGATCGTCAGTACCACAAGGAGGAAAAATGAAAAGATCAAAGAGATACGTAGGACTCGCTGGAACTTATGATAAGCACGAGCTCGTAGACGTTGAATCCGCAATCAAGCAGATCAAGGCTTTCGAGAACGCTAAGTTCGACGAGACAGTAGAAATGCATTTCCGCCTCGGAGTAGACGGAAGACACGCAGACCAGCAGGTTAGAGGCGCTATGGTACTGCCACACGGAACAGGAAAGACCAAGAAAGTTCTGGTTTTTGCTAAGGGACCTAAGGCAGAGGAAGCTGTAGCAGCAGGCGCTGACTTCGTTGGAGCAGAGGACATGGCAGAGAAGATCCAGAAAGAAGGCTGGTTCGACTTTGACGCAGTAGTAGCTACACCGGACATGATGGGTGTTGTAGGTCGTCTCGGTAAGATCCTCGGACCTAAGGGACTCATGCCTAACCCTAAGTCAGGTACAGTAACAATGGACCTCAACAAGGCGCTGGCTGACATTAAGGCTGGTAAAGTTGAGTACAGACTGGACAAGGCTAACATTATCCACTGCATTATCGGAAAGAAGTCTTTCACAGAGCAGCAGCTCGTAGAGAATGCTAATGCACTGATCCAGGCAATCGCTAAGGCTAAGCCAGCAGCAGCTAAGGGACAGTACTTCAAGAGCATCACAGTAGCAGCTACAATGAGCCCTGGAGTAAAGATCAATCCGACTACAGTAATTCAGTAGTAAAAAGAATTAAACCAAATTAGAATATCCAACCTAAGACAGCAGGTGCTTAACGGCTTAATTTCCTGCCGAGGTACAATACATATATTGGACCCCGCAGTATGTCTAGGCATGGCGGGGTATTTTGTACCTACAAGACCAGACTATGAGTGAAGGGATATCACTCAGGAAAGGAGAAACAATGTCTGTAGAAGCAAAAAAAGCTAAGCAGGTAGTAATCGACGAGATCAAGGAGCGTTTTGACAGCGCAGTATCCGTAGTTGCAGTTGATTATCTGGGACTTACAGTAGCTGAGGCTGACGAACTGAGAACTAATCTCAGAAAGGAAGGCGTAAAGTTCACTGTATATAAGAATACACTTATTAAGAGAGCCATTGATGGTACTGATGTAGCAGCATTCGCTGAAGGCGATGCCCTCAAGGGTTCAACAGCTCTGGCATTCTGCACAGAAGATGCAACAGCTTCCGCAAGAGTCATCGCTAAGGCTATTAAGCAGTACAAGAAGATGGCATTCAAGGGCGGAGTTGTAGAAGGTCAGGTTTATGACAAGGAAATGATCGAGGAGTTCTCAACAATTCCTTCAAAGGAAGAGCTCATCGCACGTTTCATGGGATCTATCCAGAGCCCAATGACAAAGCTCGCACTCACACTCAAGGCAATCGCAGAGCAGGGCGAAGGTGCAGAGGCATAGTCAAAGTTTTACAAAAAGCTAAAAACTCAGAAGACCGTTTGGTCGCATAAGAAAAAATATTAAAAGGAGAAATATAATGAATAAGGATCAGATTATCGAAGCTCTGAAGAGCATGAGCATTCTTGAGATCAACGAGCTCGTTAAGGCTCTTGAGGAAGAGTTTGGCGTTTCCGCAGTAGCAGTAGCAGCACCAGCAGCAGGCGGCGCAGCAGCAGAAGCAGCAGAAGAAAAGACAGAATTCAACGTAGTTCTCAAGGAGATCGGCGCTGAGAAGATCAAGGTTATCAAGGCTGTAAGAGAAGCTACAGGACTTGGACTGAAGGAAGCTAAGGAAGTAGTTGACGGAGCTCCATCAGTAATCAAGGAGAACGTAGACAAGGCTGAGGCTGACGCTCTTAAGGCAGCACTCGAGGCAGTAGGCGCTGTAGTAGAACTTCAGTAAGTTTTAACTGACACCATATAACAAATTGGCTCCTGAGATATGGAGTCGACCCACGCAATAAAATGAGCCCCGTGATCGAGGCTCATTTCGTGCGTTTAGGAAAGGCTCAAAAGCGTTGAAATTTCAACGAAAAGAGCGAAAATTATGCATTTTTTTCAGAACAAGATTAAGGAGTGAAAACATGCCACAACCAATCCAAGTTGGAAGAAAAGAAAGAATGACTTTCGCCAAGATCAAGGAAGTTTGCGAAATGCCTAACCTCATTGATATCCAGACAAAGTCATTCAAGTGGTTCGTTGAAGAGGGCCTTGGTGAGGTCCTTGAAGATGTATCACCTATTCGTGACACAACCAATACTCTGAGTCTGGAATTTGCGGACTATTCTTTCTCTGATACTCCTAAGTTCGATCAGGAGGAGTGCAAGGAGAGAGAGTCAACTTATGCAACATCCCTTACTGTAAAGGTAAGACTGATCAACCGTGAGACCGGTGAGATCAAGGAGCAGGATGTTTTCATGGGTGACTTCCCTCTGATGACAGAGAAGGGTACATTTATCTACAACGGAGCTGAAAGAGCTATCGTTACACAGATGGTACGTTCGCCTGGCCCATACTTTGACGTTGCGACAGACAAGTCCAACCAGAAGCTTTACAGCTCCCAGATCATTCCTAACCGTGGAGCATGGCTTGAGTATGAGACAGATTCACAGGGCATTCTGTACGTAAGAGTAGACAGAACAAGAAAACAGCCGCTGACATCATTCCTGAGAGCACTGGGCATCATTGATCCTGATGCTCTGGCAATGAGCAGCGATGAGGATATCCTCGCTATCTTCGGACCTGACGAGAGACTTTCCAGGACTCTTGAGAAGGATCCTACCAAGAACAGCGCGGACGGACTTAAAGAACTCTATAAGAGACTGAGACCTGGAGATCCTCCGACAGTAGAAAACGCAAGATCAATGCTGACTGCACTTCTTTTTGACGAGAGACGTTATGATCTCGCCAAGGTAGGCAGATTCAAGTACAACCGCAAGCTCGGAATCCACGATAGACTCGTTGAATCCGTAGCTGCAGAGGACGTTTTCGATCCTAATACCGGAGAGATCCTCGTTGAGAAGGACGAGACCATTTCAAGAGAGATGGCAATGGTCATCGAAGATGCCGGTGTTGTTTCAGTACTGGTATATAGCAAGAGAGAAGACGAAGCTGACGTAACTACAAAGGTTATCGGTAACAACTTCGTAGACCCTAAGAAGTACATCGATTTCGATCTTACTCCATACAGACTCTCCGAGAAGGTATTCTACCCTGTTCTCATGGAGATCATTAACGGAGCTGAGGGAGATGAGGACAAGATCAGAGCAGGTATCGCAAGCAGGAAGAAAGAGCTTTCACCAAAGCACATCATTCTTGAGGATATCATCGCTTCAGTCAGCTACCAGCTGAACCTCAACTACGGAATCGGCGAAATTGACGACATTGACCATCTGGGCAACAGAAGACTGAAGACAGTCGGCGAGCTGCTGCAGAACCAGTGCCGCATCGGTTTTGCAAGAATGGAAAGATCCATCAGAGAGAGAATGACTACTGAGAACTCAACACCTCAGCAGCTCATCAACATCAGGCCTGTAACTGCAGCTATCAAGGAGTTCTTCGGATCATCCCAGCTGTCACAGTTCATGGATCAGAACAACCCGCTTGCTGAACTGACACACAAGAGAAGATTATCCGCACTCGGACCTGGCGGTCTTTCAAGAGAGAGAGCCGGATTCGAAGTAAGAGACGTACATTACTCCCATTACGGAAGAATGTGCCCTATCGAGACACCTGAAGGTCCTAACATCGGACTTATCGGTTCCCTGACAACTTACGGAATCATCAACGAGTACGGATTCATTGAGACACCTTACCGCAAGGTCGACAAGGAAAAAGGTGTTGTTACCAACGAAGTAGAGTATCTCTCCGCAGCAGACGAAGAGCTCAAGATCGTTGCACAGGCCAACGAGCCTCTCGATGAAGAAGGCCACTTTGTAAACAACAAGGTTGCCGTAAGAGGCGTAAAGGGCGAGATCACAATGGTTCTCAAGAACGAAGTTGACTATATGGACGTATCACCTAAGCAGGTAGTATCCGTAGCAACAGCAATGATCCCGTTCCTCGAAAACGACGACGCCAACCGTGCGCTCATGGGCTCCAACATGCAGAGACAGGCAGTTCCTCTTCTCGTAACAGAGGCACCGTATGTCGGCACAGGTATCGAGTATAAGGCTGCATGCGATTCAGGCGCAGTTGTTCTGGCTAAGAACGCCGGAGTAGTTGAGTTTGTAGACGCAACTACAGTCAAGATCAGAAGAGATTCCGATGACGAGATCGATACTTACAAGATGCTCAAGTTCAAGCGTTCCAACCAGGGAACATGCATCAACCAGAGACCTATCGTTTCATATGGCGAGCATATCGAGGCAGGCGAGGTCGTAGCAGACGGTCCATCCACTAGCCTGGGTGAGATCTCCCTCGGTAAGAACCTCCTGATCGGATTCATGACATGGGAAGGTTACAACTACGAGGACGCTATCATTCTGAATGAGAGACTTCTCATGGACGACGTTCTTACTTCACTGCACATCGAGAAGCATGAGTGTGAAGCAAGAGACACCAAGCTCGGACCTGAAGAGATCACAAGAGATATTCCTAACGTTGGAGACAATGCTCTTAAGGAACTCGATGAGGACGGTATCATCAGAATCGGTGCAGAAGTCAAATCAACAGACATCCTTGTTGGTAAGCTGACACCTAAGAGTGAGACAGACCTCACTCCTGAAGCAAGAATGCTTCGTGCTATCTTCGGCGAGAAGTCCAAGGAAGTAAGAGATACTTCCCTCAAGCTGCCTCACGGAGAAGAGGGTATCGTTATCGACGTAAGGATCTTCGACAAGACCAACAGCACAGAGCTTCCACCGGGAGTTAACAAGATCGTAAGAGTTTACGTAGCTAACAAGAGAAAGATCAACGTCGGCGACAAGATGGCCGGACGTCACGGTAACAAGGGTGTAATTTCCAGGATCCTGCCTATGGAGGACATGCCGTTCAAGGAAGACGGTGAATCACTGCAGGTAATGCTGAATCCTCTGGGTGTACCTTCGCGTATGAACGTAGGACAGGTACTTGAGGTTCATCTGGGACTTGCTGCAAAGTCCAAGGGCTGGTACATTTCAACACCTGTATTCGACGGTGCAAGCGAGAAGGACGTAATCAACATGCTCAAGGAAGAAGGCTATCCTGAAACAGGTAAGCTGAGACTGAGAGACGGACGTACAGGAGAGTATTTCGATAACCCTGTAACAGTTGGTTACATGTACATGCTCAAGCTCCACCATCTGGTAGACGACAAGATCCATGCAAGATCGACCGGTCCGTACTCACTGGTAACTCAGCAGCCTCTCGGAGGTAAGGCTCAGTTCGGTGGTCAGAGATTCGGAGAGATGGAAGTATGGGCACTCGAAGCTTACGGTGCTGCATACACACTGCAGGAGATCCTGACAGTCAAGTCCGATGATATCATCGGAAGAACAAAGACTTACGAGTCAATTATCAACGGAATCAACATTCCTGAGCCGGGCATTCCTGAGTCCTTCAAGGTACTCATCAAGGAACTCCAGGCACTCGCACTCGATATCAGAACAATGACTGATGATGACCAGGAGATCATTCTCAAGGAAACATCCGAGTATGATGGCGCTCTCACATTTGACAGAATGATCAGCGAGACTGACAGACGTGCAGAGAATGAGAGAGAACGCGAGAGAATGGAATTCGAGGCTAAGAACTATAACGAGGTCGAGAGTGACGAATTCGACAACAGCCTTGACGGAATAGATGTTGAGGCACTTGATGCTTTTGTTGACAGCGTAGCTGCTGCAAAAGGCGATACAATAGATGAAGACTTTGGCGGAGCACTTGGTGCGATCGATGAACTTGATGAGAGCGATCTTATCGGACTCGGTACTATCGAAGGCATCGGTGTGGATGAAAACTAATTGAAGGGAGGATATGATAATGACTAACGATAACAATCAAGATCTTAGAAATATTGAGTCCCTGCAGATTAAACTTGCATCCACTGAGGAAATGCTGAAGTGGTCACATGGTGAGGTAACCAAGCCTGAGACTATCAACTACAGATCCCTTAAGCCGGAGTATGACGGACTCTTCTGCGAGAGAATCTTCGGACCTACCAAAGACTGGGTCTGCGGATGCGGAAAGTATAACAAGATCCGCTATAAGGGACTTGTATGCCCTTACTGTGGAGTAGAAGTAACCAAGGCCAAGGTAAGAAGAGAGAGAATGGGTCATATTCAGCTCGTATCTCCTGTTTCTCACATTTGGTATTTCAAGGGTATTCCTTCAAGGATCGGTCTGGTGCTCGACATGACACCAAAGGATCTGGAGAAGGTGCTGTATTTCGCTTCCTATGTAGTGCTTGATCCGGGCGACACACCTTTCGCTTACAAGCAGGTCATTGAGGAGGATGAGTACAACGAAGCTCGCGAGATCTACGGCAAGACATTCAGAGCCGGCATGGGTGCTGAGGCAGTCAAGGAGCTGCTTTCCAACATCGATGTTGAGACACTGTCCGAGGAACTCAGAGAGCAGCTGAAGAAGGCAGGCGGACAGAAGAGGATCAGACTGGTTAAGATCCTTGAAGTGATCGAGGCCTTCAAGCAGTCAGGTAACAGACCTGAGTGGATGATCCTGGATGTAATTCCTGTAATTCCACCTGATCTGAGACCTATGGTACAGCTCGACGGCGGCAGATTTGCAACATCTGACCTGAACGATCTGTACAGAAGAGTTATTAACAGAAACAACAGACTTAAGAAGCTGTTCGAACTCGGCGCTCCTGACATCATTATCAGGAACGAGAAGAGAATGCTTCAGGAGTCAGTAGACGCACTTATCGATAACGGCAGAAGAGGAAGACCTGTTACCGGAGCTGCAGGACGTAAGCTTAAGTCACTGTCCGACATGCTCAAGGGTAAGCAGGGACGTTTCCGTCAGAACCTGCTCGGTAAGAGAGTTGACTTCTCAGGACGTTCCGTAATCGTAGTAGGACCTGACCTCAAGTTCTATCAGTGCGGACTTCCTAAGACCATGGCGCTCGAGCTCTTCAAGCCTTTCATCATGAAAGAGCTGGTTGAAAGAGATTACGCTTACAACACTAAGAGAGCAAGAACCATGGTAGAAAAAGCAGAGCCTGAGGTATGGGATGTTCTTGATTATGTGATCAAGGATCACCCGGTTCTCCTGAACCGTGCCCCGACACTGCACAGACTTGGTATCCAGGCCTTCGAGCCTGTACTGGTAGAGGGTAAAGCTATCAGACTTCACCCGCTCGTATGTACAGCGTTCAACGCCGACTTCGACGGAGACCAGATGGCCGTTCACGTTCCTCTTTCGGTAGAGGCGCAGGCAGAAGCAAGATTCCTGATGCTGTCAGTTAACAACATTCTGGCACCTAAGGACGGATCCCCTATCACAATTCCTACACAGGACATGATCCTGGGTTCATACTACCTGACTCATCCTGGTCTTCTCGCTAAGACAGATGAGAACGGAAGAAGACTCGACGTGCTCGATCCATTCCCTAACAAGGAAAAGGAAGAAGAGCTGGCTAAGCAGGGCTACACAAGAGTACCTGAAAAGGGAGACGGAAAGTGCTTCGCTGACATGGATGAGATGATGCTGGCTTATCAGGCAGGTATCGTTGCAATTCATGCCAAGGTTAAGGTTCGCTGCTATGCAGGTGAGGATGATCACGAAGGCAGACTCGTAGAGTCAACAGTCGGAAGATTCATCTTCAACCAGGGACTCCCTCAGGACCTCGGATTTGTAGACAGAGAAAAGGACAAGTATTCGCTCGAAGTTGACTTCCTCTGCGAGAAGAAGGCACTCGGACGTATCATTGCTGCATGCTTCAAGGCTCACGGCAATACTGATACTGTTCTCATGCTCGACTACATCAAGAGCATGGGCTACCATTATTCAACTATCAGCGCTGTTACGATCGGTGTTTCCGACATGGAGGTACCTGAGGCTAAGGCTGCTATCGTAGCAAAGGCTGAGAAGGAAGTTGATACATACGAATCACTCTACAGACGTGGCCTGATGAGCAACAAGGAAAGATATGAGCAGGTAATCAAGACTTGGAAGAGAGCAACTGACGAGACTGCAGACGCTCTGATGGAGAGTCTTGGTACAATGAACAACCTGTACATCATGGCTAATTCCGGAGCCAGAGGTAACAAATCTCAGATCAGCCAGGTCGGCGGTATGAGAGGTCTGATGGCTAACGCTACAGGTCATACAGTAGAGATCCCTATCAAGGCTAACTTCCGTGAGGGTCTGTCCATACTGGAGTACTTCATTTCATCAAACGGTGCTCGTAAGGGTCTGGCCGACACAGCTCTGAGAACAGCCGACTCAGGATATCTGACAAGAAGACTTGTAGATATTTCACACAGCATCATCGTTAACGAGGATGACTGCGGAACTGATGAAGGCGTTGAAGTAAGTGCATTCAGAGACGGCAAGGAAGAGATCGAGAAGCTCTGGCAGAGAATCAGCGGCAGATTCACATTTGAAGATGTTGTTGACCCTGCAACAGGCGAGGTCGTAATTGCCGGAGACAAATACATCACTGAGGACATTGCAAAGGATATCGAAGCACGCGGCATCGAGTCGATCAAGATCAGATCTGCAATGACATGCCATGCAAAGAAGGGTATCTGCGCTAAGTGCTACGGTAAGAACATGGCAACCGGCAGACTCGTTCAGTCCGGAGAGGCAGTCGGAATCATTGCTGCTCAGTCCATCGGTGAGCCGGGTACTCAGCTGACAATGAGAACATTCCATACCGGTGGTGTAGCCGGATCAGATATCACACAGGGTCTTCCTAGAGTAGAGGAGCTGTTCGAGGCTCGTAAACCTAAGGGACTTGCTGAGATATGTGAAGGAGACGGCGAAGTCATCGCTATCGAGCCTAGAGAGGACAACAAGACAGATGTTGTTGTTCGCGAAGAGGGTGGAGACAGAACCTATGTTGTTCCATTCGGAGCAAGGATCAATGTTGCAGTAGGCGACATGGTCAAGGCCGGAAGTGGAATCACAAAGGGACCTCTGGATCCTCACGACATCATGAGACTGAACGGCGTTCAGGGCGTATACGAGTACCTCCTCAGAGAAGTACAGAGAGTATACAAGACTCAGGGTGTAGACATTAATGATAAGCACATCGAGATCATCGTAAGCCAGATGCTTTCCAAGTACAAGGTAAGCAAGTCCGGAGACACTGAGCTGCTTCCTGGCGGACAGTACTCAAGACTTGAGCTTTGTGAGGCTAACGAGGCTGCAGAAGCAGAAGGCGGAGAGCCTGCAGTTGCAGAGAGACAGCTCCTCGGTATTACCAAGGCTGCTCTTGCTACAACTTCATTCCTCTCGGCAGCATCATTCCAGGAGACTACAAGAGTTCTTACAGATGCGTCCATCAAGGGCAAGACTGACAGACTCGAGGGTCTTAAGGAAAATGTCATGATCGGTAAACTGATCCCTGCAGGAACCGGCATGAAGACATACAGAAACATTGAACTCGACTACGGCGAAAACGATTGGATGATGCATGGCAAGGTAAATGCTGAAGAAGCCATTGAAGAGCCTGCAGAAAACACAGAGATCGCAGAAGACGAGGCGCCTGTTGCTGATGATGCACCAAGATATGGTGAAGAGGTTATTCTCGAATAATAGTCTGAAAACAGATATTTTGGACCAATAATAAAAATGCGGTGGTTGACCACCGCATTTTTGCTTCAATTGCGTCGCAATCGTATGCGTCCTGACTCTGTGCGGGCGTGGATGCAGGCGTCGCAACTCTGTGCGGACGTTGATGTATGCATTGCGATCCTGTGCGGGCGTTGATGCGTGCGTCGCAACTCTGTGCGGCGATTTTGTAAATATAGAAGAAATTTGAACATAGACACACCTGTTTTTCTTTGGCATAGTTCTAAAAAAGTCGTATATTTACAAAATGTTTTCAATTCAGCATGATCTAAAGATTGTTTTGTAAATATACGAAGAAACATGCTGAATTTTTACAAAATATAGTATTTGCGACTTCAAAAAAATCCCTATATTTACAAAATGAATATGCGCCCGAATATCCGGGCGAAAGACCATGAGACAGACAACTCAGATTGTCTGCAAACCCTTGAAATTACTGACAAAAATACACTTCTTCACTTGACATCAGAGTGCTTAAACAGTAAAATAAATAAGCTTGCGTACACAGGCTTGTTTTTGTGACGCAAGAAAAAAATATCGGAAGAAAGGAGAATATAATGCCTACAATTAACCAGTTAGTACGTCAGGGCACACAGAGCTCCGTAAAGAAGTCAACAGCTCCTGCACTTGGTAAGAACATGAACACACTCAAGAAGACTCTTACCGATGTTAACTCCCCTCAGAAGAGAGGCGTTTGCGTAGCAGTAAAGACTGTAACTCCTAAGAAGCCTAACTCAGCTCTGAGAAAGGTTGCAAGAGTACGTCTGACCAATGGAATGGAAGTTACTGCTTACATTCCTGGTATTGGACACAATCTGCAGGAGCACAGCGTTGTTCTTGTAAGAGGCGGAAGAGTTAAGGACCTCCCAGGTGTAAGATATCACATCATCAGAGGAACACTCGACGCTGCAGGCGTATCCAACAGAGGACAGGGCCGTTCAAAGTACGGTGCTAAGAGACCTAAGAAGAAATAAGTTATTGAAAATCGGTTAAAGGCATTCTCTGAATATATATGTTAGAGAGCGCCGCGGGAGCATTTCTCCGAGTAAGCTGCGGTATGAGCAGTCTGAAGAATAACAGAGATATGCTAACGAGTACCGACCTGAATTAAGGAGGGAAAAGAAGTGCCAAGAAAAGGTAACACCCCAAAGAGGGACGTACTTCCTGATCCAGTCTATGGTAGCATCGTAGTTGCAAAGCTGATCAACAGCATTATGCTGGACGGAAAGAAGGGCGTAGCCCAGACTATCGTTTACGATGCATTTGATAGAATTAAGGAAAAGACCGGCGAGGATCCACTGGAAGTATTTGAAAAGGCAATGAACAACATCATGCCTGTTCTGGAAGTTAAAGCTAGAAGAATCGGTGGTGCGAACTATCAGGTTCCTATCGAAGTTAGACCTGAAAGACGTCAGACTCTCGGAATCAGATGGCTGACAAAGTACACAAGACTCAGAGGCGAGAGAACAATGGCTGAGAGACTTGCTGGAGAACTTATGGACGCTGCTAACAACACAGGATCATCCGTTAAGAAGAAGGAAGATACTCATAAGATGGCAGAGGCTAATAAGGCATTCGCACACTTCAGATTTTAGTCTGTAGAAGGTGACTGATGCAGACAAAACCAATAGAGAGTTTGTAGAAAGGAGGAAATAATGGGTAGAAAGTTTTCGTTGGAAAATACAAGAAATATCGGAATCATGGCTCACATAGATGCCGGTAAGACAACTACCACTGAGAGAATTCTGTTCTATACAGGAAGAACTCACAAGCTTGGCGAGACTCATGAAGGTGCAGCAACAATGGACTGGATGGAGCAGGAGCAGGAGCGTGGTATCACCATTACTTCCGCTGCTACTACGGCTCAGTGGAAAGACACAAGAATCAACATTATCGACACACCGGGACACGTTGACTTTACTGTAGAGGTAGAGAGATCACTTCGTGTTCTTGATGGTGCTGTTATGGTACTTTGCGCAAAGGGCGGCGTTGAGCCTCAGAGCGAGACCGTATGGAGACAGGCTGAGAAGTACAATGTTCCTAGAATGATTTTCGTTAACAAGATGGATATTCTCGGAGCAAACTACTTCAGAGTTGTTGACATGATCCACGACAGACTCAAGGCTAATGCAGTTCCTGTACAGCTACCTATCGGATCAGAGAGCGAGTTCGTAGGAATTATCGACCTGCTGAAGATGAAGGCTGAGATCTACAAGGACGACCTTGGTAAAGAGTACGAAGAGCAGGAGATCCCTGCTAACATGATGGACGAGGCCAAGGCTTGGAGAGAGAAGCTGCTGGAATACGTTACGGAGTGTGATGAAGATCAGATGATGATGTACCTTGAGGGAGAAGAACATCCTATCGAGGCAGTTAAGGCAGTCATCAGAAAGCAGACTATCGAGGGCAACATGCACCCGGTATTCTGCGGATCCGCATACAAGAACAAGGGTGTACAGCTGATGCTCGACGGAGTTGTTGACTACATGCCGTCTCCACTCGACATTCCGGCTATCAAGGGTGTTAACCCTGAGACAGATGAGGAAGAGGACAGAGTTGCAGACGACAAGGGACCATTCTCCGCACTTGCATTCAAGATCATGGCAGATCCATACGTCGGAAAGCTCGCATTCTTCAGAGTTTACTCCGGTACCCTCGAGTCCGGCTCGCATGTATACAATGCAACAAAGGACAAGAAGGAGAGAATCGGAAGAATCCTGCAGATGCACGCTAACCATCGTGACGAGATAGATGTTGTTTATTCCGGAGATATCGCTGCAGCAGTAGGACTGAAGTTCACTACTACAGGAGATACACTCTGTGATGAGAAGCATCCTATCATTCTGGAATCAATGGAATTCCCTGAGCCTGTTATCGAGATCGCCATCGAGCCTAAGACCAAGATCGGTCAGGAGAAGATGGGTATCGCTCTCGCAAAACTGGCAGAGGAAGACCCTACATTCAAGACTTACACAAATGCCGAAACAGGTCAGACTATCATCGCAGGAATGGGCGAGCTCCATCTGGAGATCATCGTCGACAGACTGCTTAGAGAGTTTAAGGTTGAGGCTAATGTAGGTAAGCCACAGGTATCCTACAAAGAGACCGTTACAGGCAAGGCAGATGTCGACTGCAAGCATGTTAAGCAGAGCGGCGGAAGCGGTCAGTACGGACACGTCAAGATCAGACTGTATTCAAGAGAGCCGGGTGAGGGATTTGAATTCGTTAACTCGATCGTCGGCGGAGCTATTCCTAAAGAATACATTCCTAAGGTTCAGGAAGGTATCGAGGAAGCAATGCAGGCAGGTCCTCTCGCAGGATATCAGGTCGTTGACATCGGCGTAGAGCTCTATGATGGTTCATATCACGAAGTTGACTCTTCGGATATGGCTTTCAAGGTAGCAGGATCCAAGGCATTTAAAGAAGCAGTTCTGAAGGCTAACCCTGTACTGCTGGAGCCTATCTTCAAGGTTGAAGTTACAGTTCCTGACAATTACATGGGTGACGTTATCGGCGATATCAGTTCACGTAGAGGAAGAATCGAGGGATCTGATATCAATAACGGCGCAGCCATCGTAAGAGGCTTCGTACCGCTGTCCGAGATGTTCGGATATGCAACAGATCTGCGTTCAAGAACTCAGGGTAGAGGAGTTTATGTAATGCAGTTCGATCACTTTGAGAAGCTGCCTGACAGCCTCGCAGAGAAAATCATAAAATAGATCATAGCCCGAGATCAAAAAGGGCAAATCAATAAAGGAGAATAGAAATGGCTAAGCAGAAATACGAAAGAACCAAGCCACAT
>JAKSSO010000014.1 GCA_024403055.1 Mogibacterium sp. | reverse complement strand
GCTGTTCCGAACCCGGCATTTCGCTGACAGGAACAGTGAATACTGCCTGTGGGTCGTGCTCACCGTATGCTTCATCTGGTGTAAGATGCACGTCGATCACCTGACCGATCTCCATGTCAACTACCGCTTTGTCAAATCCCGGTATCATCATTCCAACACCACATACGAACTGAAGAGGTTCGCCTCTGTCATATGAGCTGTCGAATTTAGTTCCATCATTAAATGTGCCTGTGTAGTGAACGCTACAGATCTTGCCTGCATTAGGTCCTTCATAAACGATCGTCGGAGCTCTGCCGCCACAACCACCGCCGCAACCGCCACAGCCGCCACCGCAACCGCAGTCGTCGCCACATTCACCATGATCATGATCGTGATGATCACAGTTTACACCGGCAGAAACAAGTTCGCCTCTCAGGTAAGCAGCAACAGCCTGATGAGTATCACCTGTAACGCCTGAGATAACATCGATACCTGCAGCATCAAGCGCCATCTTGGCACCATCGCCCATGCCACCGCAGATAAGAACGTTTACGCCGTTATCTGCAAGGAATCCTGCCAGAGCTTCGTGTCCTGAACCTGCAGTATCAAGAAGAGATTCACCGGCGATCCCGCCGTCTTCTATTTCAAAAATCTGAAAAGTCTCTGTATGTCCGAAGTGCTGAAATACATTTCCGTCTTCATATGTAATAGCGATTTTCATTTAAATAATATCCTTTCTTATGACCGCGGCGGATACAGATCCGCGATGCGGCGTGTATTTTTCTGCAATTATTATTACATATAAAGCAATGAATTTCAAATCATAAGAAAAAGCGCTCCTGAGAGCGCCTTCAACTTACAGTGGTTCGCCGCATTCAAGACAGAACGGGAAGCCCGAGTCTTTTGCATTCTGTACGCCGCAAGCAGAACAGATAATGAAATCATCTTCCTTTACTGAGTCGAATACTGATACCGATATACCGGATCTCAGTTTTTCGGAAATGCTACGTGCATAGGAAATCAGTTTGCCGTCCTGAACGCTGATCGGAATATTGCAGACATTGCTGAGAAGTGCAAGCGTTGCGTCGTATTCTCCGTCTGAACTGAAGATCAGATTGATAACTTCGGAGTCTCTGCCATCAGTGACGAAAGTGATGACACGACAATGATCGTATACGAGACAGGCGTATATATTGTTGCCTGTTTTTATATTTCCGAAATCGAGAGTTTCGCCGTTGCGCCTGATTGTGAGGGCTCCTTCTTCGGCTTCGACCTCGTCGCACAGCTGTGCTCTGAGCTGATATACAAAATTACATTTATACTCGTAATTCATACTGTCCTTCCTTGTTGCTTAGATTTGAAAATTATTATAACATATGACCGATACTAATGAGAGGGGAGAAACAATGTCTGCCAAAAAAATCAGTAGAGCACGAATAATTGTACTGGCTGCGTTGATCACGATAATGGCGATCACTCTTCCTTCGTGTGAGAAAAAAATGTACCTCGGAGCAGATTCGCCGCTCGTTAAGATCTATGAGATTAACGATGATGGAGAAATGGCTTATGTGGCATCTGTTCCGCGTGGAAATACTGTAAATTATACGGGCGAGAAAGAAGTTCTGGATGACAACGAGATGCTGCAGATCAGGCTTCCAGAAGATCTTGCAGAGCGTATCTCAGAAATAGGGGGAGATGTCGAAGCAGACGTGGAGGACAGCGGATCTGAACAGCTGTATTATGTGGGATCAGATCATCTTGTTGATTCCAGAGATAAAATAGTACAGGAGACAGAATTATATGTCAGGACACCTGTCACGATATATGAGAATGAGCAGGGGCCGGAGATAGCATCGTACATGGCAAAGGGAAGCCGCATGGATATCGTTGAGATCGGTGAGCTGCAGGAAGATGGGACAATAGACAGATACAAAGTCGCTTACACTGATGCTGCAAAGAAGTCAGGGGAAGGCTATGTGTACGGAAAGTACATGGTCGGCACCAGGAAAGATGCTGAAGCGAATTATAATGAGCATGGCGAATACAAGGCTGCCAGAAAAGCCGAATACGGCTTCGATCTGGGAGGCGGACATGCACGTGATCTGGACTACTATCCGGTAAAGAAACCTTCATTTGATGATAATGAGCTCTGTACCGATGCGCGTACCATGTATATCAACACGGAGGCTGCGATCAACTACAGGAAATATGTGAAGCTGATAAAGTCCACGGACTGCAATGCTGTCGTTATCGATATCAAGGATGGACCACTGACGTACAAATCGGAAGTCGCAAAGGAGTATTCCAAGACATCATACAAGAAGGCTTACGCAACTGTTGATGAGTTCAAGGAAGGCGTTGACGCATACAAGGAGACCGGTGTATATACCATCGGACGTATCGTTGTATTCAATGATTCACGCTACGCAAAGGATCATCCGGAAGACTGCATCAATAAGGACAACTGGCCTAGTGCATACTCAAGGGATGTATGGGAGTACAATGTCAAACTGGCTATCGAGGCGGTCAAATTATTCGGATTTGATGAGATACAGTTCGATTATGTGAGATTCCCAGAGTCATCCTTTGAAATGTCACAGAACAAGAAAACGGACTGGCGCAACAGATACAAAGAGCAGAAGGCTCAGGCAATACAGAATTTCTGCTTCTATGCCTGTGACCAGATCCATGAGGTCGGAGCATATGTATCCGTAGATGTATTCGGTGAATGTTCATATTCCTATTGCACTGCTTACGGTCAGTACTGGCCGGCGATCTCCAATGTCGTTGACGCGATAAG
Source organism: Mogibacterium sp. (assembly GCA_024403055.1). Classification (GTDB taxonomy): domain Bacteria; phylum Bacillota; class Clostridia; order Peptostreptococcales; family Anaerovoracaceae; genus Crickella. Next base: position 20,935 of record JAKSSO010000014.1, on the reverse strand, counting down.
CTCGATGCCTTATTCAGATCATCACGGCGAAAACGATACATGGACACATCCGTACAAGACGCTTAACTACTGGGCGAAACTAACTGTGCAGAAACAGAAAGAATGTCCTACGCCTGCGATAGACCGTACATGGATAACAGGATATAACACGCCGTACTGGAATCCTACGGTAAACTATAATACAAAAATCATGAAGCAGCAGATAAAGGCACTGCGGGATGCAGGCCTGAAGGGCGGATTCATACCGTGGAATGTTCTCTCTGACATCGACAAGTACAGGCAGTACAAGGATATATGGAATAAGTAATATGTAAAACGCAGGCTGGAGCTGCAGACATGAAAGACACGTCATCGTCGCAGAATACCAGCTCTGTAGCCGATACTTAGCGAGAAGAAAAAGGAGATGGTCGAAACCATCTCCTTTTGATTTGAGCTTAGTATCCGTTGCGTGAAGCCGCAGCGAGGCGAGAGCCGTACGCTCGGTCACAAACCAAACCTGATTACTAGATCTTCATTGCAACATCCCATGCTCCCCAGATAACGTCTCTGAGGTTACCCCACTTAACGCAAGTGCCGACTCTGTGGAGGTGTTTGCTCTTAGTGCCTGCAAATCTGTCGTTAGGAACGAATCCGAGTCCGTTAACGATGCAGTCGCACTCTTCCTTCCACTCTTCGCCGGTAGCAACGTTCTTGATCATGCAGTATCCGTCACCGATCTCAGTAACAGTGCTCTCAAGATGTACAGGAACGTTCTTGTATGGCAGAGCCTCTCTCAGGAATGAGGAGTTAGCCAGGCAAGTTCCAGGAGCTGTGATCAGGTCATCCTGGAATTCAACTACTACAGGGTGCTTGCCAGCCAGAGCTGCGTCATAAGCTGCCTCGCAGGATGACTGTCCGCCGCCGAGGAATACGATCTTGTCGTATTTCTTCTTGCCGAGCAGGAGGTCTGTGAATGTAATAGTCTTCTCGAAGCCAGGGATCTGAAGTGCCTTAGGGAATGTACCTACAGATACGATTACTTCGTCATAAGCCTTGAGCAGGGAAGTGATATCGTTGATTTCAGTGTTGAGTCTTACATCGATATCATTCTTCTTGATCTCTCTCTCGTACCACTTCATGAGCATCTTGTCAGCATCCTTGAAGGACATTGCTGCTGCAGTATTGTAGAGACCGAACATCTTATCGTCCTTCTCGAATACTGTAGGCATATGGCCTCTCTTCTTAAGAACGAGAGCTGCCTCGAGTCCTCCGAAGCCTGCGCCAACGATAGCAACCTTCTTAGGATTCTTAGTAGGTACGATCTTGTACTTGTTGTGCTGCATTGTTGATGGAGTCAGAGCGCAACGAGCGAGGTGGAGCGAATCGTCCAGAGTCTGAGTGTTTGCTGTGTGTTTGCTCTTTGCAAAGCTGAAGCAAGCATTGTGACATCTGATGCAAGGCTTGATCTCATCCTCTCTGCCCTCGATGATCTTAGTAACCCATTCAGGGTCAACCAGGTTCTGACGAGCAATTCCGAGACCGTCGATCTTTCCTGCCTTGATCTCCTTGGCAGCAGTCTTGATATCCATCTTACCTGCACATACAACAGGCTTGGTTGTGAACTTCTTGATATGCTCAACATCTTCAAGGTTGCAGTTGTCAGGCATATATACAGGTGGGTGAGCCCAGTACCAGGAATCATATGTACCGTTGTCGCAGTCGAACATGTCGTATCCTGCTTCCTCGAGGTACTTGATAGCCTTTTCGGATTCAGCCATGTCACGTCCGAACTCTTCGAATTCTTCGCCAGGCTGAGCTCCCTGGAGCCATCCTTTACACTTTGAAACTACTGAATATCTCAGAGCAACAGGGAAGTCATCTCCGCACTCTCTCTTGATAGCCTGTACGATTTCTACAGGGAATCTGAATCTGTTTTCGAATGAACCGCCGTACTGGTCAGTTCTGTAGTTCCAGTTTGCAATTGTGAACTGGTCAAGGAGGTATCCTTCGTGTACAGCGTGGATCTCAACACCGTCAACACCGGCATCCTTGCACATCTTAGCTGTCTTTGCAAAGGCTTCTACCATCTCCTGGATCTCCTTGATGGTCATGGCTCTTGCGTTCAGAGAAGGGTACCATCTGTTAGGTGTCTCGGAGCATGAAGCGCAACAGTACTCGATATCGAGGAAAGGCTTTGCAACAGCACCGAAAGGCTTCTTCTCGAGCATGTCTACCATCATCTGGTTGATAGCCATGGAGCGTCCGAATCCGCCTGCCAGCTGGATGAAGAGCTTGGATCCTGTCTTGTGGAATTCAGGCATCCACTCAGCGAGATCCTTGAACATCTTCTTGTTCTGATACAGCCATCTCTTACCCATAGTGTCTCTTACGCACTGCATTCCAGGCAGTACCAGACCTACGTTTTCCTGAGCTCTGTTCAGGATGTGGTAAGCTGCTTCCTTATCGAAATGGCATGGTTCCAGCCATCCGAAAAGGGAAGTTCCACCCATGGAAGTCTGTACGATCCTGTTAGGGATCTCTACATCACAGATCTTCCAAGGAGTGAATAGAGGCTGATAATCTTTTTTAACATTATCATACTTTCCCATGTTTGTTCCTCCTTAGATATAGTGGCGACGATCGCTGCCTGTGCAGAAATCGCCAAAGTCTAGTCTTCAACAGTTACCGTGCCGTCTTCAGACACAGTAATAGTCATACCGTCTTGTACATATTGTATAAAATCTTCACCTAACTCGTCAATAACAGGCATTGATGAATCTGTCCAAACATCGGCAAGAATTGCACCGGATGCCGCAAGTGAATCGATAGGCTTGGAGAAAAGCATGCATGCAGGAGCCTTGCCTGCAGCACATACTGTGTAGAGGATCATTCCGCCTGTTGTTGATCCTATAGTTTCAGGCAGGCACAGAGCCGTTCCTATCATAGGCTTCTTATACAGGTCGGGGTTGTTCTGATCTCCGCATTTTACTTTCTTGTCTCCGAACATGATCGCCATCTGGAAGCTGGCTAGTGTATTGAATCCACCGTGGGATACCAGAGCAGGAGCAGTGCAGGATCCTGCGCAGATGACTCTGCCTTTGAATTCCTTTTTCATTACATCTCACCTCCTGTGATCTTCTCAATTATCTCAGCCTCGGTGTAGTAACGTGCTGTTGTGTAAGTGCGCAGCTTGTTGGATGAAGTTATAACAGGCTGGATCTTGCACAGCGGGTTGTTCATATACATGAGAGGGCAGATGTAGCTTAAAATGATACCGCAGTTGACCATCTTCCAGTAGTCTGTAGTCTTCTTGAATTCCTCGATAACATCAGGTGATGCAGTCCAGACTGTAGGAATGACAACTTTGGAGTGTCCGTTCTTTCTAAGTGCCTGCGATACCTTCTCTGTATTGTCCTTGAGCTGCTTGAGTGTCATGTGAGGGCATCCCATGAAGCAGAGCTTTGGCTTTGCGTTAGGATCCTTCCAGATAACAGGGTAGCTGTCCTTTACTCTCTGGAGCTCAGCGTCGTCGATAACATATACCTGAGCATCCTTTCTGATGATGGATTCGCCCAGCTCAACAGCCTCAGGTGTAAGGTTTTCAATATGATAAAGTCCTACGGAACCGTTGGAAGCAGTTGCTGCTCCGAAATCCTTGAGATATCCGATAGCATCATCGTTGAGCTCTGTTCCGATCCACTTATCAAGACCCTTTACGTAAGGGACCTTGTCAAGCACATGCATGCCGATCGCAGATCCGAGAAGTTGTGCTTCCGGCTTTTCCGAAGTTCTGATCTCAACGATATAGTCTGCCTTACGTCCTTCATCTGTAAGGAATCCGAATTCAGGAACGAGGCCTGCGATGGATCCCATCATTTCGATGATGCCGGAGTTGCGGTTGCAGCGTGCACCCAGTACACTGTTTGCGAAAACTACGGCTGAGGATTCTGCCCATGAAAGAATGTCACCTTTCTTAGGGGTATTGCCTACCTCAGGCAGATAGTTGGTGCAGGTGAAAGCCTTGTCGTTGGTGATACCGAGCTTCTTCATCTGCTCCTCATAGCGATCCTGCCACTTGTACATGAACTTGAATACCAGATCCTGGAGAGGATTGGTAGGAATGTTCTTGTCCAGTGGAAGAGGGTCAGCTGTGAATTTCTGCTTGCTGATGAAGCCGTCGCCAAGGATCTTGTCGTACAGGTCATAAACCGGGCTCATTACTCCGATTCCGAAACTGATAACAGTGTGACCGAATTCGCTTGTGATAGGCACCAGTCTCTCAGCACCAAAGCATTCTCCGTACATGATCAGAGTCTTCAGAACCTTAGCCATGGTCTCGCCTTGGGAACCGTCAAGAATGGCTTGTTGTTCTTTTGTTAATTTCATGTTGACCTCCTTTCAGAGTAAATAAATCTATTTGTTTTTATATTAACAAAAACTGTCTTATTTGGCACTACTAATAATTGTTTTATTTCAATTTTAATGGCATAATGTTGGTATGAAATACACAATAGATTCAATTAAAAAAGAACAGGCATATCACCACTCCGTTCTGATGGTGATGATGAAGGCCATTATCGAAGTTTACGGCATGGATGTAAACGTAAGGGTAGGCAATTCTCTCAACCAGGGCTTTTTCGTGTACCTGGGAGACACATCGTCTCCGATTTCCACATCAGACATCAGCAGGATCAAAGAACACATGGATGCTATCATCCGTGCTGATATTCCTATTGAGACTGTGACTATGACCAATGAAGAGGCCATGAAGCTCTGGAAGGAATATGATGTACCTGAGAAGGTCAGACTTCTGGGGCAGAGAGATCCGGAGGAAAAGCTGGAGATCTCGGATATGGGAGGATACAAGAACTGTTTCTTCAGCGACATGGTACCGTCTACATCCTATGTTGATACCTATGAGATAAGGAAGTACAAGAACGGTTTTCTGCTCAGAGTTCCTTACATGCTTTCCGGAGGGAAAGTGTCGGAGTACAGAGACGACGACAAGCTGTATGAGGCGTTCGCTGACAGCAAGAAGATGCGCAAGAACATGGGCCTCGATTATCTTTCAGACCTCAATGAGGCGATCAGGGCCGGAAGAGGTGCTGAACTCATAGTTGAAGCAGAAAAGCTGCAGCAGCAGGAGATCGAAGAGATAGCAGAAGAGATCGCAGAGAAAGGAAGACGACTTATTCTTATTGCAGGACCGTCATCTTCGGGCAAAACGACATTTGCCAAGAGATTGTGCGCGGCCATAGGTGAGAAAACGTCTCAGGAGCCTATATATCTCGGAACAGATGACTATTTCGTGAACAGAGCTGAAACACCGATCGGACCTGACGGAAAGCCTGATTATGAGGGCCTGTCGGCACTGGATATCGAGCTGTTCAATTCCCAGATGAAAGCTCTTCTCAACGGAGAAAGTGTGGACGCGCCGGAATACGATTTCGTGTCAGGCGAAAAGAAATTCGGAGTAAGGACTATCGCACCTCTGGAGGGTCAGGCTCTTGTTATTGAAGGCATACATTCGCTGAATGACGATCTTACACCGGATATCCCGGTAGAAGACAAGTACAAAATATACATCAGCCCTCTTACACGTATCGGCATAGACAGACACAACAGACTGTCAACTACTGATGCCAGAATGCTGAGGCGAATGGTAAGAGATAATCAGTTCCGCGGAACTGATGCTGCCGGTACTCTTTCGAACTGGTGCAATGTAAGACGCGGAGAAAACGAGAATATTTTTCCTTACAGCTCTTATGCCGATCATGTATTTAATTCCAGCCTGGTGTACGAGACGGCTTTGCTGAAGACATATGCTCAACCGCTGCTTGAGGAGATATCAGAGGGTGCACCGGAATATGAAGAGGCTCAGAGAATGATAGCTTTCCTCAAATATTTCGACCGTATCAGCACGGAAACAGCTAAGAACGTTCCTGATAATTCATTATTGCGTGAATTTATCGGAAAGTGATAGAATCTGCACGTATGATTATTGATGACACGAAAGGAAGGGTGTCCGAATGTTAGGAAAACTGAAAAATAAGAAGGGCAGTGCATCGACAGTAATCATTATCATAGTCCTGGTAATTGCTGCCATCATTGCGCTTTATCTTAAGCTGAACTGGAGAAGATTCAAGGCTGATGCAAGTTTCGGATTCGCCGTTGCTGCCATTGCCATCGCCGTAGTTGTTATTATCTATTTCTGCATCAAGCACAAGATCAGGAAGATGAAAAAGGCAAAGGCTAAGGAGAAGGAAGAAAAAGAAGCTGCCGAGAAGGCTGCTCTTGAAGCTGAGAACGAGCGTCTTACCAGAGAAAAAGAGCTTCTTGAGGCAGAGTTAAAGGAAGATAAATAATGCTGTAAAGCAAGAATGACTGAAGTATGCGCTCTCAATGGGGGCGCATATTGATTATGGAGGATAGTATGACTGTCAGAGATAAGAAGGTACTCATAATAGGCGGATCGAGAGGCATCGGTGCAGAAGCGGTAAGGCGTTTTGCTGCAGATGGAGCAACGGTCGCTTTCACATATCACAGATCCGAACTCGAGGCTGATGCTCTGCGTCAGGGGACAGGTGCGCATCCTGTCAGATGCGACGTTAAATTCAGCAATTCCGTGAAGATTGCGGTCGACAAGGCAATTGATGTGTTGGGCGGAATAGACTGCCTTATCTGCAATGCGGCGATATCTGATATCAATCTTGTTACGGATATCGGAGAGGAACGCTGGGAGGAGATAATTGATACCAATCTCAATGGCGTTTATTATGCCATCAATTACTGTCTCCCTGCGATGATAAGCCGTCATTCCGGAAGTATTATCACGGTCTCATCCATGTGGGGTCAGGTTGGAGCTTCCTGTGAAGTGGCATATTCTGCAGCCAAAGCGGGTGTCATAGGCATGACCAAGGCACTGGCAAAGGAAGTAGGACCTTCCGGCATACGTGTCAACAGCATTGCACCGGGAATGATCGACACTGACATGAATGCCGGGATCGCAAGTGAAATAGTTGATGAAATATGTGATGAAACACCGCTTTGCCGCATAGGAAAACCATCTGACATAGCATCTGTCATGGAGTTTCTTGCCTCAGATGAGTCTTCGTTCATTACGGGACAGATCATAGGTGTAAACGGAGGCCTGATAATATAAAACATGCTAGGACCCACATCTTGGGGCCAGCCCCGGGAAGGGACACAAGACAATCAAACAAAAGTTCTTGAATAACTAAATATAGGCGAATTTTCTCAAGCAACTACTACATATGGTGGTTGCTTTTTTATTTGCTGCAGTTTTCGTGTGTAAAGAGGTCTTTACATCAAAAAAGTGGAGTAAAGTGGTTGGAAATAGCTAATTTTTCTTTGATATTTAACATTTGGTGGAGTAAAATGGGGACAAATAGAGGTAAAGGTAGCTTTATATAAGCAAGGAGCTTGGACAAGTGCTTTTCACAGGAACTTATCAGAACTCAATAGACAGCAAGAACAGGCTGATCATCCCTGCAAAATACAGGGACATGCTCGGCGGTCACTGCATGCTCGCAAGAGGCTTTGACCGTTGCCTGTACATCTATGCGATGGAGGACTGGGATGTTCTTGTTGAAAAGATCAGCATGCTCAAGCAGTCGGACAAAGATGTTCGTAAATTCATCAGAGAGTTCTTCTCGAATGCCGAGGAGTGTCATCTGGACGCCCAGGGTAGAATACTTATTCCTCAGCACCTTAGAGACTATGCAAAAATCAGCAAAGACCTTGTTACCAAGGGCGCAATGGACAAGATAGAGATCTGGAGTGTAGAGAGTCTGAATGACCCTGAGGGTGAGAACATGATGGATAACGAAGAGTTCGTAAAAAAACTCGACATGTACGACCTCTAGTCAGAAAGAACAAGAGGTAGGCATATGGAGTTCGAACATGTTCCGGTTTTATACAACGAGGTTATGGAGGCTCTTAACGTAAGAGCTGATGGAATATATGTAGACGGTACGGTCGGCGGTGGCGGTCATTCGTCAGGTATCTGCGACAGACTGTCAGAAAAAGGAACACTGATCGCTGTTGACAGAGACACTGAGGCGCTCAACGCGGCAGGTACAAGGCTTGGGCCTTACAAATGCAATAAGGTATTCCTCCACGCCAATTACAGTGACGTTCAGGATATTGCAGAAGCTGCTGCAGAGGCAGGGGAAGACAGAGAGTATCCCGGAAAGGTGTCAGGAATACTTCTTGATCTGGGGGTCTCGTCCTATCAGCTTGATAATGCTGATCGAGGCTTCTCATATATGCAGGATGCACCAATGGACATGCGGATGAATGAAGACGACAGCTTCACCGCATATGACGTGGTAAACACATACTCCGAGTCCGAGCTGACAAGGATCATCAGGGACTATGGAGAAGAAAACTGGGCATCCAGAATTGCGAAGTTCATCGTGAACGCCCGCAAGGACGGACCTATAGAGACAACAGGACAGCTTGTTGAGATCATCAAGGCAGCTATACCGGCCAAGGCAAGAAGAAACGGACCGCATCCTGCCAAGAGGACTTTTCAGGCTATCAGAATAGAGGTAAACGCAGAGCTTGAACATCTGCGCAAAGCGGTCGAAACACTTCCGGATCTACTCGAACCGGGAGGAAGGATCGCAATAATCACATTCCACTCACTGGAAGACAGGATAGTGAAAACGGAATTCGAAAGACGGTTGAATCCGTGCACATGTCCTAAGGAATTTCCGGTATGTGTCTGCGGCAAGGTGGCCGATGTCAGGAAAGTGACACGGAAGCCGCTCATTGCTTCGGAAGAAGAATTAGAGTCAAACCCGAGAGCTCGAAGCGCCAAGCTGAGAGTTATCGAAAAACTGTAAGTTAAATCTCCTTAAAAAATGTTTTATACCTAAGAAAATGGCAGGATATTCAGGGACGCAAGTAAATAGAGCATATTCCGGAAGCGTTGCAGCAGGAAGAGCAGCTACCGGAAGAAGATCTGTATCGACGGGATTGAGTTCGGGTGCAAGAAAAACAGTACTCGTACTTATCATCGCTGTCGGTCTGGTTTTCTTACTTGTAAGCCTGAATGCCTATGCCGCAACACTTCAGTATGATAACAATGTGCTGAGGGCGGAGAATGAGTATCTACAAGCGGAGATCGACTCAATGAACAGCCAGATCGTTGAGCAGACCAAGGTCACCAGGATCGAGAAACTGGCTACCGGAAAATACGGTATGGTCTACCCAAGTGCAACGAACTGTATTACAATAAGCGAAGAAGAACAGACGGGTGAAAGTCTGGCTGCGATGATAAAGTCAGAAGCTTATAATTAAAAACAGGACAGACGAGAGCCACTGACCCGCGCAGGATTGGTGGCTCTTTAGTTGGTTATGTGGAAGAGAAAAGAAGAGACAAGTAAAAAGAAATACGAGAAGTTCGGATCATTCAGCTTTGAGGAATATTCACATGATAAAAACAGGTTTTCCGAAAAGGCGGGTGGAGATATCGAAATAATACCGAAAGAAGAACTGAAACCATTGTCCGTAACAGTCGAAAACAGAACGAGACTGATTGCAGGCTTTGGTTTTCTTGTTTTGCTTATGCTGCTGCTTGTTTTCCGAATGGGATACTGGCAGATAATAAGGGCTGATGACCTCAAACTGATGGCGACATCCATGCAGAAAGTTGATACGGAGATAGATGCTGTCAGAGGAAATATATATGACTCAAGAATGAGCACTCTGGCAGAGACCGTTACTAAGTATGAGCTGTACGGATACACACAGTACATGTACAAGAGCAGGTCGATATCAGATGACGACCGCAAGAAAGTACTGTCGGATCTTGTCAAGCTGACGGATGAAGACAGAGATGTTCTGCGCAAGAGACTCAAAGGTGAGGACAATCTGGTTCTGCTTGCAGACGGACTCAGCAAGGAAGCTGTTGACAAAGCCAAGGAACTCTGGGGCAGCAATGTGCTCGTAAGGACAAAAACCGCCAGGTACTATCCTAACGGAGCGTTTGCGGCACAACTCCTCGGAGGAGTTAATTCCGAGAATACAGGAAGGACCGGGCTTGAGTATGAGTACAACTCTGTACTTGCCGGCATAAAGGGCAGAACGGTCAGGACGACTGACAGTCAGGGTAATACTCTTGCCAACGGCAACAGCAAGTATTATCAGGCACAGGATGGATACAGCATTGTAACTTCGATAGATTCGGTTCTTCAGCACTATCTTGAAGATGCTATCCAGAGCGGAATGAAACGGACCGGAGCGGCCGCCATCACATGCATAATGATGGATCCAAAGACGGGAAACATACTGGCAATGGCGCAGACTCCTGAATATGATCCGAATAATTCAAACAAACCGTATTCCAAGTCGGAGTATGAGAAGTTCAAGAAAATGAGCACTGAGAAGCAGTCTGATTACCTGAGTCGAATGTGGACTTGTGAGGCTGTGAGCAGTATTTATGAACCGGGCTCAACATTCAAGCTGATAGCGGCAGCTTCAGCACTTGAAACAGGCTGCGCAGATGATAGTTCAAGGTATTCCTGCAACGGAGTGATAATGGTCAATGGAGTAGACCTTCACTGCCTCGGACATCACTGGACTCAGGATCTTAAGACCGCAGTAGGTAATTCATGCAACCCGGCACTTGCGAGGGTCGCTTTGGATATGGGCGCGGACAGATTCTACAATCAGATCGAGCTGTTCGGATTCAATGACAAGACAGGAGTTGATCTTCCGGGAGAGACAAGCTCCATAGTTAAGGATCCAGATGGGCTGAGTGCTGTCGATCTGGCAACTACGGGATATGGACAGGGAATAGCCATCACTCCTATACAGATGCTGTGTGCGGTAAATGCGCTGGGTAACGGCGGAGTGCTGATGAAGCCTAAGGTAGTCACCAAGATCATCGACAAGGATGGCAAAACGATAGAGGAAAAAGAAGACACAGCTGTCAGACAGGTGATTTCCGAGGAAACAGCTGAAAAGATGTGCGAGATCATGGAATACTATGTCACCGAAGCCGGCGGCACGATGGCATATGTTCCCGGGTACAGAGTCGGTGGCAAGACCGGTACAGCAAATATCGCCAGTGGCGGAATGTACACAAGCTCCAAGGATTGCTCATTTGTGGCGATGGCTCCAATGGATGATCCTCAGGTATCAATGCTGGTCATCGTTCACAAGCCTACCAGGACCGGCTACGGAAACGATTCTGCAGGACCAATCGTAAAGGACGTAATGGAGAAGACGCTTCAGTACATGGGCGTTGAACGGGAATACTCTGACAAAGAGGCTGCCAAAGCCGAGAAAAATAAAGTAAAAGTTCCTAATATTACAGGAAAGAACAGCAGGAAGGCGATCGAGATACTGAACGGCAAGAAGCTGAAGTATAAGGTGATGCCGGAAAGCAATACTGGAAAATCTTTTAATGTTGTAGACCAATATCCTAAAGCCGGCACTAAGGTTACGAAGAAATCTGTGGTATACTTATATAGCGAATAAAAAACGGAGGTACTTATATGAGAAGACTGGACCTGAATTACATTCTTGAGGGAACCGGAGGAAAACTCTATGCCAAAGCGGCAGAAGATAAATACAACAGTGTTACATCTGTTGAAATAGATAATAGAAGGATCAAGGCGGACGGCCTTTTCTTTGCGCTGGTGGGCGAGAGAGTAGATGCTCACACATTCCTTCCTGATGTTCGTGAGAAGGGCTGCCACAATGTAGTTGTCATGGAAGAGGAATGGGCACAGAAAATGGCTGAATACGGGGACATGAATGTTATTCTCGTAGAAGATACCATCATCGCTCTTGATGACCTTACGATAAAATACATGGACGAATGGGAAGACCTCAAGAGAGTGGCTATAACCGGAAGTGCCGGCAAAACGACCACCAAGGAATTCACATATTCTGTTCTTTCATCAAAATACAAGACAGGAAAGAATATCGGAAATTACAACAGTGAGACAGGCATTCCACTGACAGTATTCAACAGTTATGCGGACGACATCGAGATCGCAATAACAGAGATCGGTATTGGCGACGGAAGAGACATGAGCGAACTGGTAAAGATGGTAAAGCCTCAGAATGCTATCGTTACCAACGTAGGTTCCGTACACATGGAATTCTTCGAGTCTTCAAGAGAGAAACTGCTGGAGGCCAAACTGAGGATCACTGAGCAGTTCGGACCTGACGGAACTCTGATCGTAAACAATCAGGTATCAAATCTCTCCGTTGAGAGCGTAAAAGCTCACAGCAAGGGCAATTTCAATATCATCACTGTTGGCGATGCAGAAGACTGCGATTTCAGGATCACTGATATTGAGGACAGAGGTATCGACGGTGTAAGAGGCAAGCTGACAAGAAATGGCAAGACCTATGACATGGAAATTCCTATTATCGGAGCACACAATCTCTTCAACGCAGCTGAAGCAGTTGCAATGGGAGAGCTGTATGATATTTCCATCGATGATGCTCTTGAAGCTATCAAGAACATTGATATTGTTGAGAACAGACTTGATGTAATGCGCGGAAGATATACGATCATCAATGATACTTACAATGCAAATCCTGAAGCAATGAAGGCTGCCATTGAAGTTATCAGACATACACCTGCGCCTCGCAAGGGTCTCATTGTAGGAGATATGAGAGAGCTCGGCAAGGATGAAGTAGCGATCCATCAGGATGTAGGTGATTATATCTCAAAGAGCGGAGTTGACTTTGTTGTAACACTTGGAAGACTCGGTAAAGTTATCGCAGATACGCTCAAAGAGAAGGGCGGAGTTGATATCGTTCACAGCTTCGACACTATCGATGAGGTAATGGCTAACCTTGATGATATTCTGGAAGAAGGAGACCTCTTCCTCGTAAAGGCGTCGAATGCCCTGGGCATCACACGCATCATCAGAGAGATAAAGAACTAAATTGCATATCAAGGAGTTTTGATCAAGATGTCATCAGCAACATTTTCATTAGTAGCAGTGATCGCTTTTGCGGTATCCATGTTCCTGACTAACAGGATGATACCGTTCATGAAGAAAAAGCAGTTCGGACAATTCATCAGAGAAGACGGACCTCAGGCACATCTGTCCAAGGCCGGAACTCCGACAATGGGCGGAGTTGCAATAGTCGCAGGAATATTTGTCGCAATACTCTGCAGCGGTTTTATTTCAGGACCGATCGGAGGAGACAAGATCGCTATCATCCTGACCATGCTGGCTTATGGTGTGATCGGTTTCATTGATGACTATAACAAGATCGCCAAGAAACAGAATGAAGGCCTTACTCCAAAGCAGAAACTGGCACTGCAGGTCGTATTCGGCGCTGCACTCGCTGTTTTCATGATGGTCAAGGAGGGCACAGAGGTATTCATTCCTTTTGCAAAGACCTATGTTGATTTCGGATGGTTCTACATTCCGTTCATCATTTTTGTAGAAGTTGCAATGGCAAATGCGGTCAATCTGACTGACGGACTGGACGGACTTGCAGGATCAACAACAGGGATCGTGGGACTGTGTTTTGCGATCGTTGGAATGTTCTTCATTGATGGCGGAAACGAGCCTATGGCTGTTGCAGGACAGGCTATTCTGGGAGCAGCACTCGGATTCCTCATGTACAATCACTATCCTGCAAGGATATTCATGGGGGATACCGGTTCGATGGCACTTGGCGGAGTTCTTTCCGCAGCTGCTATTGTTGGAAAGATGGCATGGCTGCTGCCTATCGCAGGACTTCTTTTCGTAATAGAGGCTCTGTCGGTAATAATTCAGGTAGCATATTTCAAGAAAACAGGCGGAAAGAGAATATTCCGCATGGCACCTATACATCATCACTTTGAGCTGGGTGGCTGGAAGGAGACCAAGGTAGTAACAGTATTTGCACTGTTCACACTGGCATGCTGCATCATCTCAATACTGTCAGTAGCATAATAATTAAAAGAAGGCAAAATATGAATTACAGAGAAACTTTAAAGGGCAAGAAAGTCCTAGTTGTAGGACTCGGTAAGTCGGGAAAAGCGGCTGTTGAGGCCCTCGTTGAACTCGGAGCATATGTAAGCGGACAGGATAATTCTCCTGCTGACAAGCTGAATACACAGCTTATCAGATTCATGGAAAACAATCATATCAACATGTATCTGGGATGTATGCCGGACGACATGGCTTCATTCGACATGCTTGTGTTGAGTCCCGGCGTTCCGCCGACTCTTGATTTCATCGAGGCTGCAAGAAAAGCAGGAGTTGAGATCATAGGCGAGCTGGAGCTTGCTTATAGGATAACTGAGGGAAAGTATGTTGCCATTACCGGAACCAACGGCAAGACAACTACAACGACACTAGTGGGCGAGATATTTGCAGCATCAGGTCGCAGAACTGCTGTTGTAGGTAATATCGGCAATCCGGTCGTAACAGAAGCGATCGATTCATCAGAAGATGAGTGGATGGTCGCAGAGGTATCCTCATTCCAGCTGGAGACGACACGAGAGTTTCATCCTGTCGTTTCAGCAATACTCAATCTGACACCGGACCATCTTAACAGACATAAGACAATGGAGGCATACGGGGCTGCAAAGGCGGCTGTATTTGCCAATCAGACAGCGGAAGACTATCTTGTTATCAATTATGATGACAAAACATGCATGGCTCTTGCAGATGACTGCAAGGCTCGTATTGTTCCGTTCAGCAGACTGGAGAAACCGGACTTCGGCGCATACCTTGACGGGGATGAGCTTGTGATCAATAACGGTACTGAGGTGCTGCATATCTGCGATAAGCATGAGCTCAGGATCATAGGCAACCACAATATCGAAAATGCACTTGCATCTGCTGCAGTTTCATATTTTGCGGGTATCGATATCAATGTTATCAGAGAAACGATAGTGAACTTTGCGGGTGTTGAACACAGGATCGAGTTCTGCGGAGAACTGGACGGAGCGCTGTATGACAACGATTCCAAGGGAACGAATGTTGATGCTGCGGTCATTGCGATCAAGGCACTTGAAAATAACATCATTCTCATTGCAGGCGGGGACGGCAAATCACAGGATTTCACAGACCTGGCTGAACATCTGAACGGTGCAGTCAAGGCGCTGGTGCTGCTGGGTAGAGACGCCCGTATCATTGAGGAAGCGGCACGCAAGGCCGGCTTTACAGCGATATACAATGAGAAGAACATGACTGATGTAGTAGCGAGATGTCACAAGATTGCTGAAAAAGGGGATAAGGTTCTTCTCTCACCTGCATGCGCAAGCTGGGACATGTACGCTAATTACGAGCAGAGAGGAAATCATTTCAAGAAATGTGTGGAAGATCTGCTGAGATAATTTTCTGATAAGGAAACATATGGCAAGAGCTGAAAAGAAAGAGAAATTAAAAAAGAAGAATAACATGAGATCGGACAGATCTGTTCGTGCGAAATCAAAGCACGCAACGGACAAAAACGGTCTGCTAAGTGACGTAGGCGGTATCTTTGCAGGATTTGACTATGTCACTCTTGCTCTTGTGCTCTTACTGACTGCCTTCGGTGTGATCATGGTTTTCAGTGCCAGCTACTATACGACTGTAAATCTGTCAGATGACGCACTCTTCTATCTCAAGCGTCAGATGTTCTTTGCGCTGACAGGGCTTGTCGTACTGGTGTTTTTTGCGAATTTTGACTATCACAGATATTACAAGCTTGGCAATCTTCTCATGGTCACCAGCATCACGCTTCTGGTACTGGTACTGCTGGTCGGTATCAATGTCAATGGCGCGACGAGATGGCTGGGATTCGGTAGCTTCAGAATAACACCAAGTGAATTTTCCAAGCTGTTCATGATAATCTGGACATCGGTTTTCCTTGCAAGTGATCCGGATAATATATGTACACAAAAAGGACTGCTGCTTCTGTTCGGTGTCATGATCGTTCATTTTGGACTGATCTTCAAGCAGCCTAATCTGTCGACTGCTATAGTTATTGCTGCTATCATGGTGGCCATCATGATAGTTGCCGGACTCAATCTCTGGTGGATAGGTGGATTCGCGGGTCTCGGAGCACTTGGCGGATTTGTCATCCTGAATTTCATGAAGGATACACACTGGTATTCAAGACTGACCAACTGGATGGATCCTTTCGCTGACAGCCAGGGCGAGGGATATCAGGTGTCACAGTCGATAATCGCACTCGGTAACGGAGGCATAAAGGGACTGGGATTCGGAAACAGCGTATCCAAGAATCTGTATCTGCCAGAACCGCAGAACGACTTTATTCTGGCTGTAATAGGAGAGGAGCTGGGATTCATAGGCTTTGTCATTCTTATGATAGTATATGTATTCCTGCTTTACAGGCTGATCCTCATAGCACTCAAAGCTAAGGATAGACTCGGATTCTATCTTGCGACCGGAGTAGCCGTGCTGCTCGGCCTGCAGGTAATAATAAACATTGCTGTTGTAACGGCATCAATGCCGGCAACAGGTATCACGCTTCCGTTCATCAGCTATGGAGGAACATCATTATGGGTATTCATGGCGGCGATCGGAATATCGCTGAATGTATCAAGATACGGTAAAGGAAAGAAGGCGGACAGATGAGAGTAGTACTTACAGGCGGATGCACAGGCGGGCACATTTATCCGGCACTGGCAATAGGCGACAAATTCAGAGAAAGAGATCCTGAATGTGAGGTCGTTTATATTGCACATGCACACGGCATGGAGACTACCATCGTTCCTGCAGCAGGCTATGATCTCAAGATAGTTACGGCTGACTGGGTGAGGAGAGACAAACCGATCAAGATGATAAAGACTCTTCTCAACACACTCAAGGGCCGCAGAGAGGCTCTCAGAATAATCAGAGAATTCAAACCGGACGTCATCATGAGCACCGGCAGTTTCGTAAGTGTGCCTGCAGTTCTTGCTGGACATGCATATGGAGCAAAGATCTTCATGCATGAGCAGAATGGATTCCCGGGTGTATCCAATAGAGCATTTGCAAAATATGCAACAAAAATATTCCTTGGATTTGAGAGTGCAAGAGAGTACTTCAAAGAAAAGGACAAAATAATATACAGCGGTAATCCTGTGCGTAGAGATTTCTACGGCCGTAATAGAGCTGAGGATCGCAAGGCAATGGAGATAAACGATGACAGTTTTGTGATCACTGTATTCGGTGGAAGCCTCGGATCAGGAACCACCAATAAGATCGGAGAAGCACTTATCAGAGAATTCGGAGGCAGGGAAGGTTATACGGTTATCTTCGGAACCGGAAAGATGTACTATGAAAATGTCTGCGCAGATCTCAATGCAAAAGGGCTTGCAGACATGCCAAATGTCAGGGTGATGCCGTATATTAAGGACATGCCTGCTTTCATGTCGGCAAGTGATCTGGTTATCAGCAGAGCGGGCGCTCTATCTGTTGCAGAAGTGACCATGAGCGGAAGAGCAGCAATATTCGTTCCGTCATCCAATGTAACGGCGGATCATCAGTACTATAATGCCAAGGCTGTAGCTGACAACGGAGGCGCACTTATCGTGCGTGACACGGAAACTGCTGCACCTGAAGTCATGGAGCTGGTAAGAGAACTCGATAATGACAGAGACAGGATCATTCGGATGGAGAAGGCCAGCTTTGAACTCGCACCGGCGCAGGCCGCAGACATCATATATGATACGATCATGGAGTCATTCAGATAATGTCAGGTGAAGAAAAGAAACAGTACGGACTGAATGAAACGGACAGCTACGATCTTGACGAGATCAAGGCAAGGATAGAGAAGCGTAATCAGGAAAAGGCAGAACGCAAACGCAGGGCTGCCAGGAAAAGGATCACGGTTCTCGCTATTACAGTGGCTCTGATAGGACTGATAATATTCTCATTCAGCAACTTTTTCGTGGTTGACCATATATCCGTAGAAGGTAACAGGCATTTTTCGGATGAGGAGATAATCAATATCGCTCATGCAAGTCCGGGAGCCAATCTGATATATCATCCGGGTAAAGCGGACATCGTTTCATATCTGGAGCAGAATCCTTACATTAAAAAAGCATCTGTAGCGCGCGGACTGCCGTCTACACTTATCATAAAAGTTGAGGAACGCAGGGAGCTCGGAGCTCTGAAATATGACGACGATTTTCTGATTATTGACAACTCGGGAATACTGCTCAAGAAGACGCAGACACAGCCTAAGCTGACTCTTATCGAAGGCATAGTGGTAAGCAAGATCAAGCTGGGTGAAAAGGTGGGGGCAGAGGACGAGGAGCTGATGTCACAGACTCTAGAGCTGCTTGATCTAACAAGAGAAAAAGACCTTTACTTCGTAAAGATCAATGTAGCTGAAATGTATATTAAGGCATATATCTATGACTCCTTTATATGCAAGGGAACATACAGGCAGCTGCGTGACGGTATCGGCAAGGGCAGACTCCACAAGGTGCTGGAAAAGCTGTTTGATGAAGGTATCCGCAGAGGAACCATCACTTTCAGTGATGAGGGATATGCATCGTTTGTTCCGTCGATCTAGTTTACAAGTAATTGTATAGCGTAAAGAAAAAACCCCTAAATATGGTGCTTTTGCATAAAAAAGTAATGCGAAAGCACTTTTTTTATGTTATGATAACTATATCTAAATATGAGGAGGGCTATTTTTATGGAATTTGTTTCTGACTTCGTAACTGAACAGGAGAATGCCGCAATCATCAAGGTCGTTGGTGTTGGCGGTGGCGGATGCAATGCAGTTAACAGAATGGTCGAGACAGGCCTTCAGGGCGTTACATTTATAGCTGTAAATACGGATAGACAGGCCTTGGCAAAATGCAAGGCTGAGGTAAAGATTCAGATAGGCGAGAAGATCTCCGGTGGAAGAGGCGCAGGTGCCAACCCTGAGATCGGACAGAGAGCAGCAGAAGAAACGATCGATGAGATCATCGCACATCTTCAGGATGCTGACATGGTATTCATTACTGCAGGAATGGGCGGCGGCACAGGAACAGGTGCGGCTCCTATCATCGCTAAGGCAGCAATGGATTGCGGTGCACTTACAGTTGCCGTTGTTACCAAGCCTTTCACATTCGAAGGAAAGAAGCGTTGGAACAGAGCTGCAAAGGGCATACAGTATCTGAGCAATTTCGTAGATTCTCTTGTTGTTATTCCTAATGACAGACTTATTGATACCAGCGAGACAAGCACATCCATGCTTGAGGCATTTGCAATGGCAGATGACGTACTCAGACAGGGTGTTCAGGGCATTTCAGATCTTATCTCCCAGTACGGACTTGTTAACGTTGACTTTGCCGACGTAAAGACTGTAATGGAAGGCAGAGGCGTTGCGCACATGGGCGTAGGCGTCGGAATCGGAGAAAACAAGGTAGAAGACGCTATCAACGGCGCTATCAACAGCCCGCTTCTCGAGACAAAGATCACAGGAGCCAAGTCGATTCTGCTGTATGTGACCGGCGGATATGACATGGGAATGCTCGAGATCAACAGCATCGCTGAGAGAATTTCAAACGAGGCAGATGATGATGCAAATATCATCTTCGGTGCAAGCGTAGACGAGAACCTTACAAACAAGGTTTCCATTACTATCATAGCAACAGACTTCAATGATAAGTATGGTGTAACAGGAAACATCATAGAACCGCCTGAGATCGCTTCTGCAATCGAAGAGGCCCCTGTTGTTGATGTTGACGGACTTGTTGGCAAGGAAATGGATTTGAGCGAACTGATGAACAGTCAGGACGAATCAGAGAGTTTCAATGTCGGCGGATTTGATATTCCTGATTTCCTGAAGTAAGTAAAATGCTGACAAGGATCGAGTCCGGCGATAACAGCAAGCTGAAGCTTGTAAGAAAACTCAAGAACAAGAAGGCCAGAGATGATGAGAAGAAATTCGTCATTGAAGGGTTTAATCTTGTCGAGGAAGCTGTATGCAGGAATGTTGACATAGAATTTATTCTTGTCTCCGATTTTTTCAATGCAGGATCTTTTATCGATAAGTGCCTTGATAAGGCAATTCCTGTGTTGGAGGTACCGTCAGCTCTGTTTGAGAAGCTGACAGATGCTGAATTCGGAGTGGGCATTCTGGCTGTGGTACGCAGACACGACATAAGACTTGAACCGGATAAGGATGATGCTTTGCTTGTTCTGGACAGGGTTCAGGATCCCGGCAATATGGGCACGATGATCAGGACAGCTGTTGCGGCGGGCTACGCAGGCATAATAGCTGTCAAGGGTACTGTCGATGTGTACTCTGCCAAGGTGCTTAGAGCAACTGCCGGAATGATATTTGATATTCCTATCGTGTATGTCGATAATGCTGCGGAGCTTAAAGAGCTCCTGGCTCCAAGCGGACACAGACTTGCTGTGACAGTTCCGACCGGCGGCAGGGCATACTATGAGGAAGATCTTGACAAGGGTGTCGCACTGGTAATAGGAAACGAAGGAAATGGCGTCTCTGACGAGGTGCTTTCCATGGCGGATATCAGGGTAACGATACCGATGTGTGGTGAAATAGAATCACTTAACGCTGCTGTTTCAGCGGCAATATTGATGTATGAGAGGATGCGAAATGGGTAAGAACAGAGCTGATGTAAGTATTTGCGGTGCAAATTACGTGCTATCCGGTGACAAAAGTGTAGAGAGGATCCAGGAAATAGCCATGTTTGTCGATGAAGAATTGAGACGTACAAGCAGACAGCTTAATTCCAATCCTAATTATAAGTCGGCAGTGCTGACCGCTCTTAATATTACTGAAAAACTGATGGATAACAGTGACATGATGGTCAAGCTTCAGGCAGAGAATCTCCAGCTGGATAATGATGTAAAGCATTATATCTCCATGTGGGAACAGGCCAAGAAGCAGGTAAGCGATCTGAAGAGCAAAATGTCTACAGAGGTCAACAGACAGACACAGAGCAACGAAGATTTTAAAAAGCTTCAGGATAAGCTGACTGAGATGGAAAACGCATATT
>JAKSSO010000013.1 GCA_024403055.1 Mogibacterium sp. | reverse complement strand
TTCGCCCGGAATGAGCCAGTTTTATGTCAGCAAGAGCATTATCAAATTTTCGGCAGCTGCTCTTGCTCGCTGTTTTTCGGTCGGCAAGAGTATTCTCGAATAATACTGTGGTTGCTCTTGCCTCAGTTCGTTTTGTCACGAATTCGTCCAGGTGCCGGGCCGAAATTTCGGCTACCGGAAAAGTAAAAAAGCAGGAGCACCTGACGAATTGCATCATTTGCTCCTGCATCAAGAAAACTGCCCATACAGCATCTTTTCCCTGCATCTTTTTATTATATTCATCGGTCGCCCGCACTCCTGCGGGCCACGTTGTTATGACAGCATTGCGTTTGCTCCCGCGAGTATCAGCTCGCAGCGAGCTTGCGCCTCGGCTTCCGAGGCACCCTGAGCCATGACGTAAGCCTTGACCTTTGGCTCAGTGCCGGATGGCCTTACAGCCAGCGCACAGCCATCCGCAAGCTCGTAGAACAGCACGTTGCTCTTCGTAAAGCCCGGAATGTCATCAAGGTAGTCGATGGTCTTGAGGACCTTCATGCCTTCACCGATCTCAGCCGGCTGATCCTGCCTCAGCTTGACCATGACAGCTGCCATCTTATCCTGAGCATCAAAGCCGTCAAAGATGATCGACTGTGTGTGCTCTTTATAGTAGCCGTACTTCTTATATATCTCCTGCAGTCCGTCATAGACTGTCATTCCTTTTGATTTGTAGTAGCATCCGACCTCAGCCATCAGCATGGTAGCAACAACAGCATCCTTGTCGCGCGCATAGGTTCCGGCGAGGAATCCTATGCTTTCCTCAAATCCAAACACGAAAGAATAATCGCCGCTTTCTTCGAATTCCCTGATCTTCTCGCCGATGAACTTGAATCCCGTCAGCACTTCAAAGAGTCTGACACCATTCATCTCGCAGATGCGATCAGCCATGACAGTCGAAACGATCGACTTGCATGCAGCTGCATTTTCAGGCAGTGTTCCCTGTTCCTTCTTTACCGTGAAGAGATAGTCCATCATGAGGCATGCCATCTGGTTGCCGGACAGCACCATGTACTGATCTTCACCAAAACGCGCCTCGTCCAGTCTGACAACTGCGCCGCAACGGTCACTGTCAGGGTCAGTACCGATAATAAACTCTGCGTCGTTCTTCTTTGCATATTCCAGAGCCAGTGCAAAGCCTTCGGTATTCTCCGGGTTAGGCGACTTTACCGTCGGGAAATTCCCGTCTGGTATCATCTGCTCTTCGACAGGGATGATATTGCTGATGCCTATGCGTTTAAGGATTTCAGGCACCAGTTTGTAGCCTGCACCGTGGAACGGTGTATAGACAATGCTCATGTCCTGAGCCGCTGCTTCTATATACTTGCTGCCTACGGACTGTTCAAGAACGCACGCGATATACTTCTCGTCGATCTCACTGCCGATGATCTCGATAAGACCTTCTGCAAGAGCCTCCTCATAGTCCATCGTTCTGACATCCTCGAAAATATCGATTTTGTTGAATTCTGCAGCTACAACATCAGCATGCTCCGGTGCCAGCTGTGCACCGTCAGCCCAGTAAGCCTTGTATCCATTGTATTCTTTAGGATTGTGGCTGGCAGTGATATTGATACCCGCAAGCGACCCCGTTTCGCGAACTGCAAATGACAGTTCAGGTGTCGGTCTCAGGTCATCAAAAAGATATGACTTGATGCCGTTGGCAGCCAGAACACAGGCAGCTTCAACAGCAAACAGTCTCGAATTAAGCCTTGAATCGTGGGCGATGGCAACGCCGTTCCCCTCGCGATGATCACCTGCGAGATCTCCGCCCGTAGACTTGACAAGATTAGCTATTCCCTGAGTTGCCAGTCTTACAGTATAAACATTCATGTTCATTGTGCCGGCCTTCATCGTCCCGCGCAGACCCGCTGTTCCGAATGACATCATTTTGCCAAAACGACCCTCTATCTCAGTTTCATCCCCGGCAATGCTTTTCAACTCTGCCTTAGTCGCCTCGTCAACAAGTTCCGAATTCAGCCAGTATTCATATTCTTCTCTGTAGTTTCTCATTTTATCCGATCTCCTCAAATTGTGAGTTGTAAAGATCTGCATAGAAACCGTTCTTAGCCAGCAGCTCTTCATGTGTGCCCTGCTCAACTATGTCGCCGTGATCCATTACAAGGATCAGATCGGCATTCCTGATAGTTGACAGTCTGTGCGCAATAATAAAGCTTGTTCTTCCTCTTGTAAGAGCGTCCATCGCCTTCTGAATCTCTTCCTCAGTTCTTGTATCTACTGATGATGTCGCTTCATCAAGGATCAGCAGCTTCCTGTCAGCAAGTATTGCTCTTGCGATCGTCAGCAGCTGTCTCTGTCCTTCTGAAATATTTGACGCATCCTCATTCAGTACCATCTTGTATCCGCCTGCAAGAGTGCGGATGAAGTGATGTGCTTTTGCAGCCTTCGCAGCGCTGATGATCTCGTCATTATCCGCATCTTCCTTGCCATATTTGATGTTAGCCCGGATCGTACCCTTGAACAGCCATGTATCCTGAAGTACCATTGCGAAATTCTCGCGAAGCGACTTCCTGCTGTATTCACGAATGTCCCGACCATCGAGCCTGATCGATCCGCTGTTGACGTCATAGAAACGCATCAGCAGCTTGACCATGGTCGTTTTGCCGGCACCTGTAGGTCCGACGATAGCGATCTTCTGTCCCGGCTTTATTCTGGCGCTGAAGTCATTGATAACAGTAACGCCTTCATCATATCCGAACGAAACGTGGTCAAATTCCACTTCGCCGCGTATCTCTTCATGATCGATCGAAATGACATCATCACGCTCCTGTTCTTCCTCTTCATCAAGGAATTCAAACACTCGCTCTGCCGCTGCTGCCATCGACTGCACCTGATTCATTATCTGCGCGATGGTCTGCACCGGCTCTGACAGGTTTCTTCCGTACTGTATGAAAGCCTGGATGTCTCCGACTCCTATAGCGCCCTTTGCGCAAAGCATGCCGCCCGTCAGGACAACGGCCGCGCTGTCCATGTTGCTGACGATCATCATTACAGGTCTCATCAGACCAGAAAGGAACTGTGACTTCCACGCCGATTCATAGAGCTTCTCATTAGTCTTGTCGAATTCACGTATCACCTGTTCCTCACGGTTGAACGCCTTGATAACAAGATGACCGGTAAATGTCTCCTCTACCTGTCCGTCAATGATACCGAGGTTCTCCTGCTGTGCAGTGAAGTGTTTCTGGGATACCTTGATCAGTATTGCCATGAATAACGCCGACAGAGGAATAATGATAAGCGCAACAAGCGTCAGCTTAACGTTTATGTACAGCATTACGATTATCATTCCCACCAGGCTGACTATGGACCAGATGAAATTGGAAACGCTCTGGCTGAGTCCCTGTCCAAGTGTATCGATATCGTTGGTGATCCTCGAGAGGATCTCTCCCGTCTGCACGGTCTCAAAATATTTCATCGGCATGCGGTTGATCTTCTCGGATATGTCGCGACGCAGATTGAATACGACTTTCTGCGTGATATTATTCATGATCCATGCCTGTGCGAACTGGAAGATAGCACCAGAAGCATACAGTCCCAAAGTGATCAGCAGGATCTTTCCGATCTTGTCAAAATCGATGCCGCCGGTCCCTCTTATCTTGGACATGAGCCCCTCTGCCAGGGTAGTCGTTGCTCTTCCCATGACCGCAGGTCCCAGAGTCTCTAACACCGTTGCAAGCGCTGCAATAAAGAACACTACAACAACGGCCCATTTGTATGCGCCCATGTAACTGATCGTGTCCTTTACAGCTTTGCGGAAATTCTTAGGCTTTTCTCCCGGTGCGAGAGTTGCACTCGGTCCTTTGCCCATCCGCTTCCTGCCTTTAGGGTTATTCTGTTTTTCTTTCGGATTTTCTGCCATTAACTATATAATTCCTTTTCAGATAACTGTGATTCTGCTATCTCGCGATATACTGCACAGTTCTTCATCAATTCCTCGTGTGTTCCCTTGCCGACTATTCTGCCGTCATCAAGAACTATTATCTGTTCTGCGTGGAGGATCGTTCCTACACGCTGTGCCACTATTATCTTTGTTGCATCTGCAGCCTCTGCCGCCAGAGCTTTTCTCAATTCTGCATCAGTCTTCATGTCCAGTGCAGAGAATGAATCGTCGAAAATAAGTATCTTAGGCTTCTTTGCAAGTGCTCTTGCGATGGCAAGCCTCTGCCTCTGGCCGCCAGATACATTGGATCCGCCCTGCGCTATGTAGCTCTCGTATTTATCTTCCTTGTCTTCAATAAAGCTGTCCGCCTGTGCTATCCGTGCCGCCTCAGCGACCTCTTCATCGCTGGCATTCATCTTGCCGTATCTGATATTACTCTCTATTGTTCCGGAAAAGAGTATTCCCTTCTGCGGAACATAACCGATCATGTGTCTTAGTGACTCCAGCTTAAGACCACGAATGTCTTTTCCGTCAATGGTGATCATGCCCTCGGTAACGTCATAGAATCTCGGGATGAGATCGATGAGCGTTGATTTTCCGCAGCCTGTTGCACCGATGATAGCTGTCGTCTCGCCCGGCTTTGCCTCGAAATCAATATCATCAAGCACGTTTTCCTCTGCATCAGGATACTTGAAGGAAACATGATCGAATTTAACGATACCCTCGGCGTTGCGACTGATCGCTTTGGCATCCTCAGCGTTAGTGATCGAAGTCTGTGTTGAAATAACTTCTTCGATACGATCTGCTGCAACTCCCGCTCTTGGCAGGAAGAGGAACATTCCGGCGATCATCAGGAATGATGAAACGATCATCATCGCGTATGAAATGAATGCGGTAAGTGCACCGACCTGTATCGTTCCTGTATCGATACGGTCTGATCCGACCCACATGATCCATATCGCGAGCCCGTACATCACGATCATCATGATAGGTGTCAGCAGCGTCATCATTCTCGATGTGAAGAGCTGATTCTTATAAAGTTTTCTGTTGGCATCGTTGAAGCGATGCTCCTCGGTTTTCTCGCGGCCGACTGCCCTGATGACATGTATTCCTGTAAGTATCTCGCGCGAAACGGAGTTGAGTCCGTCTACGAGAGACTGCATTATCTTGAATTTTGGCGTAACAACAGTCATTACTCCGCCCAGAAGGAGCAGCAGACCGATCGTTCCTGTTGCAATTATGAAGTTCATGTGCGCATGTGTCTGAGCTACCTTGATGATCGCCCAGATGCAGATGCATGGAGAATACAGCATCATCCTGAGCAGCATGGTCGACGCCATCTGAACATGCTGTATGTCATTGGTCGCACGTGTTATGAGTGAGGATGTGTGGAAGCTGTCCATTTCAAATGTCGAGAAGGACATGACGTTTCTGAAAAGTTTACCTCTGAGGTCCTTGCCTATTCCCGCGCCGATCCTGGATGACAGGAATGAAGTTGCTATCGTGCAGATAAGCATGAGCAGTGCCATGAGGAACATCATTAGTCCGCATTTCCACATGTATTTGTTCTGGATCGAATTTACATCGAGACCTGCAGCCTCGTCGCAATGTGCTGCATATGCACAGCCCATTGCCAGCTTGGTCGCATTTTCGGCTTCGTCCGAGAAATCGTCCAGATTTGCTGCCTTTTCAGTTGCCGCCTCAGTCTCAGCAGCCCCCTTGTTCAGCTGCTTGTATCGTGTTACGACCGGGTCCAGAAGTCTGCCGTCTGCGTCTGTAAGCATCTCTTCTGTTACACCCTCGTCATACTGATATACCCCGTCCTCGCGTGCATATATGATATTAAGTAATTCTTTCTGCTCGCTGCTGCAAAGATCGTACAGCTCATCAAACTCATCGCTTTCAACAGTCTGCGGCAGTACATGTTCGATACCTCTGTTCTGAATGCCGACATCTATCATCTTCTGCGTATACTGCGGAAGATTCATATCACAAAACGCCTGCCCGAATAAGAGCAGGAGGATAAGCAGCGCAATCCACTTGTATGGTAACAGATTTTTAAATAGATTCTTCATTCTGTGAAAGTACCCTCACTACATCACCGATCGAATCAGCGAAGATGATATTATCGTTCTCGTCATATCTGTAGTATCCTTTGTCCATCATGTTTTTGAAGTGATCCAGCAGAGTATCATAATAGCCGTTAACATTCATAAGAATAGCAGGCTTGGTGCCACTTGCCGTGTCAAACTGACGAAGTCTGTTATTGGCGATTATTTCAGAGATCTCATCAAGCGTGCCCATGCCGCCCGGAAGTGCAACAAACGCATCTCCAAGCTCCATCATCTCGTTACGCCTTTCAGAAAGATTTTTTACTACTATGAGTTCGGTAAGGTCGGAATGTATCTCATCCCTGTCCACGAAAAATCCGGGAGTCACACCTATGACTTTGCCTCCGTTATCCAGAACTCCGTCTGCGACAGCGCCCATCATTCCGGCCTTGCCGCCTCCATATACCAGCGCATGGCCATTCTCTGCCATCCATCTGCCGAGTTCAGTTGCAGTTTCTTTAAAAGCAGGGTCATTTCCTGTCACAGCCCCGCAAAACACAGTAATATTCATTTACGCTCTCCTTTTCCGAACTTATTTATTATATAATGTCATCATGAGATATTCAATTGTACGACTGCAAGAAGCAATGAAATATTATGGCATTCAGGTGTATTACGTGCCGAGCGGAGATCCTCACGGGTCCGAGTTCGTACACGATCACTTCAAGTGCTGCGAGTTCCTTACCGGTTTCAGCGGTGAAAACGCAACTCTTATCGTACTTCCTGAAAGTGCCTTTCTGTGGACCGACGGAAGGTTCTTCCTTCAAGCCGAACAGGAACTTGCCGGAAGCGGCATCACCCTCATGAAGATCGGCGAAACCGGTGTTCCTACTCCGCTCGGATTTCTTACCGCACTTGCCGAAGGAACTCTCAACGACAGGACCGGAGAATATGACGGTTACGTTCTCGGCTTTGACGGAAGCACCGTTTCAGGAGCCTCCGGCATGAGATTCGAGGACGAGCTTGAGGATCTCGGCGTTGAGATAGTTACTGAACACGACCTCGCATCAGAGATCTGGGACGATATGGCTGAACGTGGCCAGGCGCCTGCAAGACCGGTGATCGAAGCCGGTGAGATATGGGAACTTCCGATCGATTCTGCGGGCGAGACCGTGGATTCCAAATTTACGAGAGTTCGCGAGGCAATGGCAGAAAGATCAGCAGACTATCTGCTCGTTAGCGACCTCATGGAAATAGCCTGGCTGTTCAACCTCAGAGGAAGCGATATCGCATATACGCCTGTTTTCTACGCATACGCTCTTATAGGACCGGTCAGCGCACGTCTTTTCACCATGGCACATGGTAATTATGATGAGATCACAGATGCGATTACGGCCATCGAGACAGGAAAAACGATATGGTATGATCCCGAGACAACGAGCTATGCCCTCTGTTATGCAGCAGGAGACGGTGTCGGTCTGGTCGAGGAGACGTCTCCTATCCAGAGAATGAAGGCTGCCAAGAACGACATTGAGCTTGCAGCAAGCAAGAGAGCTCATGTCAGGGACGGCGCCGCCATGGTACGTTACCTTAATTATATTAAAAACCACAGGCCTGATGACCTGAACGAATATGAGGCAGGCAGAAAACTTGATGCCATCCGTCTTGAGGGATCCGCTATCAGTCCGAGCTTTGAGAC
The DNA here is from genome assembly GCA_024403055.1 of Mogibacterium sp. Classification (GTDB taxonomy): domain Bacteria; phylum Bacillota; class Clostridia; order Peptostreptococcales; family Anaerovoracaceae; genus Crickella. Next base: position 17,556 of record JAKSSO010000013.1, on the reverse strand, counting down.
CATTGCGGCATACGGAGCAAACGGGGCGATCATCCACTATACTGCACCTCCATATGATTCGGCCCTGATAGGACAGGAAGGCTTCCTTCTTGTTGACTCCGGCGGACAGTACATGGATGGGACGACCGATATCACCAGAACGATCGCTGTTGGTCCTCTCACTCAGGAGATGATCGACAATTACACGCATGTTCTCAGATCCCACATTGCCATGGCCACTGCTGTTATCGGTCCGGATCAGACCGGCAGATGGCTCGACAGCATCTCGCGCGAACCGCTCAAGGAGATCGGCCTTGATTTCAATCACGGTCTGAGTCACGGAGTAGGTCATGTGCTCAGTGTTCACGAACCTCCTAACATCATGAGCAAGATCGCTGATCCTCAGCCTCTCATCCCGGGAATGATAATGTCGGATGAGCCGGGACTCTATTTTGAAGGACGATACGGAATACGCATCGAGAACGAAGTGTACTGCAGACTCCGCGAAGACAGGAATATTGTTCTTGATACGATCACTTTCTGTCCGTATGAACGTGATGCGATCAACAAAGATCTTCTCACCGATGCGGAACTCAAATGGATCAACGAATATCATTCTCTTGTTTACAGAACTCTGACTCCACTGCTTGAAGGCGACGATCTTCGCTTTCTCGGAGAAGCCTGCAGAGAGATATAAAAAATCGGGCCTCGGCCCGATTTTTCATTCCTTTATATATTACTGTTTAATGTGCTGCAGAATATCGTGGGAGATAGTCTCACTGGTGTAATTATCTTCGCCGCCTTCTTCTTCCTCGTCCTTGTTCCACTCAGGATCGTAGAACAGATTGAGTCTCAGCTCGTTGGATATCTCTCTCAGCAGCCTGCATCCTGCGATACTGTTGCCCTTCTCATCAAGTGATGGTCCGAATACTCCGATGCCCGCTCTCTTATCGGAAACTGAAAGAAGTCCGCCACCTACACCTGATTTTGTAGGGATACCTACGTTTATAGCAAAAGTTCCTGATCCGTCATACATGCCGCATGTCAGCATGAGTGTTTTTACATAACGTGCTGTTCTAGATGACATGTATCTTGCACCAGTTTCATTGCATACACCATCGTTAGCCAGTTTCTTGCCAAGTGCGGCAAGTGATTCAGCTGTAACACTCAGTGAGCACATCTTGGTGTAGAATCTCAGAGTATCTTCAACGTCTGATGTGATGATGCCCTTGCTCTCCAGCAGATAAGCGATGGAACGATTTCTTGAGCATGTTTTCATCTCGGAAGCGAACACAGTCTCGTTCAGAACGATATCATAGTCGGAGCACAGATCCCTTGAATATCTGAGCATGTCCTGGAAGGATACCTCCTTAAGAAGGAGTCCGCATACAGCCAGTGCTCCGGAATTGATCAGCGGATTGTATGGCTTGGAATCGTTAAGGTCAAGTTCAACGAGAGAGTTGAATGCTTCGCCTGAAGGCTCCATTCCTACGAGCTCGAAAACCTTCTTATAGCCGCACACTTCAAGTGCCACGATCAGCATGATAACCTTGCATACAGACTGGATCGTGAATCTTTCCTGATAATCTCCTATACAGATCTTCTCTCCGGTCAGAGGATAAATGCATATGCCAAGCTGGTCCGGATTTACTTTACCAAGTTCCGGAATATATGTTGCCACTGCACCTTCAGGGATCTTCTTTCTTGCATCGACCATTGCCCTTTTAATGATCTCTTCGGTCTTCTCTTTGTTGTGCAGTACATAATGTCTATCGATTATAGGCGTGCTTGGGGTGTTGGCCATTTATTGTTCCTCCTATATTAAAGCCTCTGCAACTTTACTTCCTCTTGTATTATAATTGCAAAGGGATTATACTCCCATTTATGTAAAAATGTAAAGTTTTTGTATAATTGTATACATCTCTTGGTGCAGCCTGAGCTGTGCCTGACATCAAAGAGGCTCACTATGAACAGAAAAGCATTGATCGCCATGAGTGGCGGTGTTGATTCCAGCGTTGCAGCATACATACTGAAGGAACAGGGTTACGATCTGACCGGCGTTACGCTGCGTCTTTGCGAGGAATACACTGACAACGATGATGTATTCGGTGAAGGTCCTGTCAGCGACCCGAACGCCAAGGAAGGTCCTACCGGACTCGATATGGCATCTGCCATTGCCAGGAAACTCGATATAGACTTCATGGTCATGGACTACAGAAATGAATTCCAGGAATTCGTTATCGATCCTTTCGTTAACGCATATGAGAACGGCACAACTCCTAATCCGTGTGTCGAGTGCAACAGATGTCTCAAATTCGGCAAACTCATCGATGATAGCGACGAAGGATTTGAGGGGGACATGGAAAACGCGCCGATGCTGGCGACAGGTCACTATGCAGTCATAGAGGAAGGCAGCGCACTCTACGGCGACGAAAACAGTCACCGCTGGCGTCTTGCCAAGGCATCCGATCCCGCCAAGGACCAGAGCTATTTCCTCTATTCCCTCGATCAGGAGACTCTGTCCCGTTCCCTCTTCCCGCTGGGTAACCTGGATAAGAACGAAGTGCGAAAGATCGCCGAAAAACAGGGTTTTGTCAATGCACACAGAAAAGACAGCCAGGACATCTGCTTCATTCAGAACGGCGATTACACCGGTTTCATTGAGGCATATACAGGAAAAGATTATCGCGACGGATATTTTGTTGATACAGAAGGCAACACACTTGGCATACACAAGGGCATAATCAGATATACCGTTGGTCAAAGGAAAGGTCTCGGTCTTTCGCTCAAGAAGCCAATGTATGTTTACAAGATAGATGCAGAAAGAAATGAGGTCATCCTCGCAGATGACGAGCAGCTCTTCAGCAGAGAATTGAATGCAGAAGACTTCAACTGGGTATCCATGGCAGCGCCGGATAAACCGTTCCGTGCGCTCGGTCGCATCCGCTACAGGCATAAGGAAGCGCCTTGCACTGTCAGCGTCAACGAAGACGGAAGCGTGCACATTCAATTTGACGAAGCCCAGAGAGCCATCACCGCCGGTCAGTCCGTCGTCCTCTACGACATCGAGTCAGATCGATATGTTCTTGGCGGCGGAATTATCAGTAAATAAAAGCGTGAGACGGCAGCCTGCCGGAGAGGCTTTGCGGCAGCCGGTACTTAATGAAAAAACGTGCGGAGCTTAATGTTCTGCACGCTTTTGAATTTAGAACCGCTGCGTCGCCGCAACGAGGCGAGAGCCGTACTCCTCCGGCAGGCTGCCGTCTCACGACTTGATTATAATGATATCGCCTCGCCGGTCATGAACAGATACAGATATGCCTCCGATACCGGCATTCCAAGACCCTTCTCCACTGCTTCGGAATACAGCTCGATCTGCGGCTTGTATTCATGCCTGATGCGCTCGATCTCCTGATCGTGATCACGTCTCGGATCGATAAAGCTGCTCTTGTAATCCACCAGTATCACTTTGCCGTCCTCTATCCAGCAGCAGTCTATGATACCCTGAACGAGCACATTTCTGCCCTGATGTTCAGTCTGCAGAGTGAACGCTTTCTCCTTCCTGAGACTGCCGGCTCCCGCAGCAGCCACGGCGCGTCTGCCGACATCACTTGCAAAGAACCCTGATATGCAGCTAAGGTCCAGAGCTTTATATACGTCTTCGTCTATAGCACCGGAGTCCACAAGATATGCCGCAGCTTCAGCTATCATCTCATCGTCCGGATCCTTCGAAAAGTCGAGGAACTCCATTATTCTGTGATATGCAATTCCGATATCCGCGGCGCTCGCCCGCTTTCTGTCATTGCTTCTTCTCCACAGATGAACAAGCTCTTCCTCTGCCTCTACATATTCTTCCTCGGCACGCAGCACTTCTCTGCGGATCGCACTTACGGAATACTTGGCAGCTGCCTCGAGCATTTCCTCATCCGGGTACTGATAGTTCAATCTTCTGTCCAGTTCCTCATATATTTTCAGAGTCTCCGGACTCATTACCTCAGGTCTTGTCGCAAGGATGTCCCCAACTCTTACTCTGTTCTTCTCGCTGTCGAGCTTTGCCATTGGAACGATATGATACTCATTGAACGGAGTCCTGATCGAGTCCTTCATCACCTCAAGATAGTTGCCCGGCCTGCCCGCCTTGAGCTCATATCTCTCCATGTCATCAACTGTTCCCACCATGTACAGCTTGTTTCTTGCACGCGTCATCGCCACATAAAGTACGCGCAGCTCTTCCTTGTAGCTCTCTGCATTGCCCTTCGCATTGATAGCTCTCTGCATTATCGTCGATCGCCAGTATTTTCTATCCGGGCTGACATAAGGCATCGCAACTCCGAGCTCGGAATCAAAGCTCAGCTTCAGCTCGTTCCGATCCATCATGAAGCGATGGCCGAGTCCTCCTACGATCACGAACGGATACTCGAGCCCCTTGCTCTTGTGGATCGTAGTGATCCTGACAACATTGTCCTCCTTGCTGACCATGCCTGCCTGACCGTTCTTGACGCCCTTGCTTTTCATAATGCTCAGGAAATCCAGAAAACTGCTCAGCGAAGCGATCGTATCCTCGCTGTATTTACGCGCCTTGTCCACGAGTGCTCTCAGGTTAGCCTGTCTCCTGCCGCCGCCATACATCGCACCTGCAAACATGTAGTATCCCGAATCGACCAGCACCTTCCATATGAAGTCCTCGATAGGCATCATCATCGACATGTCACGCCACTCGCGCAGTCTGCCGATGACCACGTTCGCTTTGTCTCTGAGCTCTGCATCCGGACCATTTTCCGCATACCATGTCAGAGCCATCCAGTAAGGGTCTCTCTTCGAGCCGTCATATTCGCTTCTTATCCTCGCCAGTTCCTCCGGTGTCCATGCAAATATCTCAGAATGAAGTGTCGAAATAAGCGGCACGTCCCTCTTCATGTTATCGATGCACGAGAAAAGAGAAAGTGCAATGCCGATCTCGACTGTATCGAAATAATCGTCTTCCTCCTCGATGTGCGACAGGATATTCCTGCGGTGAAGAGCTCTTGTGATGAGGTCTCCCCTTACCTTGACCGAATGTTCAAGTATGGCGACATCTCCGGCCTCGGCTTTTCTTACGACTCCCTGCTTTGTGTCGCAGAACTCCGTACCTATTATTTTTTCAACGAGACCCGCAATGTATTCAGCCTCAGCTTCTTCCTTGTCAAGGCTTACGATCTCCTCGTTAGCTGCAGTTTCAGCATCATCCTCTTCGACCACATCAGGCTCTTCATCCGGCTCCCACTCAGGTGTCAGGATGTGTACTTCCGGAATGAAATCATAATTATCGCGATAGCCCGGCCCGTTGGAAAGCCCGGTGTACAGCTTCGCTCTGCTGTCATAGCCTTCCATTATCTCTTCGAATACAGCATTGATATATCTCAGTGTCCTGTCATTGCTACGGAAATTCATGTTGAGGTCGATAGCCTCGGCATTTTCATTCGCACCCTCGGAATACTCTCTGTATGTCCGTTCGAAGATTGCCGGTTCGGCCTGACGGAAACGATAAATGCTCTGCTTTACATCACCGACCTTGAACACATTGTCCTCACGTGCAAAGCATCCGATGAGGTACTCCTGGATATTGTTCGTATCCTGATACTCGTCGATAAAGATGAACTTAAATCTCTTCCTCAGTGCCTCCGCTGCGTCTTTGTTCTGCAAGATCTTTACAGCGTAGTGCTCCATGTCAGCAAAATCGAGGTATGACTTATCCCGCTTGAGCTCATTGTAATAGTCCTCGAATTTTTTCAGAAGGTTGAGGTAGTAAACAGTATATTCATATGAAGTGCGAAGCTCCGCAAATCTCTTCTCTGCATCAGGCTTGAGGTAGCGCAATGTCCAGTCCGGTATGATCTTCTTGTAGTTATCTCTTAATGCCTTGACCTTTTCCCTGATCCCTTCGTATGCAGCCTTCTCGTCCTTTTTCGCAACAAGCCTGTCGAATTCGATATTCTTCATCGCGTCGAAGAAAGCCTCGTTGATCTCGCCGCTCTCCGTCATCTCGTACAGACGGGTGATATAAGCGGACTCTGATGCGAGCTTGCTCTCGAACATCTGCGCAAGGCCCGCTTCCTCGAAAAGCTGTCTGATCTTTGCAACAGATCTGACGGCTTCTCCCAGTGTCTCCTTCGCATCGAAAAGCATGGCCCTGCTCAGTTCTGATCCCGGCAGCTCTTCCATGGTGATATTGAGTGCCTCAGCCTTGTCATATGCCCAGACAAAATAGTCTGGCATTGTCCTCAGCTTGGAATAAGCTGCGAGCATATCCTCCTTGAATCGGTCCTCGCCTCTGTCGCTTGAGTAGAGTCTCAGGAACGCCCTGAATGAACCTCCCTCGATAAGTCCGTCATCGGCAAAAGCATCCTCAAAAAGCTCGTCCACCGCTTCTTTCTGGAGCAGTGTACTCTGGACCTCATCGCAAGCCTTGAAGTTAGGCTCCATGTCTATTTCATAGAAAAACTCCCTGATAACACGGACCGCAAAACTGTCGAATGTGGAAATGTACGCCTTGTACAGTTTGTCCAGCTGAGGTTTCAGTGTATCCCTGCTCGCAGGGTCTTTCCTTATTTTATCCTTGATGGCTTTTGCAAGCTTGAGTCGCATCTCGGCTGCTGCCGCCTTGGTAAAAGTCACAACAAGCATCTCGTCGACATCAGCCTTGCCCTCGAGAATTATTTTTATGATCCTCTCCACCAGAACCGCCGTTTTGCCGGAACCTGCTGCAGCTGCAACAAGAACGCTCCTGTCGAGGGTATCTATTGCCTTCTGTTGTTCATTAGTAAATTTGACAGCCATCTGTGCTCCTCCCTTTTGCAGATATTATACATTTCTTTTCTTCATGATTCTATCCGATTATTTGTCTGCTTGTGATATAATGCTGTGGTTAAGAGATTATGGAGGAAAAATCATGAAACACAAACCTACAATGCTTATGATCCTCGACGGTTACGGTATCCGCGAGAATAATGAGGGCAATGCGATCGCAGCGGCAAACAAACCTAATCTTGATGCTATCTTCGCAAAATACCCTTTCATTACTATAGAAGCCAGCGGTGAGGCGGTAGGTCTCCCTGCAGGCCAGATGGGCAACTCCGAAGTCGGGCACCTCAACATCGGTGCCGGCAGTGTTGTATATCAGAATCTGCTCAAGATCACAAGGGCTGTTCGTTCCGGTTCTTTCTTCGAGAACCCTGTTCTCCTTGAGGCAATGCAGAACGCATGCATCCCGGGCCGTGCTCTGCACGTAATGGGTCTCGTTTCTGACGGCGGCGTACACAGTCATTTTGATCATCTCAAGGCAGTTCTTGACATGGCTAAGAAAAACGGAGTTCCCGAAGTCATCGTTCACTGCTATCTTGACGGAAGAGATGTTCCGCCTAAGAGTGCGATGGAATACCTCGGACCTCTTGAGGATTACATGAAGGAGATCGGTCTCGGAAGGATCGGTGTTATCTCCGGCAGATTTTATGCAATGGACAGAGACAAGAGATGGGAGCGTCTGGTCAAAGCTTATGACGCGCTCACTCTGAGCGAAGGCATTACTGCCAAGGATGCTCAGGATGCCATTGATCAGTCATATGCCAAGGACGAGACTGATGAGTTCGTGCTTCCGACTGTTATCAATCCTGTTCCTATTAAGGACAATGACTCTGTTGTATTCATCAACTTCAGACCTGACAGAGCCCGTGAGATCACACGTGCACTCGTGGATCCTGAATTCGACGGCTTTGACCGCAAGCAGAAGGTATCCGGACTCACATTCGTATGCATGGCAGAATATGATGCAACAATGCCTAACGTCAAAGTTGCATTCCCGCCTGAGGATGTTGATCCTACTCTTGGCAAGACCATCGCAGATCTCGGTCTCAAGCAGCTCCGTATCGCAGAAACAGAGAAATATGCACATGTAACCTTCTTCTTCAACGGCGGTGTTGAAGCACCTAATAAGAATGAGGAAAGAATACTTATCAGCTCACCTAAGGTCGAGACTTATGACCTCCAGCCTGAGATGAGCGCACCTGAGGTTGCCAAGACTGTTATTGAACAGATCAACGCAGATAAATTTGATCTGATCATTCTCAATTTCGCTAATCCGGACATGGTCGGACACACAGGCGTATTCGATGCAGCAGTCAAGGCTATCGAAACGCTCGACGGACTCGTAGGTGAGATCGCTGAGGCTATCCTCGCCAAGGATGGACAGATACTTCTCACAGCAGACCACGGCAACGCAGACTACATGCTGGATGAAGATGGCAAGGTCGTGACCAAGCACTCAACATCAGTAGTTCCGCTCTGTCACATCTGCAACGAGCCTGTTCCGTTCAAGTCAGAGCCGTATACAAACGAACTTGGAGAAACAGCTTATGGAAAACTTGCAGACATTGCACCTACACTCCTGACTCTCATGGGACTTGAGGTTCCTGAGGGAATGGAAGGAAATGTTCTCGTATAAGTCGGTTCCAGCCAGCATGTGAAATGCACAGTCGGCATGTGAAATGCACAGTCGGCATGGTCGGCAAGAGCAAGCCTCGAAAAACACGCTTTGCTCTTGCATGCGAATCCAAGGTCGACAAGAGCAAGCCTCGAAAAACACGCTTTGCTCTTGCACGTGAATTCAAGGTCGACAAGAGCAAGTCTCGAAAAATTGCGCCTTGCTCTTGTACATTTCTAAAGCGGAAAAATCAGCTATAATCAAAAGACAGAAAAAAGGCAGGAGCAAAATGCCAAAATCAAGGCTTTGCTCCTGTCTTTTTATTCAAATATTAATTATTACGCGATCAGCATCGTCATTTCTGTTGCCAGAGCAAACGGCTTAAAATAAGGATTTGCTCTTGTCAGCCTTGATTCCGCGGTCAGGAGCAAACGATTTAAAACGGTGTTTGCTCTTGCCGGAATTTGCTCATGCCGTAGTTTGCTCCGCTGCCGATCGCAATATTCCACGACACACACATGCTGTGCAGCCGTGCAGCTATGCAGTTGTGCAGATCTGCCACAGCCCCTTACATGCTGCCTCCTGCTCTGATGCCGGTCAGCCATGCGTTGGACAGATTGTAGCCTCCGCACGGGCCGTCGTAATCCAGAAGTTCGCCTGCGATATACAGACCATCGCATATCAGTGATTCACAGGTCTCAGCATCAACTTCATCCAGTGATACTCCGCCTGACGTTGCCTGTGCCTCCTTCCAGCCTCTTACAGCGGTCGGATGGAATTCCAGAGACTTCACGCATCCTGCAATTATACTGATATCTGAGTCATTCAATGATGCGATAGGGTCGCCCAGTATGCTCTGTTTCCTTCCGATCTTTCTGTCTGCCTGTTTGAGCACATAAGCAGCAGGCGCATCCTTGAGGACAGAACTCAGGATGTTCTTCACAGGTTCTCCTGAGAATATTCCGTTCCTGCGTTCGATCAGATATTCTGTCAGATCGCCCTCAGGGAAGAGATCAACGATAACGCTGAACTGTCCGAGGCTTTCTCCAGCCGAACGCTGATATCTCATGTGTCGGCTCATATTGAACACGCATATTCCGGAGATACCGTACCTGGTGAACTGTATTTCACCGGCCTCCTCGAAAACAGGCTCTCCGTTACGCAGCAGTCTGACTACACCTCGCGATCTTGTTCCGGCCATATTTTCCGCACCATGGCCCCACTCCTCACACTCTATCGAGGTGAGCACCGGGATAGGTGTAACTATGCTGTGTCCGAGGCTTCTGGCAAGTGAATATCCGTCGCCGGTCGTTCCGTAGTTAGGGCCGGCTTTCCCGCCAAGAGCAAGCAGCACCTTCTGTGCACAGAACGCTCTCTTGCCGCAACGGATCACAAATCCGTAGTCTTCCTTTGCCAGTTCTGTCACAGCTGAGTTCACAATGACCTCAACTCCAAGTTCATACAGCTTGTCGCTCAGAAGTTGAGTCACATCAGCAGCCGATTCCGAATAAGGATATACCCATCCGTTATCGAGTGTTTTGGTCACAAGGCCGATCTTGCGGAAGAACTCCAGTATCTCCTTGTATCCTTCGGCTTTGGTATTGGTGATATTACACCGACCGCTGCCCGTCGCCCTTATCTTGCGGCCGACTTCCTCATTCTTTTCAATAATTGCAACACTGAGATCCGGAGACTTCAGTTTGAGTTCGATCGTCGCAGCAAGTCCACTCGCACCACCGCCTATTATTGCAACATCGTAATTCTTCATAACGACCTCTTTCGCCATCCGCCGACCTGATCTGTCGGCACTGTCTTCGACCTATCTGTCTGTACTGCCAAAACCGCCGTTACGCGCCTCATCGGATCTCGCGCCATCAGGCACCTCGTAGCTTACGACAATGCCCTGGCAGAACGGCTTTCCTTCTGCAAGCTCAACAGTCTTATCTGAAGGATTCTCAAGGGAAATGATGATATGTCCCTCATTGTCAGAATCGCAGTAGTCAGCATCGATCACTCCGACCGTGTTGGACAGACGTATTCCGTACTTAAATCCGAGACCGCTTCTCGGGAATATAAGCAGGACCTTGCCTCGGTCTGCCGGATCGTCTGTCACCCAGCGAATACCTGTCGCGATCCTGAATTTGCTGCCTGCCTCAAAATTAAGATTGAAAGGCATGAAAAAATCGCATCCTGCCGATGCCGCCGTTGCCTGTTCAGGCAGTCTGATATCTTCATGCCACTTGCGCAGCTCGTCTTCCGGCAGTCCTTTGATACCGCAATCCGCCGCCCATTGTTCAAATGATACTTTCTCGAATCTGCTCATGTCTGACCTTCATTTATTATTCTTATTTCCAGCTCTGACCGCCAACTGCCGCTTTAAGCATGTCTGCAGCATCGGTCTTCTCCCATTTTACATCGAGATCGGTCCTTCCCATGTGGCCATATGCCGCAAGCTGTCTGTACTGTGGTTTTTTCAGCTCAAGCCTGCTGATGATCGCAGCCGGTCTCATGTCGAAATTATCCATTACAATAAGCTCGAGCTTTCCGTCGCTCAGGATACCGGTGCCGAAGGTATTAACATTGACAGAAACAGGCTCCGCAACGCCGATGGCATACGCAAGCTGGATCTCGCACTTTCTGGCAAGTCCTGCTGCCACGATATTCTTGGCGATGTATCGTGCCATGTATGCAGCGCTTCTGTCGACCTTGGTCGGATCTTTTCCGGAGAAAGCGCCGCCGCCGTGGCTCGCATGTCCACCGTAAGTGTCAACGATGATCTTGCGTCCTGTGAGTCCGGAATCTCCCTTCGGACCTCCGATAACAAATCTGCCGGTAGGATTGATGAAGAATTTTGTCTTACTGTCGATCAGCTCAGCCGGGATTATCGGTCTGATAACCTTCTCGATAATGTCTTCTCTTATCTGTTCAAGTGAAACGCTGTCCTTGTGCTGAGTGGAAACAACAACAGTATCTATTCTTGTGATCTTGTCATTTTCGTATTCCACAGTGACCTGAGTCTTGCCGTCCGGCTCGAGATAGTCAAGAGTTCCGTCCTTGCGGACCTCTGCAAGTTTCTTTGCGAGCTTGTGTGACAGAACCAGTGACATAGGCATCAGTTCCTCAGTCTCATCACACGCATAGCCGAACATCATTCCCTGATCTCCTGCACCGATCATTGCCAGTTCGTCATTCTGTTTACCTTCCTTGATCTCAAGTGATTCATTAACGCCCATGGCGATGTCCGAAGACTGTTCCTCGATATGCTGAATGATATCGCAGGTATTTCCGTCAAAGCATGCCTCGTCGCAGTCGTAGCCGATCTCGCAGATAGTTTTGCGGGCAACAGCTTCATAATCGACGTCAAAATTGCCGGATACTTCGCCGAACATCATCAGGAAGCCGGTCTTGGTCGAGCATTCGCATGCAACGTGAGCATCAGGATCCTGCTCCAGAATAGCATCCAGGATAGCATCTGAAACCTGGTCGCAGACCTTATCAGGATGTCCTTCAGTTACTGATTCAGAAGTGAAAAGTTTTCTCATTATTTTATTCTCCTATTATCTATGACAGCCTTTACCGGGTAGGCCATCTCATTTTATGCCATAAAAAATTCTCCCCGCCATGCGCAGAGAGACTCCTTGTCCTCATCTGCCGAAGCCATGGCACAGCTTCGTGGGAATTGGCACCTTCACCCTGTGAGGTTGCCGCGAGATCATCGGGCCCAGTCCCTCCCTCGCTCTTAATAAGGATGTAATAATTATAAACCATGAACTTCCTATGTCAAGTCATGCTATAATACAAACAAGTTTCTGAAAATGGAGGTCATGATGCAGCTGCAGGCAGTCGAGGGAAAACTATCAGAACATTATAATCATTTTAAGGAATATCACTTCGTTTCCTGCGAAGTGACCGACACCCGCCTCATGGGTGTTCTTGCCATGCGCATCACCTGGCGCGGCAGGAACAACACTCGTGCTCTGTATTATCAGGTGCTGCATCTGGATTATTCAGAGTATGGCATCGATGATTATTTCGAATTCGACTGCACCCCTAATGCAACGACTTACCAGGAAAATTCTGAGGCTCAGAAATATCACTGGCACGCTTTCGTCAGCGTAATGGGAGGCAAGATCGTTCGCCTTTCAGCTCCGGTAATGCTGGCTCTCATAGACAAAGCTCTGCCGTATGCCGCTGACAACTTCAGACGTGAATATGACAACGAAGAAAATGCAGCATTCAGGCACAATGCAATTATCAGGCTGGACCTCATGAAAGAAGCTCTGGTCGAGGAAGGCATTACTGCATCGGACTCCAGCGGCCAGGAACTGATAAAGGCGGTCTCGCCGCACAAGCTCACGACATGTGAAACGATCAATTACTTCCTGATGCGACTGGTCGATCTTGACTTCGAAGCTGCGGCATACCTGTCTACGATCCCTGAGGACGTGCTTCGTGAAAGCGAGCTCACCTTGCCCGGCATTCAGACGCTTATGCGAAATAAGATCAAGCCGCTGGACAGATCAGTAAAAGACGGTACATCTTACAAATGCACGATGACCACTCTTGGCGCATACAACTATTATCATTCAAGCCTGGTCGTTGAACTTGATGGTGATTTCAGGTCAAGAGACTGCAGGGTAACATCGCTGAGTGTCGGATCCTGCGAGAGGATGAACAAGATCGAAGCCGCATACCAGATCACACAGCACGAATACATAACAGTATTTGACTGTCGTGACAGGCTGCTTGATCATTTTGACGGGAGCAAGCTGACCTATCTCTGTGACGTTGAGCCGATCCAGGTACCTAACGGCTGGCTGTTCACCATTTACAACAAGGACAACTCACACGTAAACAGCGCCGACTACAGGCTGAGTGATGACGTATTCGGATATGCCTTGCTCAGCATAGACGGAGAGTTTATTATAATGAGTAACAAAATCAGCAATATAGAATACATGGACGATGCTACCGTCATCTCCCTATATGCACCGTTTATGAGTCTTACGGGTCGATACGAGCTGGATACACCTATATTCCACAATCTCTGCAGTTCCTATGGAGTGATGTTCAGAGAACTCATAGAGGGACCGGAATATGGTGACTGATCCTGATCAAAATAAAAACATAAAATTCGCCATGTGCGATTTTGTTCGATTTTTCCGCTGTGATTTTTCAACAAAGCAAAAAGTCCTATTTATCAAGGCTTGGCGAATTTTCCACAGGGCTTCGCCAAATCGTATACAAAGTTTTCCACTAGCACATGTGGAAAACTCGAAGTCCAAAACCCCAGTGTTTTCAAGGCTTGTAGACTTTATCAGTCCTTGTCAACACAATTTATCCACAATTTTTGAAAACCTGGTTCACATTGCGTTTGTTCGATTTTGTGAAACTCTGTGAAACATAGGAAGGAGATAAAAATAATGAGCGATCCACGTATTTATCGAACAGAGCCATATGCTCAGTCTAACATTTCGAAAGTCATTGGAAGCACTGAAAAAGATGGCTTCGACGTGGTAGCCTGCAGTTCATCGGTATTCTGTCCGGAAGGTGGCGGACAGCCGTCTGACATCGGAACGATATCTCGAGGTGCAGAGATCTACAATGTAACATCCGCCTATGATGCAAACCTTGAGTCCGATGTATGGCACGTCACAGATGCGCCTGTCGGGACATTTCGCGAGGGAGAAGAAGTCGAGCTGACCATCGACTGGGATCATCGTTTCTGCAACATGCAGAGACACTGCGGAGAGCACATGCTCAGCGGAACAATGCACAACCTGTTCGGCGGTATCAACAGGGGTTTCCACATGGGCGAAGAATATATTACCATCGACATTGATCTTGATGGCAGAATGCTGACTGATGAAGAGCTCGATCTGGCAGAGAAGACTGTCAACGAAGCTATCTGGGCAGATCTTCCTGTCACCATCACATATTTTGACAACTATGAAGCCAGTCTGGCCATGCCGGTCCGCAAGCAGGTCCCTCATGACGGTCAGGTATCAGTTGTCACAGTAGGCGAACTCCCGGATCCGTACGATTGCATAGCATGCTGCGGTACACACCCGAGCTCAAGTGCTCAAGTCGGACTGCTGGCGATATACAAGCATGAACCGAACAAGGGAATGAATCGAATTTACTTCGATTGCGGAATCAGGGCCAAAGAAAAGCTTTCGGCCGATTTCGATCTGCTTACCGAACTTGCCAGACGCAGTTCCTGCAGCACCGGCGATCTCCTGCACAAGATGGAAGCCACCGGAGAAGAAATGAGCGAACTTAAAGCACAGCTGGCGACAATGTCGTCTTATATCAAGGACGCAGAAAAGCCTGTGATCGTCGATGGTCTTAAAAAAGCCGACGGAGTATTCCGATATTCATTCGATCTGGTCTCTGTTGATGACCTGCTCAAGCTTGGCTTTTCAGCTATTTCAGAAGTTGAGGGCAAACTGCTCATTCTCATGCACCCTAAGACCTGCACTGCATTGCTTTTCTCATCCGGGGATGCAAAATGCGGAAGCATCGTAAGGGAAAATGCGCCTGCCTGCAACGGACGCGGAGGCGGACGCGATGATAACGCAAGAGCTGTTTTCCAAAGCGTTAAAGACATGAAGCAATTTGCCGAAGCGATAGTATAAGGAGGCGTGTTATGGAAAAGATCGTTGTGACAATAGGAAGAGAGTTCGGAAGTGGCGGACATGATGTTGGAGAAAAGCTCGCTGAAAGACTGGGGATCAAATTCTACGATCAGAAGATCATCGATGAGGCTGTAAAGAACACCGGCTATGATGAAAAGTTCATCAAGCAGAATGAAGAATCTCTTCCGGGGTTCTGGGGCTCCATGTTTACCGGATTTGACTCCTTTTCGACCGACCCTACCGATGTGATCAGGAACGAACAGTTCCAGGTCATCGAGGACATCGTCGCAGAAGGAAGCTGTGTAATAGTAGGACGTGCTGCAGATGTTGTTGTGCAGGACGAGCCGCATGTAAGTATCTTTATCTTCGCACCTGTTGAAGACCGTATCACCAGGATCAAGTCCAACATGGATATCTACAAGTCAAAATTCAAGGACGGTCACCTCTCTGAAAAAAACATTGCTCAGGCACTCAAGAACGTCGACAAGAACCGTCGCAGATTCTATGAATTCTATACTGACAACAAATGGGGCGACAGAGATTCCTATGATCTGCTGATCAATACAGGACGCACGGGCATCGACGGAGCTGTAAGCATCATCGAGACCTACATAAGGGAAAGCCGCGGACTGGATATCGTATCAGATCTGTAGATGTTATTCACGATCAGATTGCATCGGTCCTGAATTTTAAATAACAATTTGAAAGAGTGCATAGACCGCTACCTTATCCGGCATGCGATCACGTTGCACTCTTTTAATATGAGGTATAGAGAAAGCGTAACAGTCAAGCTGCGAAGTATAGAAAAAAGCGTAGCAGACAAGCTGCTACGCCTGAAAAGATATTTCTTTTGCTTTGCGTGTTTGCCTTCAGTGATTTTCACCGATTGCTTTATAAAGTTAGAAGGTATTTTTAAAGTACAGAATTAACTAATATTTTAAAACTAAAACGATTTGCTTCTTTTCACCTCTTAGATTCGTTCTAAGTTTTAGCATTTATATCGAGCTGATTATTCAACGGCTTCAACAGTACCGGCAATCATAGTTCCCTTTTTCTTATCATTTCTGAATATGAGAAGTGCAACTACTGCCATCAGCGCAACGCCTGCACCAAACAGGAAGATTGGTGTATATGCCGCATTGCCCTGCTTATCCAGCCAGTATCCAAACAGTGTGTGCTCAAAGACGTCAGGAAGATATCCGATACCGGATGATACACCTACTGCAGCTGCATACAGTCTTGCAGGTACGTGGCCTTCTGTTGGAAGCGCAAACATAGCACCATATGCACCACTATTGAAGAAACCTGCAACAAGTATAATTGCAATCAGCAGTGGAGCAACCATAAGTTTTTCCTTCGGGATGACAAGCAGTGAAACAAGTATCAATGCTGTAACTACATTAGCCCATGCTACAACCTTTGATGGTCCACCAACCTTATCTGAAATTATTCCCTGTATAGGAGCACCGATAGCCTGCATTCCATAGTATCTCATTACAGAGAGGAATGCACCAAATACAACTGTCATTCCAAGCACATCTGTGAAGAATGTCTCTGTATATGAAAGCGCAACCTGGATTCCGTAAGTACCAAACATTACAGCACCAAATACCCATACTGACTTATACTTAACAACTTCCTTGATGTCGGAAATGAGTCCCTTGAATCCTGCCGGTCCTTCTACTGCCTCGCCAGCCAGGAAGTCCCATCCGTTTTCAGCCTGTTCTTTTCTGCAGCTGCCAATAATAAACCACGCAAGGATAGCATAGAGGAAGCAGATAAATCCAAAGAAAATGAATACTGCAACCATTCCCTTACCATCGGAAATCTGTGAGTACTTATCATACACAGGTACCATTGCTGTATTAACTAACCAGTATCCAAGACCGGAAGCTCCGGAATAGAATCCTACCATTCTTCCCTGATATTCAGCAGGAGCAAGCTCTCTCAGACCTTTAAAGATTGATCCCCAGAAAATGAACAGGGATGTAAAGATAAGCAGGAACCAGACAACAGCTGTCATCTGATAGGTTGGCTTAGCAACCAGCAGGAAGCACAAAAGTCCTGTTGCTACTGTGGAAACACACAGTCCGACTCTTGAGTCGACCTTATCTGCAAGCAGACCTCCGATAGGAAGTCCAAATAATTCTCCGAGACCATAGATTGTCATCAGAAGACCAAGCTGAGCGTTTGTACAACCGGTCATTTCAATCATTCCATAATAGAAAGTGTACTTAATATAAGGAATTGTGAATACGATCGAGTTGCACAGGCCGATAGCAATAACTGCCAGGTAGATTTTTCTGGTCAGCTTAAAAGGCTTTTTTTCAATCATGTTTTTTCTCCTTTTTTCTTTCGCAATTACATTAAATATATTTCGCTTACAGCATACCCGTAGGGGTCAGGTCTTACTGTGCAGCATCTTTGGACTTTTTCTTGTCCCTATAGAGAATCGTAATTCCTGTAAATCCAAGGAATATCGAT
>JAKSSO010000012.1 GCA_024403055.1 Mogibacterium sp. | reverse complement strand
GGGTACATATCAGACAGCTGCGGTTGTTTTCTTATTAGTCAATATTGAACCATACCAGAGTACTATTCGAACTCGTACTTGAGTACCGGTTCTCTTGCAGCCTTTACTTCGTCCAGTCTCAGTACCGGAGTAGTCTGTGGGCAGCACTGTACTGCTTCTGGATCCTTGCGGAGGAGATCGTAGATCTCTCTGAATGCAGTGATTGCCTCATCCATTGTTTCCTTAGTCTCAGTCTCAGTTGGCTCGATCATCAGAGCTTCATGAACGATGAGCGGGAAGTACATTGTAGGTGGATGAATACCGTAATCAAGAAGTGCCTTAGCAACATCCAGTGCTGATACATGTGTATCCTTGTAGATGTCCTGGAGACAAAGCACGAACTCGTGCATGCAGGTCGTATCGAATGCAACAGGATAGATATCCTTCAGCTTTTCCTGCATGTAGTTAGCGTTAAGTACTGCGTTACTTGATGCAGCAGGAATTCCCTCAGCTCCCAGAGTAAGGATGTAAGTGTATGCCTTTACCATTACCAGGAAGTTGCCGTAGAAACCGGTCATGTTTCCGATGGACTTCTCTGCTCTTGTGTATTCCTTGCCGTCTTTGCAAGTCAGACCAGGAATGAACGGTTTGAGGAATTCTTTGCATCCGCATGGACCACTGCCAGGACCGCCGCCACCATGAGGTGTTGAGAAAGTCTTGTGCAGATTCATGTGGATAACGTCAAAACCGATATCAGCAGGACGAACGATACCCATTACTGCGTTCAGGTTAGCACCGTCGTAGTAGCACAGACCGCCTGCTTCGTGAACGAGTCTTGTGATCTCCATGATGTTCTCATCGAAGAGACCTACAGTGTTTGGGTTAGTCAGCATGAGACCTGCTGTGTGAGGTCCGAGCTTCTCCTTGAGGGAATCAAGATCGACCATGCCGTTCTCGTTAGACTTGATCTCGATAGTTTTGAATCCTGCCATTGTTGCAGAAGCAGGGTTAGTACCGTGAGCTGAGTCAGGAACGATGATCTCGTTTCTCTCGAAGTCGCCTCTGTCCTGGTGGTATGCCTTGATAAGCAGAAGGCCGGTGAACTCACCATGAGCACCTGCAGCAGGCTGGAATGTAACAGCATCCATGCCGGTGATCTCGCAGAGTGACTTCTCCAGATCAGCTATAAGTTCGTTAGCGCCCTGAACAGTATGTGCAGGCTGCAATGGGTGCAGCTTTGCAAAGCCAGGGAGAGAAGCCATCTTCTCGTTGATGCGAGGATTGTGCTTCATTGTGCAGGAGCCGAGTGGATAGAATCCGTCGTTAACTCCGTGTGCTCTCTTGGCAAGAGCTGTATAATGTCTTCCCATCTCATTCTCTGAGATCTCAGGGAGATGAGCAACAGACTTACGAAGTTCTACGTTAGGCAGTACCTCAGGAACATCGCAAGCAGGGAAAATATCCTGTCCTCTTCCGGAAATGCTCTTTTCAAATATCAACTTCATCTTAGAACACCTCCTTTACTGTAGCGATCACTTCATCAATGTCAGCCTTGGTATTCAGCTCAGTGCAGCACCAGAGAATGCATCCGCAATCCATCTTGAGACCGCCGAGTATGCCCTTTGCCTCGAGAGCTGCGAGCAGCTTGTCAGCATCCGGACACTTTGTGGCGAACTCGTTGAAGAACTCGCTGCCAAAACATCTTTCGAGACCTGCCTTGGCAAGTTCATCTGCCATGTAGTGAGCTTTGGATGAACAGAGTGTAGCAACCTGCTTGAGACCCTTAGGACCGATAGTAGCCATATAGATTCCGGCTTTCAGTGCGCAGAGAGCTTCGTTGGAGCAGATGTTGGAGCTTGCCTTCTCACGACGGATATGCTGCTCTCTTGCCTGCAGTGTAAGTACGAATCCTCTTTCGCCCTTGGAGTCAACTGTCTCACCGATCAGTCTGCCCGGGATCTGACGCATGAACTTTTTGTTAGCAGCGAGGAAGCCGAGGTATGGTCCTCCGAACTCAAGACCGAGTCCGAGAGGCTGTCCTTCACCTATGCACACATCAGCGCCGATCTCACCAGGAGTCTTGAGAACACCCATTGAAATAGGGTTAACATACATTATGAATTTGGCGTCGTTGTCGTGTGCGATCCTGCAGAGTTCATCAGCGTCCTCAACGATGCCGAAGAAGTTAGGATACTGCATCATGAAGCATGCAGAAGCCGGATCTTCAGCAAGCATCTTCTCAAGCTCAGCCTTGTCTGTTACACCGTCTTTCATAGGAACGACTTTGACCTCTGTATTACGTCCGAATGAATATGTGCCGATGACTGTTCTGATCCTCTTATCGACTGCCTCTGATACATAGATAGTGCTGTGTTTTCTGTCCTTGAACATGGCGCATGCTTCTGCAGCAGCGGATGCTCCATCGTACATGGAAGCGTTGGCTATATCCATATCAGTCAGCTCTGCGATCATTGTCTGATACTCAAAGATGGACTGGAGAATACCCTGGCTGATCTCAGCCTGGTATGGTGTGTATGCTGTAAGGAATTCTTCCTTGTTGGCAATTGCATCAACTGCAGATGGTACGTAATGATTGTAAGCTCCTGCTCCGCGGAAAATTGAACGGAAAACGGTATTCCTGTCAGCAAGACCGGAGACGATGCTTTCAACTTCGATCTCGGATTTACCCTCAGGAAGGTTGAGCTTGCCTTTTACTTTGGCTTCTGCAGGGATGTGCTTAAAGAGGTCGTCAAAATCCTTGTAACCGATCTCGTTGAGCATTTTGAGCTGTTCCTCTTTAGTATTAGGAATAAAAGTACCCAATGTTTCCCTCCTTGTTATTTGAGGACGGCCGCAGTTCGACCGTCCTCCTCATTACTCTTGATAATTATCTTGTTGCGCAGTAATCGTTGTACTCGTCAGCTGTCATCAGCTCTTCTGTAGCGCTTACTTCCTTAACCTTGATGAACCATGCTGCATAAGCATCCTCGTTGATCAGTGCTGCATCATCAAGAAGATCCTCGTTGATCTCCTCTACGATACCTGTAACAGGGGAAATAACGTCAGCAACTGCCTTTACAGACTCAACGTCACCAAATGCTTCTCCTGAAACAACCTCATCACCAACCTCAGGGAGGTTAACGAATACGAGGTCGCCCAGCTCGTGCTGTGCATAATCGGAAATTCCGATAACAGCGATATCGCCCTCGTAAGCCAGCCATTCATCATCTCTTGTGTACTTCAGTTCTTTAGGATCAAACATAGTCTCTATCTCCTTTTAATTTTTATTAGTGATTATAAAAACTCTTGCGAGCAATTAACTATTTTTCTCTCTTGTAGAATGGGAGCTTGACCATCTCACAGTCTACCATTTTGCCTCTTACATCTACCTGGCAGATAGCACCGATCTCTCTTGCCGATGAATCAACGATAGCCATCGCATATGCTCCGTTAAGGTATGGGAGCATTGTTCCGGATGTCGTGTGTCCGATCTTCTCGCCGTCTCTATAAACGTCCAGATGTTCTCTTACAATGCCACGGCCAACTACCTTGAGGCCAACCCTTCTCTGCTTGAGCGGAGTGTCTGCCTCGAGTGCAGCCTTACCGATGAAGTCAGGCTTGTCCATTTTAATGGCAAATCCGAGACCTGCTGTCTTAGGGCTGATATCATCTTCGAGCTCATGTCCGTAAAGAGGCATTGCAGCTTCCATTCTCAGCGTATCTCTTGCGCCGAGTGCACATGGGATAAGTCCGTCTTCTGAGCCTGCCTCTATGAGGAGCTCCCATATGTCTGCGGCTTTATCCGCCGGCATATAGATCTCAAAACCATCTTCTCCTGTATATCCTGTACGTGAGATCATGCAAGGAATTCCCTTGATCTCTCCGTCGAAGATACATGTGTAATAACCTGCAGGGATGTATTTCTCTTCGCAGACTTTTCTGAGAATCTTCTCAGCATTAGGTCCCTGAAGAGCAACCTGGCCGTACTGATCGCTTACGTTTTCGAGTTCAACGCCATCGATCTTGTGGTCGCACATCCAGGCAAAGTCTTTATCCGTATTAGATGCGTTCACTACTACGAAGTAGTCATTAACATCCTTCATGTAAACGATGAGGTCATCTACAGTTCCACCGTTCTCGTTGCACATAGGGGAA
Source organism: Mogibacterium sp. (assembly GCA_024403055.1). Lineage (GTDB taxonomy): Bacteria > Bacillota > Clostridia > Peptostreptococcales > Anaerovoracaceae > Crickella. The sequence continues at coordinate 23,381 of JAKSSO010000012.1, read as the reverse complement.
TATCTTGCGAAGCCCGGTTTAAGATCCGTGTAGTCATTAGTCAGAACAAGATTAAGGAAATCAACAGCCTTCTCGCCCTTTACAAGGATCTCTCCCATGTGGGAAACATCAAAAAGTCCTGCCTGTGTTCTAACTGCCATATGCTCTTTCTTGATACCTGATTCATATTGTACAGGAAGCAGAAATCCGCCGAATTCAACGATCCTTCCGCCGTACTTGACATGAGTATCATAGAGCGGTGTTTTTTTGTCCATTGCTCCATACCTCCATGCTGAAAATAAAGCACTTTTTTGTTTTTGTAACACAATAAACTACAGAATTATTTATTTGTAGGATTATATTAACACTAGGTATACAGAGCGTCAACAGATAGCAATTTTTTAACACATATGAGTTTTTGATATAGCAGGAAAGTGCGATATTTCTTGCATTTTCCTACATATATATGATACAATACCACAGCTATGGGTTATGACGAATTCTATATGCGCGAGGCCCTGAAAGACGCAGCAGCAGCAGCGATCATGGATGAGGTTCCTGTAGGCGCAGTAATCGTTAAAGATGGAGAGATCATTGCACGAGCGCATAACCTCGTTGAGACGACTCATCGGTCGGATGCGCATGCCGAAATGCTCGCTTTGGCTGAGGCCGAGGCAAAGTATGGAAAGTGGCTTCCGGGAGCGACACTGTATGTGACGCTGGAGCCATGCAGCATGTGTGCGGGCGCGATGATCCTGGCCAGAATAGACAGGCTTGTCTATGGCACTTCGGATACCAAGGCCGGGGCCTGCGGATCGACAATAGATGTCCCGGGCAATAAGAGCCTTAACCACAGAATTGAAATAACCGGCGGTGTTCTTCAAGAAGAATGCAGTGAGATATTGAAAGAATTCTTTCGAAACAAGAGACGGAGGACGACATAAATGAAAAGAAGAAGCTTGATCGCAGTACTTGCAGCAATTATGGTGATGGCCTGCACAGTTTGCAGCTGGGCAGCAGGTGGCCTGGAACTGACATCATCCTATCCTGAGGATGGACAGACCAATACATCCATGGAGAATGCCGGTGTTAAGCTGCAGTTCAACAATGCTGTAAACTCAAAGGAAGCACAGGCGGTCAACATGAAGGCTATCAGGATCCTTGATCCTGAAGGCAAGAATGTTCCGACACAGATCCTGTTTTCAGATGAGGAAAAGGGAATGGTGCTCGCAGTTGTAGACATGGATAAGGGTTACACAGTACTGAACAACTCAGAGTACAAATGCGTTATCGATGCTGATTTTGTTGATAATGACGGCAATACCCTTGGCAAGGAGACAACTGTAACATTCAAGACATACAACCAGAAGCTCAACAACATGGTCAATATGGGAATGATGCTCGTAATGTTCGGAGGAATTTTCTTCTTCTCGATCAAACAGAAGAACAACAGCCAGGAGGAAGAGGAAGAAGCTGTTAAGCAGGCAGTAAACCCTTACAGAGAAGCAAAGCGCACAGGGAAGTCTGTGGAACAGGTAAAGGAAGAGCTGGCAAAGAAGGAAGCCAGGGAAGCAAAGAAGAGGGCTCGCAAGAAGACTGAAGAAAAGCAGGAAAAGAAGATCGAGAACTGTGCAGAGCTCCTGAACAACGTATATCACGTTCACGCACCTGCACCTACTAACAAGGAGGATCGTTCGATCGAAGCTATCAGAAAGGCTCGCAAAGCAGAAAAGGCTGCGGCAAAGGCAGCTGCTGCAGAAAAGGCTAAGAAGAGAAAGAAATAAACAGAAATACTTCGGGGGCGTTGGACAACGACCCCCTTTTTTATTTATCTGAAAGGTGGCATAATGTTCATAGGGAGAATTCCGCAGGCGCTTGCGTCGAGGACACGACCGATGTTGTGCCGCCCTTTTGGACGGTATAAGAAGGGAGCAAGTTATGGAATTTCGTGCATATGCCAAGATAAATCTGTCGCTTGACGTTCTTGGGCGTCGACCGGACGGATACCACAACATATCGTCATTGATGCAGGATATCGGCTTATATGATGTAATAAAATTAGAAAAATGTTCGAAAAGTGGAACAAAATACAATGCATCACGTTGCAGATTTTCGAATGTTGATGTATATTTATGTTCCAATGTTGATACAATTCCTGCAGATGACAGCAATCTTGCAGTCAAAGGGGCTCGAGTGTTTCTTGAGGCGCTGGATACCACCGGTAAAAAGGCGGAAGAACTGAAGGAACTCTCGATTTATATTGACAAGAGATTGCCTGTGGCAGCCGGGATCGCAGGAGGAAGCGGCAACGGAGCAGTAACGATGCTCGGAATGAACGCTTTGCTCGGATATCCGTACTCCCTCAGGGAGCTGATGGACATCGGAGCTGCGGTCGGTGCGGATGTTCCGTATTCACTGATGATGAATGCGAAGAAGAACGAAGTGGCGCTGGCAGGCATGCCGGGTATTGAAGAGGCGAGCGTTGCAGCGATGATGGGCGGTATCGGAGATATCGTTGATCCTGTAGAGCCGATCCATCGCCATGTGATAATGGCCAATCCGGGAATATCAGTATCGACAAAGGAAGCATACGAAGCGATCGACTCAATCAGCGATTATTATGTCGGCGAGGGCCTGTTTACGAATCAGCTGGAGAAGTATACTCTTGCTAATTATCCGCAGGCGGCGGAACTCAAATCAGCGATGGAAGATCACCTTGATGCAGACATCGTGCTGATGAGCGGAAGCGGACCGACGATGGTCGCATACTATGAGGATGGCGAGAAGGCTTCGAGAGAATATCAGATAATGCAGAACGCGGAATGGAAACAGTCTGCGTGGCGTGTGTGGCTGACTGAGACAGGCACACAGTAGAGAGGAGCGGATAATGATGGACTTTCAGCTTAAAGTACAGAAACCTTTAAAAGAACTTGTGTATCTGGAGCTGAAGCATAAGATCCTGACAGGTGAAATAGCATCTCAGACAAGACTCATGGAGATCGATCTGTCTGAGAAGATGAATGTAAGCAGAACACCTATCAGAGAAGCAATCAAGAGGCTGGCGGATGACGGACTTGTCAAGGTCGAGCCTAGACGTGGTGCATATGTAGCCAATATTTCGATCAAGGATATGCTTGATGTGTTCGAAGTAAGAGAAGACATGGAAGGCTTTGTTGCCAAGTTAGCTTCTCAGAGGATCACAGAAGAACAGAAGCAGGAGCTTAAGGCTATTGCTGAGGAATATGAAGAGGCTACCATGAAGCCTGACAAGGAAGCTATCATCGAGCTTGACGAGAAGTTCCACAACTTCATCGTATCCTGTTGCAACAACGAAACACTTACAGAGCTGATCAATTATGTTCAGGAGCTGTCACTGAGATTCCGTTATCTCTATTATGATGACTATACACTGTATGAAGCAGCTGCTGAGCAGCACAATCGAATCATGACAGCCATTAACGAAGGAAATGGCGAGGAAGCAAGAAGAGAAGCGGATGCACATGTAAGAGGTCTGAAAGAATTCGTTTATGACTTAGGCAAGAAAATGGAAGTCATGGACGATACTGAATAAAATATAAGTCGACAGATTGTTGATCAAATCAAAATACCCGAGGCACGAAGCCCCGGGTATTTTTCATGAAAAAGAAATTTTGTAGCGTGATAAAAGTTACTCAGCAGTTTCGACAGACTCTTCAAGTTCTGTCTTGATATCGATCTCCTGACCGTCTCGACTGATCTTAACTGTTACGATATCACCGACCTTACAGGAGCGAACTCTCTGTACAAGGTCACTAGCACTCTCGACATCCTTACCGTTGATCGATATTATTCTGTCTTCCGGCTTGAAGCCTGCCTTTTTTGCGTTGTCTCCGGTAACTTCGGTGATGTATACGCCGGCCTGCTCAAGGTTGTAATACTGAGCGTTATCCTTGGAAACGTCGCAAACTGTGATGCCGATAGATGGCTTTCCGCTGACTTTGCCGTTCTCGATAAGATCGTTGATCTCGCTTTTAACTGTGTTGATAGGGATGGCAAAGCCAAGGCCTTCGATACCGGTGCCGGAACTCTTGGATTCAACGATGCCGATGAGCTCTCCCTTTCCGTTAAAGAGTCCGCCTCCGGAATTTCCCGGGTTGATCGCAGAGTCAGTCTGGAGCAGCGTAAGAGTTCTGTCATCAATAGTGAGCCTTCTGTCGAGAGCACTGATGATGCCCTGGGTACATGTGCCTCCAAGCTGTCCGAGTGGGTTGCCGATGGCAACTGCAAGATCGCCGACATCAACTTTGCTGCTGTCACCGATCTTGGCGACTTTAAGATCTTTGGCGTTGATCTTAAGAACAGCGATATCATTATCGTAGTCTCCACCTACGATGCTTGCCTTGTAGGAATCTCCATTGTGGAGAGTTACCTGCACCTTGTTTGCGCCGTCTATAACGTGATAGTTGGTCACAATAAAACCATTCTTGTTGACGATCACTCCGGAGCCTGCGCCCTGAGTCATCTCAAGCTGACCGAACATGCCCCTTGTTGTGCCTGATACAACGATCTCGACAACAGCATCCTCATTCATGTCGTTGATCTCTGAGATCGTAAGCTCGCTGCCTGTTGCAGCGCTGAGATCGGATTCGGAGAGGTTCTTGTCATGAGTGGTCTGTGTGTCCGAGTCGCTGTGATTGAACGCGAGTCCTATTCCTGCACCGAGAGCTGGGCTGATCAGCATCGTGATGAGCATGCATACCAGAAGGAAGTTTCTGGTCACATATTGCGGTTCACGCGGCTTTCTAGGCTGTGCAGGTGCGACCTTCTTTTTATCAACAGACGGAGCCTTTTCGACCGGTTTCGGAACGGGTGCCGGGATATCGACATCCATCGTAAAATTATTCTTTACAGATACTTCGGGATCGTCTGATCCGAAGGTAATAATTGTTCTGTCTTCTTTCATTGATCCACCTCCCTTATAGGGGTCGTTTAACCACATATATTATAGAATTGAATTATGATAGACTTGTGTAGATTTTGTTAAAAGTGTAAAATAGTCGGGTATGAAAAAATCGGTTTTCCTTAAAATTACAAGTTCACAGTACGAAGAAAAGCTCCAGCCGAATGGGGAGGCATTTGTGCGCGAACTTGAGCTTGAGGACTCCATCGAGATCTGTACAGAGGGCGTGTTGTACGATAAAGAAAATGCAACGTACATCCTCTATGAGGAATCGAAGGAGATGGGCATGGAGAACATGAAGACCCTGCTCAAGCTGAAGGATGAAGAGCTGCATATCCGTCGCTACACCAAAGAAGCAGATGACGACATGGACATGGTGCTCAAGCAGGGCATGCTGAATATCACCAGATACAAGGCACCGATGCTGCCGGGCATGGATATTGAGATCTATACCAACAAGATGCAGCATGAGCTTGATGATGAAGGATATGGAACGATCTACGTCGACTACAAGATAAAATTCGACCAAATCTTTTCAAGGCGTAACATCCTTGAAATTGAAGTAAAACCGACAGAAAGTCTCAGCATAAAAGGGGGTGGAAAAGCATGAGAGAAATAGGTTTTAGTGCAGAGAAGTATATTGAGGAGCAGTCCAAGTATATTCTGGAGAGAATACAGGATGGCGAAGGAAGACTGTATCTTGAGTTCGGAGGCAAGCCGGTACAGGACAAGCATGCGAAAAGAGTACTGCCGGGATTCGACGAAAACGCCAAGATCAAGCTCCTGCAGAAGATGAAGGATCAGGCAGAGATCATCATCTGCATATATGCAGGCGATATCATTAAGAGCAAGACGCGTCAGGACTTTGGAATTACTTATGATCTTGAGGTAATGAGACTGATCGATGTATTCCGCAGCTATGATCTCGAGGTCAATTCAGTAGTAGTAACTCGTTATGAAGATGCACCATCTGTAAATCAGTTTATTGCCAAGCTCGAGAGAAGAGGCATCAGAACCTACAAGCATTTCTTCACCAAAGGATATCCTACAGACGTTGATACTATCGTATCCGAAGCAGGATATGGCGCAAACCCTTACATAGAAGTAAGCAAGCCGCTCATCGTTATTACAGGACCGGGAGGCGGTTCCGGAAAGCTGGCAACCTCTCTGTGCCAGATCTATCACGAATACAAAATCGGCAAGAAAGCTCGCTATGCTAAGTTCGAGACATTCCCGATCTGGAGCATTCCGCTTAAGCATCCTGTAAATATTGCATATGAGGCTGCAACAGCAGATCTTAAGGATGTTAATATGATCGATCCGTTCCATCTCGAGGCATACGGCGAGACAGCGGTCAACTACAACAGAGACATTGACGCATTCCCTGTTCTCAAGAGAATCCTGCATGCTATTACAGGATCTGATGAGGGATATAAATCACCTACTGACATGGGCGTAAACAGAGCCGGCTTTGGAATCATTGACGACGAGGTCTGTCGCAATGCTGCAAAGCAGGAGATCATTCGCAGGTACCTTATTGCAGAGTGCGCATACAGAAAAGGTGCGATCGATGAAAGCGTGCTTGAGAGAACCAAGCTGCTGATGGAGGAGGTAGGTGCAACAAGGTATGACAGACCTTGCGTTGCAGCTGCAGAGGAGTACGTAGAGGTTAAGAAATCGCAGAATCCGGACCGATATGAGAATGTTGTTGTTTCGGCAATGCAACTCGAAGACGGAACAATTATTACCGGACGCAGCTCAAGGAGAATGGTTGCAACTGCAGCAATGGTGCTTAATGCAATTAAGTATCTGGCAGGAATTCAGGATGATATGCCGGTCATTTCCTCAACGATTCTTGAGAATATTGCGAATACCAAGGTCAATGTATTCCACGACAAGTCGAGCCTGAATCTTGAAGAGGTTATTATGGCGCTGACACTTACAAAGCTCACCAACCCGTTTGCTGAGCTCGCGCTGAAGGAGATTCCTAATCTGAACGGCTGTATTGCACACTGCACAGCAATACTGTCGGATAAGGATGAGCAGGCCCTCAAGGCACTCGGAATTGACATTACCAGCAATCCTGAGTTTTCGAACAACAATCTGTACTCTAAATAATTGAAAAAAGTTATCGTTTGTATAATTACAACTGCATTCCTGTTTGCGACAATGGAGGTCGCACTGAAGATCGGAGGAGCCAACTTCGATTCTTTTCAGTTGACATTCCTGAGGTTCCTTATCGGAGGACTGATGCTTCTTCCTTCAGGTATAAAGGAATATCAAGAGCGCAAAACGGCAAATGGCGGAGTCGCATACATGTCCGGACATGACTGGCTGTGGCTCCTGCTCTGTGGTATCATGTGCATTCCGGTGAGCATGGTGCTCTTCCAGATAGGAGTGCTTCGATGCAATGCGGCAACAGCAGCTTCGATCATGTGCCTCAACCCGATCTTCACGATGGTCCTGGCACACATTTTCACCAGCGAAAAAATGAGTCGTCCGAAATACTATGCGGTGGGCATTGCGCTCACCGCCTGTGTATTTCTGATGAGACCATGGGATATCCAGGAGGGGAACACTCCTCTTGGACTTGCCATCATGCTTGCTTCGTCGATCAGTTTTGCGGCATATACGGTAATGGGAAAGCGTACTCTTGCCAAAGTCGGAACATATACACAGACCAGCATCAGCTTTATTCTCGGAGCACTTGTGCTGCTGCTGATCATTCTGGTGACAGGCAGGCCGGTTCTTGCGGGCGTTGCGGAACATCCGCTGACAGTTGCCTATGTCGGAATAATGATAACCGGTGTCGGCTACCTCTGCTACTTCCTGGCGATCAGATACTCTGATGCCACGACGGGATCGATAGCGTTCTTCATAAAACCGGGCATAGCACCTTTCCTGGCAGTTATTATTCTGCATGAGACAATAGCCTGGAATACGATAGTCGGCATACTGCTGCTCTTCCTGGCATCGTTTATCACTATCAGAGATACAAGAAAGGCGCAGGCGAAGACAGCATGATGATAGGGGTTTTTGTTCAACAACACTTGCAATAGGAACGTCAAACCCTTACAATAACAATGTTCGATGCTACTGTAGCTCAATGGCAGAGCACTTCATTCGTAACGAAGCGGTTGCGGGTTCGATTCCCATCAGTAGCTCCAACGAAACAAGACGGCGCAAGCCGTCTTTTTCGTTGGAAAATAATAGGGCGGGAATAGAACCCGCAACCGCTTCGCATAAGATCAAAAGCGGGTCGTATCCGGGTGTAGGATGGAAAAGGATGACACCCGGATAATGCGCTGTCAAGGGGCAGGCCCGTGAAACGGCGACGTAGTCGCCCTTGACAGCAGCAGCTTCCCATCAGTAGCTCCAACGAAACAAGACGGCGCAAGCCGTTTTTTTCGTTGGAAGATAATAGGGCGGGAATAGAACCCGCAACCGCTTCGCATAAGATCAAGAGCGGTTCGTATCCGGGTGTAGGATGAAAAAAGATGACACCCGGATAATGCGCTGTCAAGGGGCAGGCCCGTGAAACGGCGACGTAGTCGCCCTTGACAGCAGCAGCTTCCCATCAGTAACTCCAAGAAAGAGATGGCAAGACCATCTCTTTTTAATTGCTGTTGTGTTATAATAACGTGGTATTGGTTCGAATAGGAACACGTTTGAGAAAGGGACTAACGCAAAATGTGGCTGATATTTGCGCTTGCAACAACGCTTATCTGGGGATTGGCAGAGTTGTTCTACAAGAAGGGTTCGCACCCGGATGAAAAATACGGACATCTCAAGGTCTGTGTATGCGTGGGGATCGTGATGGGGATCCACGCTGTGTTTACGTTGCTTACACAGGACATCGGCTATTCTTTCGCCAGCCTTGTACGTTATCTGCCGGTCTCATTGTGCTACATAGTTTCAATGGCATTTTCCTTTTTCGGAGTAAGATTCATTGAAGAGTCGATATCAGATCCTATTGAAAACACATCCGGCGGAATAGTATGTCTGATGTGTGCACTGCTGCTCAAGGAAAGCATTCCGCCGCTTGCAGCTGTTGCGGTAATACTTATACTTATCGGAATTGTCGGTATCGGATCTTTCGAAAGACGCGGCAAGACTGATCGCAGCAAGAAGCTTGGAAAAAGAATGGCGATTATCGCATTCGCAATGCCTTTCTGCTATGCGATACTGGATGCGCTTGGTACATTCCTGGACATATACTATCTTGACATATCAACTTCGCCACTAGTCGGAGTTACAGAAGAGACTATTGAAAATGTTGCCAATACTTCGTATGAACTGACATTTGCGATATGCGCACTGATAATACTGGCGTTCCTGAAGATCAGGGGCGTAGAATTCGAACTTCCAAAGCAGAGAGATAAGATTCTGGCAGCAATATGCGAAACCGGCGGACAGTTCACCTATGTCTTCGCCATGAGCGGAAACGGTGCGATCGCAGCGCCGATCATATCGTCGGTATGCGTGGTTTCACTGTTGCTGTCGAGAATAGTCCTTAAGGAAAAACTGACCTCGGGACAATACTTCTTTATTACGATGGTAATTACAGGAATAATTTTGTTAGGAACAATGGATGCATAAGGAGAAAAGAATGGCTGACGGACGCTGGGTAATGACAGAAGATGAACTAAACGGCTGCGCGACCGGATTTACGGAGAATCCGTACAAGGACCTTCCAAACTGGGGCAAGCATGAGAAGGTCGATGACCGAGACGGCAAAGCAGCGAAGAAATGTGCCTTTTGCGGAGCAGAAGAGCTGGACGAAGGATTTGGCGGATACGGCAATGGTTTCAGCTATGCTTCTTGCAGATGCAGGAAGTGCGGTGGAATGACGGACTTTGTAACGGAAGATAAAAACGGCCGTTTCTTTAAATAAAAAAGGCCGCTGAAGATCACCCGGCCAAGATATGCAATAATAATACGGAGCTGACCAAATGACGCAAATCGCTATTCCGGCCAGCTCCGTTGTTTTTATTCAACAGTTACAGATTTAGCAAGATTTTTCGGCTTATCAATATCACAGCCGTTTTCCTTTGCAACATAATATGCGAGAAGCTGCAGTGGGATTATCTCTGCTGCGGCAGAAAATACTGTTTCTGTCTGCGGAACATAAATGATGTCATCCGCTACAGATACGATCTCTTCACTACCCTTACATGTGACAGCAAGAACCTCAGCTCCACGTGCTTTGACCTCAACGATGTTGCTTATGGTTTTTTCCTGCAAGCCTGCATTACAGCACAGTGCGACCACAGGCTGATGGTCATCGATCAGCGCGATCGTTCCGTGTTTCAGCTCTCCGGCAGCGTAAGATTCTGCGTGAATGTAGGATATCTCCTTCATTTTTAACGCACCTTCAAGTGCAACAGCGTAATCCGTATTACGGCCAATGAAAAATACTGCTTTGGCCTGATGATACTTCTTTGCCAGCTCTGGGATCATCGGATTCATGTCTAATGCTTCCTGAATGCTATCCGGAAGAGTTTTAAGGCTCTCTAAGAGCAGGTTGAAGCGCTCGTCGTCAAGCTTTCCGAGCTTTTTACCCATCCACAGTGCCAGTAAATAAAGAACGGTAAGTTGTGTCGTGTATCCTTTGGTCGTTGCTACGGCTATCTCAGGTCCTGCCCATGTATATATCGTATAGTCGGCAATTTTTGCTATGGTACTGCCAACAACATTTACGATCGAAAGTGCTGATGCACCGCGAGACATGCACTCTCTCATTGCAGCGATAGTGTCAGCTGTTTCACCGGACTGTGATAATACAATGAGCAGGGTGTGCTCGTCGATTATCGGGTCATTATAGCGAAGCTCACTGGCAAGCTCTACCTGTACCGGGATACGGCATAATTGTTCAAATGCATATCGTCCGGCACAACCGGCGTAGTATGCTGAACCACAGGCTGTAATGACTATTTTGTTGAAAGAACTAAGGTCCAGGGCATCAAGTCCCGGATCATCCCAAACGATATCTCCGTCTTTCAATCTCGTTGTCATGGTAGCATTGACTGCGTTTGGCTGCTCCATGATCTCTTTTAACATGAAATGTTCATAGCCGCCTTTTTCTGCAGCCTGTATATCCCAGTTAACATGATTGATTTCCTTGGAAATATCTTTTCCGGTGGAATCAAATACAACAACTTTTTCTCTTGTTATTTCAGCAAACTCACCGTCATCCAGATAAATAATATCTCGAGTATAAGGCACAAGTGCCGTAACGTCAGAGGCAAAATAGTTTTCGCCGTTACCAACACCTATAAGAAGCGGACTGCTCTTTTTAGCCGCAACTACTGTTTCAGGATCATCTGCGCAGACAACACCGAGAGCATAGGAGCCCTGCAGGATCGATGCCACTTTGATCACGGTATCTTTCAGGTTGCCGTTATAGTACATATCTATAAGATGTACAACCACTTCTGTGTCGGTCTGACTGTTAAAATGATATCCCTTTTGCTGGAGTTCGTCTCGCAGCAGCAGATAGTTCTCAATGATTCCGTTATGAACGATGGCAAATTTGCCGTCATTGCTCATATGCGGATGCGCATTAACAACAGTTGGAGCACCATGGGTCGCCCATCTGGTATGACCTATTCCGGCATGGCCTGGGGTTGCTTTTCCGTCGTCTGTTTTTTCACACAAATTGGATATTCTTCCGGAGACCTTGTTGAGCGAAATTGCATTTCCATTCATTACCGCAATTCCGGCTGAATCATATCCGCGATATTCGAGTTTTTTCAAGCCCTCCAGCAATATAGGAGCCGCTTCATGATTCCCTGTATAGCCAACTATTCCACACATAAATGTACCTCCATGCTTTTATTCCCGCTCCACTCTTACAGTGTGATCTCTGACGCGTCTGCGCAGACATCTTTAATAAGCGGGCTTATCTTTTCAAGCAACATTGTTACTTGTTCTGAGCATCTACCAATATAAAGATATGGGTCGAGCAATTTGTTCATGTCTTCTTCCGATAAGCCGAATTCAGGCTCAGCGGAAAGTCTTGAAAGCAGATCGCACTCTTCGCCGTTTTTCATTCCGGCAGTAGCTTTCATGGAGCAATTACGGATGATTTCATGAACCTTCTGACGATCTCCGCCGCGTTTTACAGCTTCCATCATCAGGTTTTCAGTTGCCATAAAAGGCAAATATTCCTTTACTGTTTTCTCAATGATCTTTTCGTTGACGACGAGTCCGTTGGTCACATTCTGCGCCAGTCGGATAACTGCATCAGCACATAAGAAGCCTTCCGGCATTGAAATACGTCTGTTAGCAGAATCATCAAGTGTACGCTCAAGCCACTGTACAGAAGCCGTCATAGGAGCATTCATTGCGTCTGCCATAAGATAGCGAGAGAGAGAACAGATGCGTTCACAACGCATAGGATTACGTTTATATGCCATCGCAGAAGATCCGATCTGATCTTTCTCGAACGGCTCTTCCAGCTGACGGTCATGCTGCAGTAAACGAATGTCGTTTGCCATTCGATAACAACTTTGTGCGATCGATGAAAGAACATTCAGGATCCTGCTGTCAAGTTTACGGGGATAAGTCTGGCCGCATACATCGAAGCAGCAACCAAATTCAAAATCATCTGCGATCATGCGATTCATCTGATCGATTTTGGTGGTGTCCCCGTCAAAGAGGTCTACGAAACTTGCCTCTGTACCGGTCGTTCCACGACATCCGAGCATTTTCATTCGGCTGATAACGTGATCTATCTCATCTATGTCAGAAACCAGGTCCTGTATCCAAAGCGAAGCCCTTTTTCCAACGGTGATCAGCTGCGCCGGCTGATAGTGCGTATAACCAAGTGTAGGTATGGACTTATACTTATCAGCGAATTCAGAAAGGTTCTTAATGACGACCAGAAGCTCTTTACGCAAATAACGCAGAGCTTCTCTGTAAATGATAAGATCAGCATTATCTGTGACATAGCAGCTCGTTGCACCCAGATGTATGATACCTGCTGCAGATGGCGCCACTTTTCCGAAAGCGTAAATATGTGCCATGACATCATGTCTGACCTGTTTTTCGCGCTCTGAAACAGTTGCATAATCTATATCAGCAACGTGAGCTTCCATCTCAGTTACCTGTTCCTCAGTGATCGGAAGACCGAGCTTCATCTCTGCTCTGGCAAGGGATACCCAGAGGCGACGCCATGTGGTATATCGCATGTCTGCCGAGAAGAGCTTCTGCATGTATTCCGAAGCATATCTGGATGACAACGGAGATTCGTAGATGTTTTTCATTCTGCGCATTCCTTTCTTCTGACAATAATACTGTCACGTTCAGGTCCGACAGATACATATGTTATTGGGCATCCGACCCTGTTTTCCACGTAATTGACATACTCCTGTGCCTCGACAGGCAGATCTTCAAATTTACGTACATTGGAAATATCGCATTTCCAGCCGTCAAGATATTCTATGACCGGCTCTGCAAAATTCAACTCGGTAGGGAATGGGAAGTGCTCTGTAGTCTCACCATTCACTGAGTATTTTGTGCATACCGGAATTTTATCCAGATAGCTGAGTACATCCAGTTTAGTTAAAGCGATCTCTGTTGCTGCCTGGGCCTCGATACCGTACTTTGAGGCTACGAGGTCAATTGCTCCTACGCGACGAGGTCTTCCGGTTTTTGCACCGTATTCATCTCCGGCCTTACGTAAATCTTCCGCTTCATCGCCGAACATTTCACAGACGAATGGTCCTTCTCCAACACAGGTTGAATATGCTTTCATAACGCCGATAACATCATCGATGCGTGCTGCCGGGTATCCTGATCCGATAGGAGCATACGCAGCGAGAGTGTTAGAGGAAGTTGTATACGGATAAATGCCGTAATCCAGATCTCGAAGAGATCCAAGCTGAGCCTCAAAAAGAATACTCTTGCCTTCTTTGTTTGCCGCCTGCAGAACAGAGCCGGTATCGCAGATGAATGGCTTAAGTCTTTCGCAGTAGTTTGTGAGCCAGTTATCCAGCATATCCATTGTGTAGGCCTCAGCGCCATACACCTTTGTCAGAGTCAGATTCTTCCACTCCAGCAGATCTGCAAGATGAGATCTGAGAGCCTCAGGATAGAACAGCTCTCCTGCAAGTATTGTTTTCTTCTGATATTTATCCGAATAGAATGGCGCAATACCCTGCTTGGTCGAGCCGTATTTTTTATCTGCAAGACGCTTCTCCTCCAGCTCATCAAGGTCGCGATGCCAAGGGAGCAGGATAGATGCACGTTCACTGATTTTCAGATTATCAGGTGTCAATGCTACACCTCTGGCAATGATCTCATCCATTTCTTTGAGAAGGTTCTCAGGATCAAGTGCAACACCGTTTCCGAGAATGTTTACTGTCCCTTTACGGAAGATCCCGGATGGCAGCAGATGGAGAGCAAATTTGCCGTATTCATTGATAACGGTGTGTCCGGCGTTTCCACCGCCCTGATATCTTACAACGATATCATGTTTTTCTGTGAGAAGATCGACCATGCGGCCTTTACCTTCATCGCCCCAGTTAACACCGACTACAGCGCAGTTTTTCATTTTCTTTTTCTCCTTTATATTATACGGAATTGCAGATTTCATTTCTGCTGTGTATTTGCATACACTTACATTTTATATTGTAATGGCTGGATTTTCTATTGTCCAATTCGTATAATATAAGAGTTATTATATCATTTTTGTATAGCTGCGTTTTTCATGTGCGGCAATGGCATGATAGGCCGAAAAAGATGAATGCCATCAGGAGATAATAAATGGACTTTAAATCATTAACTTATTTCATAACTGTAGCAGAAGAATTGAATTTTACAAAGGCAGCCGAGAAACTCTGCATGAGTCAACCTCCGCTCAGCAATCAGATAAAAGCCCTGGAGCGGGAGCTTGACACCGTACTGTTTATCAGAGGCGGCCGCTTCCTTCAGCTTACGGAAGCAGGTAAACTGTATTACCGTCACGCAAAAGAGATCCTTGCGCTTGCGAACAAAGCTTCCAGTGAGGTGAGAGCGCTTGGAAAAGGAATGACCGGTAAAATCTCGATCGGCCTGGTTGAGGGCTCTGCTCCGAACATAGCGTCAAAATGGATAGAATCTTTTATGCAGCTGTATCCGGGGATCAGTTTCAAAATCGTTGACGGAAACAGTGATGAGCTGATAGACAAACTGCGCAGTGGACTCATCAATCTTGCTGTGATCACAAATCCGTGCGACTATACGCTGCTTAACAGCTTCAATGTCGGACAGGAGCAGATCACTGCTTTTATGAGTAAAGATAATCCGCTGGCGAAATTACCGGGAAACACGATATCCTTGAGCAGTTTAAAGGATCAGCCGCTGATAGTTCCGAGTCGTCCGGCTCATGTTGACATGATATATAAATGGTTTAAGGAAATTGACGCCAAACCGAAGATCATCTGCGAAATGGATAATTATCTCGATGTTGCGGCTTTATCCGGAAGCAACATAGGGATAAGTCTTTTCCCTAAAACATCCTATGTTCCCAACCCGCAGCTCGTGGCAAAGGATGTTGTTGACTCAGAAAGATACATAGATTACATGTTCGTATGGCTTAAGGGGAAACCTCTGTCTCTCATATATGAAACATTTATTGATCATGTGAAAAATTCACTTTGACGGCTTATTCTCGTTTCGTTAACATGTACGGGGAAATAAGTATTTCAAATAATAAAAAGATCCGAGGATATTGCCCCGGATCTTTTTACTGATTTAGTTTGTCGAGATACTGCACCCATTTTATGCACTCAGACGGATCCGGCTGTGGAATGATGTTGTACATTATCCTGTTCGAATAGATATCGAAATGGTCGCCGACTGTTGCCGGGAAAGAACGGATAAAGCCGGTTTTCTCGGTGAACTCAAGAGGCTCTCCCCAGCATTCTCCTGAGAAATGGATGGTCTCTCTATTGATAGTAATGTGTCCTTTTCCTGCGTTTCTGTCATTAATGCCATCCGGTCCCGGTGTTGCCAGCAGACAGTCACACTCAAGACCTTTGTCAAGATCTATCTGATCCTGTTCCCAGTCGAACCATTCGTTGATGCTTGCAAATTTTTGGCCGCTAAGTTCGTATTTTTCGTTGAGTTCCCAGATGCTGCCGCATGCTTCACAATGCAGAGTACGGGCATCTGTCTTCATTTTAAACTCTTCGCCGCAGACCGGACATTTATAAAGTATGCCCTCAACTCCCAGTGCAGGTTTGCTGCATTTGTATGTTTCTCCAACGAAAACTTTTTCATCATCATGGCGAATAGCGTCTTCGATCTTGATCTCTATCTCTTCTGCGGTCATGGAGCTGAGATCCTCGGCAGCGAAAAGTCTGCCTCCCTCTATGCTGGCTGGGCCTTTGCGAACGCCTGCCTTGCCCCATTTAGGAAGAGCCTTGTAAAGACCGTTTTCGACTACCCAGTACACATCGACGCCCAGCTTCTTGAGGAGCTGGCCTGTGCCCTCGGCAAGTTGAAGTGTGTGTCCGCAGCAGGAAAGACGTCCTTCAGGGAACATCACGATGACATTGCCGGCTTTGCGGGCTCTCATGATCTGACGGATCGCATTAACATCGGCGCAGAACATTTTCTTAGGAATGGCGTGGAGTGGTCTGAGCAGCTTGCCGATCTTAGGATGAACAAAGAAATGATTGCTCATAATGTAAGTCGGGCGTACCGGCAGAAGAGCAACTGCGAGAAGCAGAAAATCGAGATTCGAGGTATGACTGCAGAGGATGACCGCAGGACCGTCGATCTTTTTCAGCTCATCTGTCTTATACTCGGGCCTGAACTTGAACCACAGATAAATGCGCACGAAAAAAGCGATCAGATTATAAACAAAAGCATTTGGCTTTTTAAATTCTTCTTTTTTCTTATCCATATATTTAGCCCCTATTTCCAATATTAGTTAGATATTACTATGAATCGTCGCCGGAAACTACTTATTATGCAAAAAAACTGATTGTCGGCAATGAAAAAAGAGGAGCAGGTATCCTGCCCCTCTTTGCAGATGGTGTTTAGAAGAATTCGCCAGGTACTTCGATAACTGCATCGCTTATAGCGAAAGTGCAACATGGGTGTACATATCCGAACTCTTTATCAGTGTAACGTCTGAATTCATTTTCTTCAGGAACGTAGATATCTCCGCTTACCAGCTTGGAACGGCACCAGCCGCACTCACCGGATCTGCAGCGTGATGGAGCCTTGATGCCGGCTCTCTCGATCGCTACGAGCATTGGCTCGTTGCATGCTGCTTCGATATCGTAAGTGTTCTCGCCGACCTTTACTGTCAGCTTGACCTTTGCATCCTTAGCCTCTGCAGGGAATCCAGGCTGCTCCCATACCTTCTTGGTAACTCCGAGCATTTCACTTCTTACAAATCTTCTTGGGAGACCGAGCTTCTCGATCTCGCCCTTAACGAATCTGTACATTGCCTCAGGTCCGCAAACGAAGATGCTTGTATCGTCAGCAGCATACTTCTTGATCAGGTCTGCTGTGATGAAACCGTGCTCGTAACCTTCTTTCTCCTCGTCGGAGAGAACGTGAACGACCTTTACCTTGCTGCATGCAGCTGCGATATCGTCGAGTTCCTTCTTGAAGAGGATGTCTGCTTCTGTCTTGCTTCCGAAGAGGATGGTCAGGTTGAAATCCTCATCGCCGTCTCTCAGGGCATAAGCCATTGAGAGGAAAGGAGTGATTCCGGATCCGCCTGCCAGAGCAACAACGTTCTTGCTGTCTCTGAGGTTCTCATAGAAGAACTGTCCTTCAGGTGCGCTTGCGATAACTGCATCGCCTACCTTGAAGTTCTTGAGCATCCATTCAGCTGCAAAACCGGAAGGATTTGACTTTACTGTAATAGCGATCTTGCCTTCCTTGGTCCAGCTTGGGCCGGATGAGATCGAGTAAGGACGAGTTACAAAGCTTCCCTCGATAGGCAGCTTCAGTGACAGATACTGACCTGCTCTGAAGTAAGGGATCTTGTGCTGCCCTGCTGACTCAAATACGAAAGTCTTTGCATCTTTATGCTCGATGATCTCAGCGATCTTAAGATCGAGGAAATCAGGGTGCAGTTCCTTAGCCAGTTTATTTACAGAGAAATCACCTGTGATCTCGTTTGCCGGAGCAGCCTGAATAGCCTGCTCTCTTACTTTGGCCATGTTCTTGAATTTGAGCATGTCCAGTGCACCGATAGGGCCGACTTTAACATTAACTGCCATTACTGTGCACCTCCTTCCTCTGCCATATCCTTGAGAGTGAGCTTAGCCATCAGCTGGCCGCAGATGTATGCAGCACTGTAGCCATCGCCTCTAGGACCTGCAGCTCCTGTAGGGCGCAGACCCTTGATAGGATAATCGTCATTGAGCATCATGAGACGTGCCATCATGCCGTCCCAGTCTCTTGTTTCGTAGCCGTAAACGCCGCCCTGTGGAGCGTTAAGGTATCTTGCAAATGTCCAAGGTGAAGCTGTAACGCACTCTTCGATGTGGCCTTCGAAATCAATGCCCATTTTGGTCTTAACATCGTTGAGCATTCTGCGAACTTCCTTTTCCTTGTATGCAACATACTTTTCCTGTGTAACATTTTCCCATGTAGGAGTTGCACCGAAAGTAGTCAGTGAGCACATGCAGGTTCCCTCTGGTGAACAATCAGGATTGATCAGATTGTAGCAGAGGAGGATACCGTAGTGGTTGGTCTCCTGACTGCCGCACATGTTAACGTATTCAGTGTGTGAATCGGATGTTCCGAAGAGGAATGTGTTGTAGTCCTTGAGACCCAGTTCTTCTGCTGTGCAGTCAAGTCCGAAGTATGCAGTGAACATTCTTCCGCCTACATTTCCGCCTCTTGCGGTCGACAGCTTCTTTTCTCTCTCAGGAATAAGCTCCTTAGGCATCATCTTTCCGTAGATGATATCAGGGTTGATATTGGCAATAACGTGACCAGTCTGGATAGTTCCGAGGTTGGTCTTTACTCCGCACAGCTTGTCACCATCGAAGAGGAACTCCTCAGCTCTGCAGTTGAACCAGCATTCACCGCCCATTTCTCTGAATCTCTCGACCATCTTTACTGAGATCTCGTGAGATGTGTGGTGAGGAATAGCAGCGCCTCTAGTAACGTATTTGTGTACCATTGCTGCGTAGTGAATAAATGAAAGGTGCTCCATGTCTACGCCAAGGTAAGCCCAGTATACGGACAGAATATCGATCGCTTTCTGAGGGATCTTCATAGCCTTCAGTACTTTAACTGTAGGATATGCACCTGTTCTGAGCAGGTTAGGATAATCACTCTTCAGAACATTGCTGTCGGCATGTCCGTTTGAAGCACTGATGTATCCGATACCGGCCAGGATCTCATCAAAGAGTTCGAAAAGCTCGACCATCTTCTGCTTGGTTCCCGGAACATATTTATCAACTGCGTTGATAAATTCGTCTCTTCCTGCCGGCATTACAATGTCCATAGGTGTTCCGTCAGACCATGTTGATACGCAACGGAAGCAGTCCGGTACCATGATCCAGTCAACGTCTACTCCGTAGAGCTCCATCAGCTGACGAACATCTCCCGGATTGTCAAGAGGACCTACATCACAGAGTTCGTGCAGGGATGGTTCGAATTCGAATCTTCCTCTTACGAAGCTGGATGCACATCCGCCAGGCAGATTGTGCTGCTCGATGAGCAGAGTCTTCTTGCCTGCCTGCTGCATATGCAGTGCTGCTGCCAGTCCGGCATTACCCGCGCCGACAACAACGGCATCATATTTAGCCATAAAATATCTCCTTTCTTAACTAAATAAAATAAAACTATTGTTATATATTATCCGAACGTTCTATACGCTCGATTATATCAAGTTGTCTCTGGTGGAAGCTGAGCTGCTCGCTGCACGCGTAGTATTCCTCGCTGCCGTAGCGGGAGATAAAGCGTGCGCTGTACCAGTTGGAAGTGAGCTCGGTGATGAGGATCAGAAGCTCGTCTCCTTCGCCGAATGCATCATTTACAAAGCCAAAGAGGCAGCTGAGCCTTTCCGAAGTTTCTGCCGCATCTTCACGCATCTGTGCCAGGAGTCTGTCGTAGCGTGTCTTTACAGCGGCGAATCCGTTGCCTTTTTTGCCGATCTTTTTTTCTTCCTTCAGAAGACTTCCGAGGAATGCGATCGTTCGCTCAAAACGAAGTCTGGTCTCCGGTGTAAGAATGCCGCGCTTTGCAGTCTGGTCCATTTTGTGCTCTTCAGCTGAGATCTTCTCTGCGATGATCTCGCCGATCGGAGCAGTCTTGTCCGCAGCGGTTGCTGCCTTGATCTCTTTGAGTATAGGAAGGATCTCCGAGATGGTATCTTCTTCTTCAATAACATTTTTAAAGTCGTGGTTGATGCTTCCGAGCAGGAGTCCGAGGAGACTGAGCCTCTCATCGAAAGAGGCATCTTGCGCTCTGAGAACGATGTCGCGAACATCTTTGCCGCTCAGGATATCATCGACCTGATAATCGCTCCTGTACTTGTTGTAAAGATCGTAATAAGCTGCATAGTCTTCAGCGATCTCCGGGTTCTGCAGATACTGGGCCACAAGTTCAACATCAACGGCGAGGTCATTTTCCTCGTAGAGATGTATCATGTCCGAGAGGTCCATCCAGCCACGCGCGGTAACGAAATTCATGCCCTCAGGAGTTGTCTCAAGTCTGTAGAAATAGTCCTTGCGTATGTCCAGATAGCTCGTAATAGAGCCGTGAACATTGTGGCGCTGGGCATATGTTTTCCATGCCTGATAGTCCGGTTCGATATCTATCCTCTTGAGACGGTCCCATGTCACTACATCGAAATCTCTTGCGCTGCGGTTATATTCCGTCGGATTTCCGGCGGTTACGATGATCCAGCCATCAGGCAGCTTGTGCTTTCCGAATGTCTTGAACTGCAGGAACTGCAGCATGACAGGAGTAAGGGTCTCCGACGCACAGTTGATCTCGTCGAGGAAAAGGATTCCTTCGTCTGCACCGCTTTCGGCGATAACATCATAAACACTGGCGATAATTTCGCTCATTGTATATTCGCTCACATGGTATTCTCTGCCCTGGTACTCTTTGGTGACTATCATCGGCAGTCCAAGTGCACTCTGGCGGGTGTGATGTGTGATCGAATATGAAACAACGCCTACGTTCATCTCTTCAGCGATCTGCTTAACGATGGCTGTCTTGCCGATTCCCGGAGGGCCCATCAGAAAAACAGGGCGCTGTGTGTCAGCCGGGATCTTGAAATTCCCGAATTCGTCCTTGGTAAAGTAGGCCGTAAGTGCATTCTTTAGCTGCTTTTTCGCATCACTGATATTCATGTATCTGTCCTTTGTGATTGTTTATTTATCTGACACGGAAAAATGTGTGTCTGATATGTCTATAATTCGAATTCGTCCAAATCGCCGAATTCATCTGATGTGTTCAGCCGACCTTTGGCGGCAAGAAATAATGAACTGAGCTCAGTTTGTCCGGTAGAGACCGCCGCCTGCAGACCGCGTTCAACGGTATCGGAATCGAAGAGATCGAATTCCAGGATACCTCGCATAGCTGCCGTGTTGCCGGTCCTTAGGATCTGTTCGAGAACTACTGCAGAATTACTGCGTATGAAGTTCTGTGCACGCTCAGCTACGGAGAGCTTTGCACGAGGTTCATCCATATGCACATGTAGAGAGCTGTAGTAGGCCCTTTCCACATCGTCAACGAGCACCTTGTTTTGTGCATGCCGCTCATATGATGTTAGCCAGAGCATGGAAAACAGAAGATTGGAAGTGGCGAAGTCATCCTTAGGGAAGCCCGGTGCGACATAGCCTTCGACGAGCTTCGGACATTCGCCGAAAACATCTTCATCTATGATGCAATCCTTACCGAGAATATCTACCTTGCGAAGCTCCGAGCATTCCCAGAAGCAGTTCTCGCCAATGTGGCTGACTGACTCAGGTATGGTGATCTCAGAAAGTCCGCAGGCATAGAAAGCCATCGGACCTATCTCCCTTAGCGTCGAAGGCAGACCGATCTCTGTCAGCTGAGGAGCTCCGAGGAAAGCACCATCGCCGATCTCTTCAAGACCTTCGTTAAGGCTGACCTTGCGAAGATTCGGACATTCCGCAAATGCGATCGGACCGATCACGCGCATGCTTCTCGGGAGGATGATCTCTTCGAGGTCCTCACGTTCGTGGCAGGCTTCCTCGAGAACATACTCGATGCCTTCCGGAATGATCAGCTTACCGTCATGAATATATTCACTTGCATCAGGCAGAGCAGAATGATCTGTGCCTGTAACGTTTACATCTCTCATGGCAATTTAAAAAAACAATATAGTAGTGTTAAAATTATATCACTGTTTTTCTAACTAATGCTATACTAAACACATGAAAGAGAAAAAATATACTGACTTGTACATGAATAGTGAAACAGATAGCGAGGCTTTGTCCGGAAAAGAAGCAACTGCAGATAACAGGGCGTTGCGTGAGAAGGAGCTTGCAGGCGAGATAATAAGCCTGGCCCGCAACACCCTTTTCGTGACTCTTCGATTCATGCAACGTGCGGTGTCACATATTGAAATGGAAGCATATGAGGGGCATCACAGCATTCTTTTCGCGTGCGACGGACAGCGTCTGTATTATGATCCTGAATATGTGCTGCATCGCTACAAAGAGAATCAGAATCTCATCAATCGCAGCATGCTGCACAGTATCCTGCACTGCGTTTTTCATCATGACTGGACAGGCAGGGACATTGATCACGACCTCTGGGATCTTGCAACAGATATCGCTGTGGAAAACACCATAAACGAGATGTGCGAAACTAAGAATGCGAATGTTTCGTCCTCTGTTGCTGTGCCGACTCTGGAAGCTCGCCAGAAGTTCTATCTGAACACACTCAAAGAGGAAATGAAACTTCTGAACGCAGAGAACATATACAAGTATCTGGAAGAGCTCCTGCCGGATGACAAAACAGGCGGCAGTGGGATCGCATTTATCGGCGATGCAAACGCCAATGGAGACGGAACGGAAACGTTGCGCGGAAAATATATCCGAGAGACCCGTGAGCTTTTCCAGCTGGATCAGCACAGTTTGTGGATGAATGCAAGCGGTAAGGCTGAGGGTGATGAAGCGATCGAGGCCATGCGCATATGGCGTGATGTTTCCAAAAGAATGCAGATCGAGCTTGAGACCATGAATGCGGGCCAGGACGTTCTGTGCGCTGAACTTCAGAGCATCAACAGGACCCGTCGCAGCTATGCGCAGTTCCTCAGGCGATTTGGCGATCATGGCGAGATAATGCGCATCTCGGAGGATGAATTCGACCACAATTATTATGTGCGTTATTAAAAGGATATGGATTAGAAGAATCTTTAGGATATCCATGTGGATGCGCTATTGAAATGATTCATACTTATTCTTTAATACATGATGATTTACCAGCAATGGATAATGATGATCTAAGAAGGGGTAAA
>JAKSSO010000011.1 GCA_024403055.1 Mogibacterium sp. | reverse complement strand
TAAAGTCATCGTTGAAGTGCCGACAAAGCTCGGATCAAAGGAAAAGAAGGCAATCAGAGAGATGGCTTCTACAGTAGGTGTTAATGCATATCCTAAGAAGAAAGCCTTTGAAAAACTGAGATTCTGAATATAAATAAAAAGAAATGTACCCGTAATGCGGGTACATTTTGCGTTCAAATGATATAATAGAAACATGGCAAAACACATCAGAAACTATAAAAAAAATAATAATAAGACCGGAGCTGGCCGAAGCGCTTCTGCGGGGAAGAAAAAGTACAGGATAAGCCGTAAGGGACGTATCAGGCTTGCAATACTTGTTCTTGCGCTTGTTCTGCTGATCACTCTTATAGTGAAGGCTTGCACATTCATCAGATGGCACAGTCCGGTTAAGTTGACTGACGAAGGATACACGCATGCTAAGCAGTTCGAGAACTGTCTCGCTCTCAACGGCGTAGATCTGTCTGAGCATCAGGGTGATGATGTCAATTTCAGAAAACTCAAAGCCAGCGGTGTCGACTTTGTTTTCCTGAGAGCGGGCTACCGCGGGGCGGGCAACGGCTCCTTGAATGTAGACACCTGCTTCAGCAGGAATGTTCGTGAGGCGAATAAAGTCGGACTCATGGTCGGCGCATATTATTATTCTCAGGCGACGACAACGGCGGAGGCCGAGGAAGAGGCGGCTGCACTTCTGGAGATAGCTGACGGATTCAACTTCGATATGCCACTTATGATCGATTATGAGATATATCCGGGCGGAAGACTTGAGAAAGTGATCAAGTCCGGCACGATGAATGTGGCGTCCATGTATCATGATATAGTTCTGGCATTCTGCAGGAAAGTCGAAGCAGCGGGATATGATTCGGGCATTTATGCTAATACAGACATGTTCACGCACTACATGGATGCGGAGCTCGATTATGAGACCAATCTCTGGGTCGCTGATTTCGGCAGTAAATGCGGACTGAAAGCGAGATACAGATTCTGGCAGTGTTCTGATTCGGCGACGGTCGGAGGTGTGGACATACCTGTCGACCATGATTTCATGTATATCAGCACTGACGGCATGAGCAAGATCTGGTATGTGGAACCGGGCAATAAAGTCTCTCTTGAGAAGTGCCATGTTGCTCTCAAGCGCAGCAGTGTCAAATTCAAGAGAAGAGGCGCTACGGTCAAAGCGATCGTTACCGATGCCGAAGGCAAGCGCATGCGCGAAGGCAAGGACTATAAGCTGTCCTATGTCAGGAACATGGAACGAGGAACGGCATATGTCATCGTGAAAGGTATCAACGGATACAGAGATATTATTACTGCGGCATATACGATAAAATAACTGCAGGAGAAAGAGTGAATAATGAAATTTGTAAGCTGGAATGTTAACGGCTTCAGAGCTGTACTGAATAAGGGTTTTGAGGAGATCTTCCGTGAAGTCGACGCAGACTTCTTCTGCCTGCAGGAGACCAAGATGCAGGCCGGACAGGCGGATTTTCATCCTGAAGACTACTATGAATTTTATAACTATGCAGAGAAGAAGGGCTATTCGGGAACTGCAATATTCGCAAGAAAAAGCCTGGGAGAACCGCTGAGTGTTGCGTACGGAATGCATGATGAGCCTGTAACAGCCGGAATGGTGGAGGAAGAAGTTCACGGGGATCATGATGATGAAGGACGCGTGATCACGCTGGAATATCCGGACTTCTATCTTATCTGCTGCTACGTGCCTAATGCCAAGGACGGGCTGGCACGCATCGAATACAGATGCGAGTTCGAAGATGCGATGCGAGAATACATGGTCAGACTGGATGCAGTCAAGCCGGTCATCTACTGCGGAGACCTCAATGTGGCACATAACGAGATCGATCTCAAGAACCCGGGACCTAACAGAGGTAATGCAGGATTCTCCGATGAAGAACGAGGCAAAATGACCGAGCTTCTTAATGCCGGATTTATCGACACGTTCAGATACATGTATCCTGAGACAGTAACATATTCCTGGTGGTCATACAGAATGAAGGCAAGAGAAAGAAATGCGGGATGGAGGATAGACTACTTCATCATTTCAGACAGACTCAAGGATAGACTTCAGGATGCAGTTATCCATAACGAGATATACGGCAGTGATCACTGTCCGGTTTCGATAGAACTGAAATAAACAGACGGGAAAATAGAAAAGTGGCACATAAAAAACCTAATATATTCACATATTCGACAATGCATAATATTGCGAGGCTGCTGTCAAGCACAGTTTTCAGAAACGAGAAGCTTCGTAACGAACTTAAGGATGAGACCGGCCCGTGTCTGGTGATAGCCAATCATGAGAGCGCAATGGACCCTGTAAACATGCTGGCGGCATGCAGCAGACCTGCGACTTTTGTGCTCAGCAATGCCTATGCCAATACGATGCCGGGTATCCTGCAGCCGACACTGCACAGAATGAGACCGATCGTCAAGCAGCAGTTCCAGACATCGATAAAGGATATCAAGAAAATGATGTCTGTTGTCAGATCCGGAGGCGTGCTGGTCATCTATCCGGCGGGACTCATGACAGAAGACGGCGCATCGACGCCTATACCGGAAGCTACTTTCAAGCTGGTGAGAAAGCTGGGAGTAAACACCTATGTTGCGAAGAGCAGCGGCATGTATTTCGTTCATCCGAAATGGACGTCAGGTATTCGCAAGGGTCGCACAACGCTCGACATCTACAAGCTCTTTGATGCAGAAGAACTGGAGAAGCTCTCGGATGATGAACTGAAGACGGCTATAAGTAACGCTCTGGCGTTTGACTCGTACAGAGACCAGGAAAATGCGCAGATTAGATATTCGAGTGCCGATAATATTGAAGGCCTGGAAAACGTCCTGTATCAATGTCCGGAATGCCGCGAGGAGTTCGCCGTGAAAGCCGTCAGTTCGGATGGCTCTGCTGTTAAGAACACGCTCCGCTGCGAGTGCTGTGGATATGAGCAGACTGCCGACAGCTTTGGAATGCTTCACAACAGGAAGGGACTCGGCAGTGAGATCAGATTTCCGAGTGACTGGAGCAAGGGAATATTCGACAGACTGAAAGATGAAATAAAATCCAGGGATTACTCAATAGGTTGCAATGTCACGATACGCAAACTGGACAAGAGCAGCCATTCTTTCGTGGAGATCGGCAAGGGACGTCTCACGCTCAGCCGTGAACAGCTGAAGCTGGTATCGGAGGATGCGGGACTAGAGATAGAGCAGAAGCCTCAGCGTTTCCCGATACTCCCGTTTGTACCGGGCAAGCAGATAGACATTCAGGACGGAGCGGACGTATACAGATGCTTCCCTGACAATCCTGAGATCGTAATGAAGTTCATCAACTCGATCAAGGCGATATACGAACTTGGGGATGGCGATAATAAATAAATGATGCACAGCATCGGAACAAGAGAACATGAGTCAGATTTCAATATTTGAAAAAGAGAATAACAATGAGCCGCTTGCGGCAAGAATGCGTCCGAGGACGCTCGAAGAGTATGTAGGACAGGAACACCTTCTGGGCGAAGGCAAAGTCCTGCGCAAGCTCATAGAGCGTGATCAGATCAGCTCGATGATCTTCTGGGGCCCACCGGGTGTCGGCAAGACAACGCTGGCACAGATAATTGCCAACACGACTGATGCTCAGTTCATCACTTTCAGCGCTGTAACAAGCGGGATCAAGCAGATCAAGGAAGTGATGCAGCAGGCGGATCGCATGACGTCACTCGGTGCCAAAACAATCGTTTTTATCGACGAGATACACCGTTTTAACAAGGCTCAGCAGGATGCCTTCCTTCCTTTTGTTGAGAAGGGAAGCATAATCCTGATCGGAGCAACCACGGAGAATCCTTCGTTCGAGGTCAACGGGGCGCTTCTGTCAAGATGCAAGGTTTTCGTGCTGCAGATGCTGTCGCAGGAGAACATAGAGAAGCTGATCAGAAATGCACTCAGCGACCCGCGCGGCTTCGGTGACCAGGACGTATGCATAGACGATGACATTATCAGCGCGCTCGCCGGCTTTGCAAATGGCGATGCACGCACGGCACTGTCTACTCTGGAAATGGTGATCCTTAACGGAACGATAAGTACAGATGCCGACGGACACGAGATAACTACGGTCACTTCAGAGGACTTTGAGCAGTGCACTTCGAAGAAATCGCTGCTTTATGATAAAAAGGGAGAGGAACATTACAATCTGATCTCAGCACTTCACAAATCAATGAGGAACTCCGATGCGGATGCGGCGGTATACTGGCTGGCAAGAATGCTGGAGTCCGGTGAGGATCCGATATTTATCGCAAGACGTGTCACGAGATTTGCAGCGGAGGATGTGGGTCTGGCGGATCCGAGGGCCCTCGAACTGTCGGTGGCTGCTTTTCAGGCCTGCCATCTTATCGGAATGCCTGAGTGTTCGGTACACCTCACCGAGGCGGTAGTGTATAATGCGCTTGCTCCTAAGTCGAATGCAATGGAGGTCGCTTACATGGAGGCGGCAGCAGATGCGAACAAACAGATCGCCGAGCCTGTTCCGCTTCAGATAAGGAATGCTCCGACCAGGCTGATGAAAGAAGAAGGCTATGGCAAAGGCTATATCTATGCGCATGATACGGAGGACAAGATCGCGGACATGGAATGTCTGCCGGATTCACTGAAGGGCAGGGAGTATTATCATCCGGGCAATCAGGGATTTGAGCCGAGGTTCAGGGAACGTTATGAAGCCATTAAAAAATGGCGCAGGGAGCATAAGAAATAAGATTATTCTGATGACAATAAAACCGCGAATGTGATATAATCTTTAGGCTAGTGTGATTACACTAGCCTAAATGTATTTTGAGGACAAAAGTATGAAAGATATTGAGATCAAAAAACTTTACAGAAACCAGGAAGAATACGGCGGCAAAGAGGTCGTTGTACGCGGCTGGGTCAGAGGTAATCGTGCATCCAACGCATTCGGTTTCATATCATTAAATGACGGATCTTTCTTCAAGCCTGTACAGGTAGTGTATGAGGCTGACAAGATCGCCAACTACGAAGAGGTATCAAAATTCCGTCTCAGCGCAGGCATCATGGTAAAGGGTATCATGGAGCTCACACCTGAGGCACAGCAGCCTTTCGAGATCAAGGCAAGCGAGATCATTCTTGAGGCAGATTCGGAGCCTGATTATCCTCTTCAGAAGAAGAGACACTCAATGGAGTTCCTGAGAGAGATCGCACACCTGAGACCAAGGAGCAATACATTCTCAGCAGTCTTCAGAGTAAGAAGTGTGGCAGCATATGCGATCCACAGATTCTTCCAGGAGAGAGGATTCATCTATTCTCACTCACCTGAGATCACATGCAGTGACTGTGAAGGTGCAGGAGAGATGTTCCAGGTTACAACTCTGGATCTTGACAATCTGCCAAGAGATGAGGAAGGGAAGATCGATTATACACAGGACTTCTTCGGCAAGAAGGCCAACCTGACAGTATCGGGACAGCTCGAGGCTGAGATCATGGCACTTGCTTTCCGCAATGTATATACATTCGGACCTACATTCAGAGCAGAGAATTCCAATACTGCAAGACATGCCAGCGAATTCTGGATGATCGAGCCTGAGATGGCATTTTGCGATCTCAAGGGCGACATGGAGACAGCTGAGGCAATGATCAAGTACATCATCAATACAGTGCTGGAGGAGTGCCCGGAGGAGATGGAATTCTTCAACAAGTTCATGGATAAGGGACTGCTCGAGAGACTTGATAATATCGTCAACAATGATTTTGGTCACATCACATATACTAAAGCAGTTGAGATGCTTCAGAAGTCCGGCGAGAAATTTGAGTACCCTGTAGAGTGGGGACTGGAACTTCAGACCGAGCATGAGAGATATCTTACAGAGAAGGTCTTCAAGAAGCCTATCTTCGTAACAGACTATCCTAAGGACTGCAAGGCATTCTACATGAGAGTCAACGACGACAACAAGACTGTTGCTGCAATGGACATGCTGGTACCGGGTGTCGGCGAGATCATCGGCGGAAGCCAGAGAGAAGAACGTTACGATGTTCTGGTACAGAGAATCAAAGAGATGGGCCTCAATGAGGAGGACTACGGATGGTACCTCGACCTGCGCAAGTACGGCGGCGTTAAGCACGCGGGCTACGGACTCGGATTTGACCGTATCCTGATGTACATGACAGGAATGAGCAATATCAGAGACGTCCAGATGTTCCCGAGAACACCGGGCAACGCTGAATTCTAAACAGGCAATAATTAAGAAGTAATATAAAATAAACTAGGAGGATCACATGAAAGGCTACAAAAGCGACAATATTCGTAATATCGTACTGCTCGGACACCAGGGCAGCGGAAAGACAACCTTCCTTGAAGCAGGCCTGCTGAACACCAAGGTTATCAGCAGACTGGGCAAAGTTGAGGACGGAAACACAGTATCTGACTATGAGAAGATGGAGATCGAAAAGGGATTCACTATCAGCCAGACTATCGTTCCTGTAGAATTTAACGGAACTAAGCTGAACTTCATCGATACTCCGGGATTCTTCGACTATGCAGGAGAGGCAAAGGCTGCTCTTTCAACAGGCGCTGCTGCAGTTATCATGGTTGATGCTTCATCCGGAATTCAGGTAGGAACAGAGAAGGCTTTCCAGCTGGTTAAAGAGTATAATGCACCTACATTCTTCATCATCAACAAGATCGATAAGGACAACATTAATGTTGACAGCGTAGTAGAGGCAATTCAGGATCAGTTCGGTTCAGCATGCGTTACTCTTGATGACAGAGATGCACTTGAAGAAGCTATCGCAAGTGCTGATGAGGAGCTCATGGAGGCATACTTCGAGAACGGCGGACTTACTGACGAGCAGTTCGCACAGGGACTTGCTCTTGGTATCAACAGCGGAGATGTAATGCCTATCTTCAAGATGAGTGCAACATCAGGCGAAGGCGTTGAAGATGTTCTTGATTCACTTTGCAAGTATGTTCCAAAGCCTGAAGCATATGTTACTGTTACTAAGGACGGAGATGAGATCAAGTGCGATGCTAACGGAGACCTCGTTCTCTACATCTTCAAGACTCTGGCAGATCCTTTCCTCGGAAAGATCTCATATGCAAAGGTAGTAAGCGGAACACTCAAGCCTGGTGCTGATTTATACAACCCACGTTCAGAGAAGGCTGAAAAGCTTGGTTCAGTATTCTTCGTAAGAGGAAAGAATCAGGAGATGGCTGACAGCGTAGCAGCAGGAGACCTCGTAGCTCTTGGTAAGCTCCAGTTCACTAAGACTGGCGATACTCTCTCCAGCAAGGCTAAACAGGTAGAACTCCCTGCAATCAACTTCCCTAAGCCATGCTTCTTCGTAGCAGTTGAAGCTGCAGACAAGAACGAGGATGAGAAGATGGCACAGGGCCTCATCAAGCTCATGGAAGAAGATCCTACATTCGTTCTCGAGAGAAATGCTGAGACTCATCAGTCACTGCTCGGCGGACAGGGAGACATGCAGCTTAACATCATCAAGGCTAAGCTGAAAGACAGATACAAGGTAGAGGTAGTTACAGTTCCTCAGAAGATCGCTTACAGAGAGACAATCAGAGGCACATCTGATGTTCAGGGTAAGCACAAGAAGCAGTCCGGTGGTGCAGGACAGTACGGAGACGTTCATATCAGATTCTCCCCATCACAGGAGCCTGGACTCGAGTTCAGCGAGGAGCTCTTCGGTGGTTCCGTCCCTAAGAACTACGTACCTGCAGTTGAGAAGGGACTTCTCGAGTGCATGGAAAAGGGACCTCTGGCAGGATGCAAGGTTCAGAACATCAAGGCTGTTCTTTACGATGGTTCATATCACGAAGTAGACTCCAACGAAGTATCATTCAAGATCGCTGCTTCACTGGCGTTCAAGAAGGGTATCGTAGAGGCTAACCCGGTACTGCTCGAGCCTATCATGAAGCTGGATATTTCAGTTCCATCCGACTACGTTGGAGACGTTATCGGCGGAATGGCATCCATCAGAGGAACAATGCTTGGACAGGATCAGGCAGGAAGCAACATCGTTGTTCATGCTGAGGCCCCACAGTCTGAACTCTTTGACTATGCTATCAAGCTGAGACAGATGACTCAGGCAAGAGGATCATTTACTCTTGAGTTCTCAAGATATGATGTTCTTCAGCCTAACCTCGCAGAGAAGGTTATCGCTGCTTACAAGAAGGAGCAGGAAGAGAAATAGTAATATAAAGGGGCAGGGAGCGATCCCTGTCCCTTATTATTTATCACTAAGCATATAAATATCCTCTTACAGAACTTATCGTCTGTAAGAGGATATTTTGTTGCGTGTATTATGTTGCAGTAAGCCATGCAGCAGCATCTGACAAGCCTATGCATGTGTCTGGTACTGCATTAGAAAAGCCCTTCCTCCACGTTTGCGGAGAAAGGGCTTTGATCACATCAGCTTAGTTTCTTGAATCTGCTAACTGCTTATGCAACCTTTTCGTCTTCGTTAGTACCTGTTTCGCTGTTAACGAATGCAACAAAGTATACTGCGATACTGAGTACAACCAGGATAACAGCTCCGATTACTACTGCAGCGTTTCCTGCAGCGATCTCGTTTCTGATTCCGCCAACCTCTACTACGAGGATCAGGATAGGTGTGATGTACTTTACAAATACCTTGTATGCTTTTTCCAGCCATGGAGCAAATGAACTGCCCTGAGCTTTCATCTCTTCAACTGCCTTACCAGGCTTGAGTACCCATCCTACAAGGACGCAACTCATCAGAGCGCAGAGCGGCATAGCCAGAGTGTTGGTTACCTCATCGAAGAATGTCAGCCAGTCAAGTCCGAAAAGTGCAGGTCCTGATTCTTCGAGGATTCCTACGTGTCCCAGAGAAATTCCAACAGGGATCGAGATTGCAAATGACACAACACTTACAGCTGCGATAGCTTTAACTCTCTTAACATGGAACTTCTGAATTACGAACTGTGTGCATACTTCGTACAGTGAGATGATGGATGTTATTGCAGCGATTGCTACCATTGCGAAGAAGAAGAATGAAACGATCTTTCCTGCAAATCCCATTGAATCGAATACTTCCGGAAGAATTACGTACATCAGTGCAACGCCCTTTGATCCGTCGAGCAGTGATGCATCGAAGTGTGCAACTGCAGGGAAGATAGCCAGTCCTGCAAGGAATGCAACCAGTGTATCGAAGAGGCAGATCATGCCTGTTGACTTAACAAGGTTGATGTCCTTACCGCAATATGATCCGTATGTTACCAGGATACCCATGCCGATGGAGAGTGAGAAGAATGCCTGTCCCATTGCCAGCAGTACTGTGCTGAATGTGATAGCTGAGAAATCCGGCTTCAGATAGAATGCCAGACCCTCTTTAACTCCTTCGCCAAGGCAGAGTGAGTAAATAACGATTCCGATAAGTATAACGAACAGTGTAGGCATCAGTGCCTTTGACAGCTTCTCGATTCCGCCTTCAACACCGCCTGCGATGATGAGCAGTGCGAGTCCAATGAATACAGCAGTAAAGAGTACTACCTGTACTGTATCAACGGAGAATGTTCCGATGATACCGGAGTTACCCTTGAATGAGTTGACAGCATACTTTACTGTCCAGCCACCCAGTACACTGTAATAGCAAGTGATGAAGAATGGAACGACTACAGCGAAAAGTCCTACCCATCCGAACTTCTTGTTGATGCTCTTATATGCAGTGATAGGGTTGGCCTGCGCTCTCTTACCGATATGCATCTCAGTAAGCATTGCAATGAATCCAAGGAATAATACGCAAAGAATGTAAATAAATACGAATGCAGCACCGCCGCCCTTTGCTGTCTTATAAGGGAATCCCCACAGATTACCGAGACCTACCGCTGAGCCCGCTGCTGCCATGATAAAGCCGAACGAGCTAGCAAATCCAACCTTTTTCTTTTTTTCCATTTTAGTTTTTCTCCTTTGTGCATAAATAAAACCCGCGAAAGCAGGTAAAAAGGTATTTAGTAATATTTTCCATTAATAGAATAACATTCACATGTAAAGCTGTCAACAACTTTTTGTGAAATTATTTAAATTATTATGCAAAAATTGTTAAAATTAACTAATTTTTTGTTTTTCAAAAAATACTCCTTCATCGGGAAAGCATTCAAATTCCGGATAAAATAAAAAAGAAGGCAGAGAGTTGAAGCTTCCTCTCTGCCTTCTTTATGTTATCAGCTTTCAAAGACGTGTATTGCATCTCTGATATTATCTACACCATGAATTGTGATCCCTGCGGTGTGCTTGAGCGCTTCAGCATTTTTCTTCGGCATTATTATTGCCTCATATCCGAGTCGTACAGCTTCTCCGACGATCTTTTCTGCATTCGGGATGGAACGCAGATTGCCGGTAAGACCGACTTCTCCGACGGCAACGATCCGTTTGTCAGATGTCTTGCACCTGGCAGTACTGTATATTGCCAGGGCCACTGCCAGGTCAGTCGCTGTGGATTCAGATCTCAGACCACCGACTACATTGGCATATACATCATGATCCAGAAGACTGAGGCCGGCCTTTTTCTCAAGTACAGCCAGTATCATGGAAAGTCTGTTGTAGTTGACACCAAGCGCTGTTCTTCTGCCGAAGTTCGCGTTGGCTCTGCTGACAAGAGCCTGGATCTCGAAAAATATCGGACGGCTGCCTTCGTATGTGGCGGAAATGACCGAACCTTCCTCGTGTGCGGAGTTTTCGATGAGGCTTCCGGAAAGATCCGACACTTCAGTCATGCCCTCGGAACTCATTCTGAAGGCACCTATCTCGTCTGTTGTTCCGAATCTGTTTTTGAATGAGCGAAGTATCCTGAGGTCTCTGTCGCGCTCTCCTGTAAAGTTAAGAACGCAGTCCACCATGTGCTCGATGGTCTTAGGACCTGCAAGATCTCCGGATTTTGTCACGTGAGCGACAATGAAGACCGGAACGTTATTTGACTTGGCGAACTTGATCAGCAGATTGGAACATGCTCTTATCTGTGTTACTGCCCCGGCGACAGAATCTACCGTAGCAGAATACATTGTCTGGATCGAATCTATGATCAGGAAGCAGGGCCTGATTTCCTCGCATGCACTGATGATACTCTCGATATTGGTCTCAGGATATATGTAGAGGTCGTTGCTGATGCTTCCGCATACTCTGTCGGCTCTCAGCTTTACCTGTTCTTCGGATTCCTCGCCGCTGACGTAGAGCACCGGGCCATATTTTTCGGCGATCTTTTCGGCAGCTTCGATGATGATGGTAGACTTTCCTATTCCCGGTTCGCCGGATATAAGTGTAAGTGATCCGAGAACGATGCCGCCACCCAGCACACGGTTGAGCTCTCCTATGCCTGAATCCATTCTTGCGTAATTGACGGTACCGACTCCGGAGAGTCTGACCGGCCTGGCGTCGATGCTTGTTCTGCGTCTGTCATCAGCAGCAGGATCAGGTGCATCGGTGATCTTCTGTTCTACGATCGTGTTCCATGCGCCGCAATAAGAACACTGTCCCTGCCAGGACGGGTACTCATTGCCGCATTCAGTACAGATGTAAACGGTTTTAGCTTTCTTTGCCATGTTTTCCTCAGTCTATTTATCGAATACAACAACATCGTCGTCGTATTCAGGATCTTTCTTTGATTTTGACCGACTCTCTTTGTCAGGAGTCTTTTTAACGATATCCATCTCGAACCAGAAGTCCGAGCCCTTGCCTTCCTCACTGTCCACACCAAAGCGGGCACTGTGCAGGTTGAGTATGCCTTTTACTATCGACAGCCCGAGACCGTTGCCTTCGATATCTCTTTCATGGTTGGCAGAGGTCCTGTAATATCTGTCCCATACATGCTGCTGGTCTTCCTTTGCGATACCAACTCCGTGGTCAACGCAGTGGAAAACGATCTTTTTATTGGATATGCGCTTGAGCTGAACATCAACATACTTGCTGTCTCCGGAATACTTGACTGCATTGGAGATGTAGTTGCTCATTACCTGCGATATACGGGACTTATCGCCATATACATAGGTAGACTTGCACGGATGGAAATGAATTTCATAGCCCTCGCTGTTCAGGACTTCAAAACTCTCATATACTTCCTCGGCAGCTTCGCAGAGATCAAAATTCTCCTTATTGAGCTGTACATTATTTGACTGGAGATTGGAAACGGTCATCATCTCGCTTACAAGTCTGTTAAGACGTTCTGTTTCGGAAATGATGACATGCAGATCCGCATTTCTTCTCTCAGGCTTGTCTCCTGTGATGTCTATGATTTTTTCCGCGTAGGAACGTATCATGGTAAGCGGAGTCTTGAGGTCATGTGACACATTGGCGATGATCTCACGCTGATAGAACTCGGTCTTTTCCATTTCGTAGGAAGCTGTGTTCAGCGCCTTGGCCAGATCCTTGGTCTCCGTGAAATTGGCACCGTCGAATTTTACATTGTAATTGCCCTTTGAGAGTTCGGTCGCCGACCTTGTGATGCTCTCTATCGGCGCAGAAAGCCTGTGCGACAGATAATATGCGAGCATGACTGCAAGTATGAGAACGATGATCGATATATAGACAAGCATGTTCTTAACGATGTTGATGGTGACACGATCCGGGTAGAGTGGAGCAATGATATACAGTGTGCTTATGCCTTGTCCGGAAGATATGAATGTAGCAAAAATAAGCCTTGAATTATCATCTCCCGTGCTGCCTTTCTGTATCCTGCGCACAGTTCCATCCGGAGAGTTTTCCAGTTCGATCGATATGTTGTTGATGTCTCTGGCAAAACTGCCGTCGTCTCTCAAGGTGCTCGTTCCGTCAAACACCATCGAACCTTCAGGCGAATCGAGTCTGATATACACGTCACCGCCAAGAGCGGACTCTGCAGCGTATTCCTCAAATGCCAGAGGATCCCGCTGATACTGAGACTCGAGGGAGGCGGCAAGTCTCATTGACTCCTGTGTCCTCATTGATGAGTAGTATCTGTCAATGAAGAAGGTACCAAGCCCCCAGATGATCGTAACAATAAAAACAGCAAAAAGAATGAACGATAACATGGTCGTCGTCTTGATGCTGTTTCGATCTAAAGGCTTGCGATATTCATAAGGAGTATGGTGTGGTGAAGTTGACATCCGCTATCCTCATTTATTTGTTGTACTCGAATTTATAACCTACGCCTCTGAGGGTAACAATGAATTTTCTATATGGTCCCAGACTGCTGCGTAGATTCTTGACATGTGTGTCGATCGTTCTGTCGTCGCCGAAGAAATCATATCCCCAGATATCCGACAGGAGCTTGTCTCTTGAGAGAGCAATGTTCCTGTTCTGTATCATGTAGAAAAGAAGATCATATTCTTTAGGGGTGAGCTCAACTCTCTTGCCATCCACGGAAATGGTCCTGGCTTCAAAATTGACCTCAAGTCCTTCGTATGTTTCGATTTTGACATTGTTCTTGTCTGAAGGCTCCACACGAGAGAGAACTGCGTTGACTCTTGCCATGAGCTCCTTCGGGCTGAAAGGCTTAACGACATAGTCATCGATACCCAGTTCAAATCCGAAGAGCTTATCATATTCTTCGCCTCTAGCCGACAGCATGATGACCGGGACGTTCTTTATCTTCTGTATCTCCTTGACAGCACTGAAACCGTCGAGCTTAGGCATCATTATATCCATGATAATGAGATCGTAGTCGTTGAGCTTTACCATTCCAATGGCACTCATTCCGTCTGCTGCTTCATCTGCCTCGTATCCGCCAAATTCTGCGTATTCCTTGATGACCTCGCGGATCTTTTCCTCGTCATCGACGATGAGCAATTTTTTCATGATCATGACCTCCGTATGTTTTGTAAATAACTTATGGAATTATATCACAGTTGCGTTCGGACAGTCTATATCGCTCAGGTGAAGGAAAAATGGAAAAATAGTGAAGAGGAATATTTACATTCAATTTTTTATTTGCAATGTTAAGTTCAAAAAAGGTATAATATGTTCGGAAAACTGGAGGCAATTTATGTTTGATGTTGGAGAACGAATTGTATATCCGATGTACGGAGCAGGCGTTATCACCGGCATTGTCGAAAAAGACTTTCTCGGAGAGATGCGTCAGTATTATTGTGTCTCTCTTCCATATTGCCGCCTGGAGGCATCAGTCCCCGTAGACAACTGTGAGAAACTCGGAGTAAGAAAAATAATCGACCCATCACGAATAGAAGAAGTGATCACGGTCCTCAAGGGTGATACGGAGCCGATGAATCCTAACTGGAACAAGCGGTATCGTGACAATACCGAAAGGATGCAGACAGGAAACATCTTGGAGGTTGCAGCGGTAGTAAGAAACCTGGTGAGAGCGGATCGCAGGAAGCCACTTTCCACCGGAGAGAAGAAACTTCTGAATACAGCCAAGCAGATCCTTGAAAGTGAGCTCGTCTATGCAGGCGGATTCACAATGGATGAGGCAGATGACATGGTCGAATCAAACATCTGATGCTAACGTACAGAGATTCGACTTTTTATTTTGAAGAAGAGAAAGATGATATATGCATTAATCGTAGCTGCGGGCAAAGGTACTCGTATGGGATCAAAGATGCCAAAGCAACTTCTTCCATACGAAGGAAGCACTGTTCTTGAGACTACAGTAAAAAAGTTTTATTTTCATAAGAGCATTGACGCCGTTGTAGTAGTTTCTCCGTCTGATGGAAGTCTGGATGAAACTTATGGCAAGATGATGGATGCTTTGATGTGCGAATATGATAAGCGCATTTTGTTATGCAGTGGCGGAAAAGAAAGATATGAGTCGGTCATCAAGGGGCTGGAACATATAGCTTGTGATGCTGCTCGTTCTGGCGTTTCAAAAGAGGATGTTACCGTTTTGATACATGATGCGGCAAGGCCGGACGTTGATGACAAAATAATAGAAAAAAACATTGAATCACTTGAAAGATACGAAGGAGTGGTTACCGGAATACCCTCGACAGATTCCGTTAGAATTGCAAAGACTTCATTGAAAGATATATTGAAATATCCTATAATTGGCAGTGCCGTTGTCGAACGGAATAAGGTGTTTTGCGTTCAAACACCTCAGACTTTCAGATTGTCAGATATCCTTTCGGCTTATAGAATTGCATTGGCTGATGGCTATGTTGGAACCGATGATGCTTCTGTCGCAGAACATGCGGGTATGGATGTAGTAATCGTTGAAGGTTCAGATGCAAACAGAAAGATAACAACGAAAAAGGACTTACCAATGGCTGTCAGAACAGGAACAGGGTTTGACGTTCATAAACTTGTCCCGGATAGAGATTTAATACTGTGCGGGACTCCAGTCCCCTATGAGAAGGGACTTCTCGGACATTCCGATGCTGATGTTGCGACGCATGCTTTGATGGATGCGCTGCTCGGGGCTGCTGGAATGGGTGACATAGGACGTCATTTTCCGGATACAGATGAGAAATACAGAGGCGCAGATTCTCTTAAACTGCTTGCGGAAGTGAGAAAGATGATCGGAGATTACTCGATCAGCAATGTCGATGTGACGATAATCGCACAGGCACCAAAGCTCGCACCTTACAATGAGCAGATGACAGAGAATATTGCAAGGGTTCTCGGAATAGACAGATCCTGTGTCAATGTCAAGGCCACGACGACTGAGGGACTTGGTTTTACAGGTAATAAAGAAGGCATGGCGGCAATGGCAAGCTGTGCGATATATAAATAGTTATAAAAATAGTAAACATATAGGAAGGAAAGAGTAATGAGATTATCCAAGAATCATCTTAAGACACTTCGTGAGGCACCATCTGATGCGGTGCTGGAGAGCCACAAGCTGCTCGTAAGAGCTAACATGATCAAGCAGGAAGCTGCAGGCGTTTACATGTTCCCTAAGCTGGGATACAGAGTAGTACGCAAGATCGAAGAGATCATCAGACAGGAAATGGACTACGTTGACTGCCAGGAGATCAAGATGCCGCACGTTAACCCTGCTGAGTTATGGCAGGAGACAGGCAGATGGTATGCTTACGGCCCTGAGCTCTGGAGAATCAAGGACAGAAACGGAAACGATTTCATCCTCAACCCTACATGCGAAGAGATTTTCACAGATTTCGTAAGAAAAGAGTGGTCATCATACAAGGAGCTCCCGTTCTCACTGTATCATATCCAGACTAAGTGGAGAGATGAGTCCCGCCCAAGATACGGACTTCTGAGAACAAGAGAGTTCATCATGAAGGATGCATATACTTTCGATGATACTCCTGAGAATCTTGATATTGCATATATGAGACAGTATCACGCATACGAGAAGATCTTCACTCGTATGGATCTTGACTACAGAATCGTTGAGGCAGATAACGGCCCTATCGGCGGAAGTAAGTCACATGAGTTCTCTGCACTTTCCGACTGGGGTGAGTCAGACATTCTCTACTGCGATGACTGCGGCATGGCTGCTACTGTTGAGAGAGCAGAGTTCACAGATGAGAAGCAGGCACCTGAAGAGATGCAGGCTGTTGAAACTGTTTACACACCGGGAACAAAGACTATCGATGATGTTTGCGATTACCTCAAGATGGATGTTAAGAAGTCCATCAAGAATCTGATGTTCGCTACATATAATGATGACCTGACACTCAAGGAGTACGTT
Source organism: Mogibacterium sp. (assembly GCA_024403055.1). Lineage (GTDB taxonomy): Bacteria > Bacillota > Clostridia > Peptostreptococcales > Anaerovoracaceae > Crickella. Next base: position 12,202 of record JAKSSO010000011.1, on the reverse strand, counting down.
GCATGCTTCATCAGAGGAGACAGATCAGTTAACATGATCAAGCTGGTCAATGCACTGAATGTTGGTGAGCACTTCATCGAGTTTGCTGATGAGTCCATCATGGCTGACCAGTGCGGATGCGTACCTGGATTTACAGGCCCTATCGGACTGAAGAACTGCCGTATCGTAGTAGACTCAGAACTCGTAGATACAGTTAACATGTGTGCCGGAGCTAACAAGGAAGACCACCACATGACAGGTGTATGCTACGGAAGAGACTATGTCGGCGACCTTGTAGTAGATATCAAGGAACTCCACGAGGGCGATCCTTGTCCGCACTGCGGAAAGCCTGTTAAGTTCAGAAGAGGAATTGAGGTAGGACAGGTATTCAAGCTCGGACTGAAGTACTCAGAGGGAATGAACACAACCTTCAAGGATGAGAACGGTGAAGAGCATCCATACTGGATGGGCTGCTACGGCATCGGCGTTACAAGAACAATGCAGGCTATCGTAGAGCAGCACCATGATGATAACGGTATCATCTGGCCTCTTGCAACTGCACCATATCACGTGATCGTTACTGTTATCAATGCAAAGGACGAGGCACAGCTCGGTCTGGCTTATGAGATCGAGAAGCAGCTTGAGATGAAGGGCGTTGAGGTCATGGTCGATGATCGTGACGAGAGACCTGGCGTTAAGTTCAAGGACGCTGACCTTATCGGAATTCCTATCAGGATCACTGTAGGAAAGCTTGCCGGCGAGGGTAAGGTAGAGTACAAGCTCCGTCGCGGCGGAGACATGGAAGTTCTCACAGCAGACGAGGCAATTGCCAAGGCTAAGGCTCTCGTTGATCTTGAGGGCGACGGACGCTATTTCTTCTCCAGACTCAGTGAAGAGACACTGAATGCACACTAGTTGAAGTTTTGGAACTGGGGCAGGGGGACTAACTCCCTGTCCCTTTTTTATATGATATGTGGGAACTCGTAATTGTATTTCTTAAATTAGGACTGCTTACCATCGGCGGCGGCATAGCCATGATCCCGATCCTGCAGGATGTCCTCATACGTGACAAGAAGTGGTATACGGAGGAGGAGTTCGTTGACATGATCGCGATCTGCCAGAGCCTTCCGGGCGTCATCGCTATTAACATGGCCACATATGTGGGATATAAGAGAAAGGGACTGCTAGGATCCATGGCGGCAACACTCGCTATCGTACTGCCTTCATGGACGATCATCATACTGATCTGCAAAGGCATGGCGGTGCTCAATGACAACCCTTATCTCAACGGAGCGCTGGCGGGATTCAGAGCTGCTGCTGTCGGTCTTATCATCACGGCGGTCATCTCTCTTGGCAAAATGATCTTCAGGAATACCTGGTCGCTTGTCGCTGCTGTTTCCGCGTTCATCATGATCGTTTTCCTTCATGTGGATACTGCACTGGTGATCGTGATATTCATGGTACTGGGTGTGATGAGTGCGGCCGTTAACAGAAAACGTATCGTACGCGCAGGCGAGGAAGGAACGACGGACGGTGAGGCGGCGCAAACTGTCGCAGATGAAGAGGGAGGTGGCGACAAATGACACTTCTCAATCTCTTTCTTGTTTTTCTGAAAATAGGTGTACTCGGATATGGCGGAGGACTTGCGATCATCGCGCTGGTATATGACAGTATCCAGCAGTTCGGCACTATCAGCGAATCTGAATTCGCCAACTGGGTCGCCATAACACAAGTGACACCGGGACCGGTGGGCCTTAATATCGCTACATTTACAGGATATGGTGCGGACGGTGTGATCGGTTCGATAGTTGCGACTCTGGGCGTAGCGCTGCCGGCATTCGTCATAGTCAGCCTGGTATGCAAAGTACTTTTCAAATACATGGACAGCTGGGGCGTGCAGGGTGCACTTACAGGCGTTCGTCCTGCGACCATAGGTCTGGTCGGAACAGCGCTGGTCACTCTGGTAAAGCCGGCTATCTTCAGCGAATCGCATCTTGGGGCTGCTTTTGTTGAGGCTCTTGCAACTACACAGTTCGACTGGGTTGCATTAGGGATCATGGCTGCTTCCGTGTATCTGATAATGAAAAAGAAAATGAATCCGATTATCGTACTGCTCATAATGGGAGCTGTCGGGGCTGTTCTTCAGGCCTGAAGACCGAACGACGGTCGTTTTGAGACTTGTTTTGCTCTTTTGCATTTTGTAATTGTGATAAATGTGGTAAAATACATAAGTTAGAAAATAAACTAGGAGGAATGATTATGAAAGTTTACAACACTTTGACCAACCGCAAAGAAGAGTTCGTACCGATTGAAGAGGGAAAGGTCAAGATGTATGTCTGTGGACCTACAGTCTACAATTTCTTTCATATTGGTAATGCGAGACCTTTCGTAGTATTCGATACACTTCGCAGATATTTCAAATATAGAGGATATGAGGTAAAGTTCGTTCAGAACTTCACTGATGTAGATGACAAGATCATCAACAGAGCCAAGGAAGAAGGTATTACTGCACCGGAAGTTTCCGAGAAGTACATCGGAGAATATTTCAATGATGCAGGTGCACTGAATGTCATCAAGGCAGACGTACATCCTAAGGTATCTGAGCACATTTCCGAGATCATCGAGTTCGTACAGACTCTGATCGACAAGGGATATGCTTACGAGGCAGATGGAGACGTTTACTATTCAACACGTAAATTCAACGGATACGGCAAGCTGTCCGGACAGAATGTCGACGACCTTGAGAGCGGCGCACGTATCGCTATCGGAGAAGTAAAGAAGGATCCGCTGGACTTTGCACTCTGGAAAGCACGCAAAGAGGAAAGCGAGATCGCATGGGAGTCTCCATGGGGAATGGGCCGTCCGGGCTGGCATATTGAGTGCTCGACAATGGCTAAGAAGCATCTCGGCGACACTATCGACATCCACGGAGGTGGAGCTGACCTGAAGTTCCCTCACCATGAGAACGAGATCGCACAGTCAGAGGCGTGCAACGGCGTTCCTTTCTCACACTACTGGATGCACAACGGATTCATTACAGTTGACGGAGAGAAGATGTCCAAGTCTCTGAACAACTTCTTCACTGTAAGAGACATCCGTAAAGAATACACAGGAGATTTCATCAGATTCTTCCTGCTGACAGGTCACTACAGAAGCCCTATCAACTTCAGTGACGAGCTTATGAAGTCATCCAAGATCGGATATGACAGGATCGGAACCGCTCTGGAGACTCTTGACTTCCTGAAGAAGAACGGAAGCGATGAGAAGATGGCAGATGAGGACAAGCTGATCACAGATCTTGATCAGTACAGAGAGAACTTCATCACTGCAATGGATGATGACATGAATACTGCTGATGCCATCACTGCGATCTTCGACATGGTATCTGCCATCAATGTTGCTGTTAAGGACGGCGCAAGCAAGAGCTATGCAGAAGAGGCAACAAAGAGGATCAGAGAACTCGCTGACGTACTCGGTATCTTCCAGCAGAATGAAGAAGAGGCCGGCATCGGTGATGACATCCAGGCGCTCGTAGATGAGAGACAGGCAGCACGTAAGGAAAAGAACTGGGCAAGAGCCGATGAGATCAGAGACCAGCTTGCTGCAATGGGCATTACGCTCAAGGATACACCACAGGGTGTACAGGTGATCAGAAACTGATAATGGCTAAAGACACAAAGAAAAAACTCTATGTTGCACCGGATGATCCTGCGTCGGCCAGGGCACAGCGTTACGTATGGATGGTAGCCAGCGTTATCTGTCTGTGCGCAGGCGCTGCGTTGGTGGTCCTTTCGATAGACCTAATCAGGGGCGGACATGTGCCGGGTGGCATCCTTGCTGCTGTTCCTGCTCTGCCAGCTGTGATCTGCGGTTTTGCTTCCCTCTCTACAATGAACAAATATAAGAGGGCTCAGCTGAAGCTGGAGAGAAAGGAGCATGATGGAGAAGCGTAATGCATTGATGCTCAACACCTCGACGCTGGCATACATGGGTGATGCGGTGTACGAACTGGCTATAAGGAAGATGCTTATCGAGAGAGACGCAAGCAACGTGCACAAGAGTCACAAGAAAGCGATAAAGTATGTTTCTGCAGATGGCCAGGCTACTGCGGCTAAGAAAATGATAGCAGACGGATATCTGACAGAGGAAGAGGAACGCCTGCTCAAGCGGGCTCGCAACCACAGAACCACGTCGATGCCCAAGAATGCAGAGGTAAAGACCTACAAGACGGCAACAGGCTTTGAGGCACTTATCGGATATCTGTATCTGAGTGAACAGAACGAACGACTTGATGAGGTTATCACCAGAGCGGTAGCAATAATAGAGGAATAACGCAGAGAAATAACATATAGAAAAACATGTAGAAAAAACATGTAGAAAAATAACATGATAATGTAAGAAAACAGCTCGACCAACGAGCTGTTTTTTTAATAAGGTCCGGGAAAATGTCATAAATACTGCGGCATTACGGAGTCACAACGCACAAGCTCTTCTCCTGATCTTCATTCGGATCATGCGAGATGGCCGACACGCGTTTTAAGGGGTAAAAGTCTCAATTCAAAGGAATAAGCACAAAATGGACATGCCTGTATCGGCTATTAAGGGGTAGATCCAGACTAAATATAAAAAAAGCACAGTATTGAGGGCTGCATAACAGGTATAGGAGGAAAATTTGTGCCTGGAAAGGGTAAATGACCTTTTGACCCCTTAATCGATGGTTTTTGAGAGGAAATATTGTGCCTGGGAGACATAATTTCCGCTTTTAACCCCTTAATATGCAGACCCAACAGGATATTACGCAAACCAAACAGGATACATGGAAATGCATATGATGTGGACAATAACGAAAATGTCGGAACGAGAGGAATAAGAGGAACAAGAGGAACAAGAGGAACAAGACACGCCTCTTTTCAATGACTGTTTGTAGAGTGTATAATATTTTTGTAAAAAGTCAGAATGAACAGAAAATGATAACAGTTTAATAAAAAACATGACAAATTACATTACTAACATTCAGAAATTTTCGATACATGATGGTGACGGCATCAGGACTACGGTCTTTTTCAAAGGATGTCCTCTCAAGTGTCAGTGGTGCCACAACCCAGAGACACAGCGCTATGAGCGCGAAATGCAGATTGATCCGTCTAAATGCCTGTCCTGCGGAGCATGCGCAAAAGCGTGCCCTAATGAAGCGATAGTCATGGCGCAACCGTCGGATCGACAGTCTCCAATGCCCGAAACAAATAAGGAAAAATGTGCTTTCTGTGAGAAGTGCACGTTATATTGCCCTGAGAACATACGCGAGATCGTTGGCAAAGCCTACGAACCCAAAGAACTTGTTAAAGAACTGAAGAAGGACCTGATGTTCTATGAGGACTCCGGCGGTGGTGTAACATTCTCAGGCGGCGAAGTAATGGCAGCGGATATCGACTATGTGGAAGAACTTGCAAGACTGCTCGCAAAGGAAGGCATCACACTTACTATTGACACATGCGGTTATGCTCCATATGAGAAATTTGAAAGACTTCTGCCGTACGTGAATACTTTCCTCTACGATGTCAAAATGATGGATCCTGAACTTCACAGGGAATACATCGGAGTGGATAACAGGCTGATCCTTGAGAATCTCGTGAAGCTGGCACGCAGCGGAGCGCGGATATACATTCGTATCCCGACCATCAGGGATTTGAACGGCACAGAAGAGAACATACAGGCGACGATAGATTTTCTCAAAAACAATAACATCGATCCGGCCAAGGTGAATCTGCTTCCGTATCATGATACAGGAAGCCACAAGTACGCCAAGGTCGGCATGACATACGAAGGAACTATGCTCGAGGCACCATCTTCGGAAGAAATGGAAAAATACGTGAACATGTTTAAGCAGGCCGGTTTTATCAACACTGTTATAGGAGGTTAACGAATGGATAAGCGCGGAATGAACGAACGAATTCAGAAACTCAGAGAGATCTCTGTAACTACACCTGTTCATATCGATCTGGAGAGAGCAAGAATCGAGACTGAAGTTTACAAACAGTGGGAAGGCAAAGTTTCAATTCCTGTATTGAGAGCGATGACTCTCAAAGAGTACTGGAGCAGAAAGACCCTATATCTCGGTGAAGGAGAATTGATCATTGGCGAGAAGGGCTGTGACCCACAGGCCTCACCAACATTCCCTGAGATCTGCTGCCACAGTGTTGAGGACATGACAATAATGAGCGAGAGGGATCTCGTTTCCTTCCATACAACAGAGGAAGACAGAAGAATTCAGAAGGAAGAAATCATTCCTTTCTGGACAGGCAAGGCAACAAGAGACAAGATCCTCGATCTCATGACTCCTGAGTGGAAGAAGTGCTACGGCGCAGGCATATTCACAGAGTTCATGGAGCAGAGAGGCCCGGGACACTCCTGCGGTGGAGAGCAGGTTTTTACTACCGGTTTTCTTGATTACAAAGCCCAGATCAGGGAGTCGATGGATGCGCTCGACTTCATGAATGATCCTGAGGCAATGGATAAACTGGAAGAGCTCAAGGCAATGGATATTTCCTGCGATGCAGCAATTATCCTTGGTGAGAGATATCACGAACTGGTGCTTGAGACAGCAGAGAAGGAAGCAGACCCTGTAAGAAAGGCTGAACTCATGCAGATCGCAGCCAATCTTGAGGTCGTTCCTGCACATGCACCACAGACGTTCTGGCAGGCTATACAGCTATACTGGTTCGCACACCTTGGTGTAACAACAGACCTGAATCCATGGGATGCTTTCTCGCCGGGAAGACTTGACCAGCACCTTATCAAATACTATAGAAAAGACGTTGAGGATGGCATCCTCGATGATGAGAAGGCTCTTGAGCTTCTCGAGTGTCTCTGGGTAAAGTTCTACAATCAGCCGGCACCGGTTAAAGTAGGCATCACACTCAAGGAGAGCTCAACATATACAGACTTTGCCAACATCAATACAGGCGGCGTGACACCGGACGGCAAGGACGGAGTAAACGAAGTCAGCTATCTGATCCTCGACTGCATGGATGAGATGAAGCTCGTTCAGCCTAACTCCAACGTTACCATTAGCAGAAAGACTCCTCAAAAGTTCCTGAAGAGAGCCTGCGAGATCTCAAGAAAGGGCTGGGGACAGCCGGCATTCTATAACACAGATGCACAGGTAATGGAGCTCGTAAATGCAGGCAAGAGTCTTGAAGACGCGAGAAGAGGCGGCTCCTCCGGATGCGTTGAGACAGGCGCATGGGGAAGCGAAGCATATATTCTGACAGGATATTTCAATATTCCTAAGATATTCCAGCTGACGCTCTACAACGGATATGACACATATTCAAAGCAACAGCTCGGACTTGAGCTCGGCTATGCTGAGGACTTCAAAACATATGATGAACTGTGGAACGCTTTCAAGACGCAGCTCGAGTACTTTGTAGACATCAAGATCAGAGGAAACAACGTTATCGAGAGCGTGTTTGCTAAGTACATGCCGACACCGTTCATGTCAGTTGTGACCAATGACTGTATCAAGAAGGGCAAGGACTACAACGCCGGCGGAGCAAGATACAATACACATTATATTCAGGGCGTAGGTATCGGAACTGTAACTGACTCCCTTGCAGCTATCAAATACAATGTATTTGAGAAAGGCAACTTCACAATGAAGGAGCTGATCGAGGCAATGGAAGCGGACTACGAGGGCCATGAAGCAATCTACAGAATGGTACATGACAGAAGCCCTAAGTACGGCAATGACGATGACTATGCAGATGCAATCATGAGAGATGTGTTCGATCTCTATCACGACACTATCTCTGGACGTCCTAACATGAAGGGCGGAAAATACGGCGTTATCATGCTGCCAACAACATGTCACGTATACTTCGGAGACGTGCTCCTGGCAACAGCCAACGGACGTAAGGCACATGTACCTGTATCCGAGGGCATCTCACCTGAGAAGTCAGCAGATACCAATGGACCAACAGCGGTTATCAAGTCCTGCGCCAAGATGGATCATCTGGCAACATGCGGAACTCTGCTCAACCAGAAGTTCACTCCGGATGTAGTTGCAGGTGAGCAGGGACTGGACAACATGGCAAGCCTTATCCGTTCATACTTTGCAATGGATGGCCACCATATCCAGTTCAATGTTATCGACAGACAGACACTGATCGCAGCTCAGCAGAATCCGGATGACTATAGAGATCTGATCGTAAGAGTAGCAGGATACAGCGACTTCTTCCGCAACCTGGACAAGCCGCTGCAGGATGAGATCATCAACAGAACAGAGCAGTCATTCAATTAATGATATGCCGGTCGTTCCGTGCGACTGCGATCATCTGATAATAAGAACAGAACGGGGACAGCCAAATGGCTGTCCCTTTTGTGTTATAATCAGTTCAGCAGGAGATATACAGATCATGAAGAGATTTAAGAAAACAGCAATATTAATACTGATGCTGACCGTTGCCGCAGCATTTGCGGCATGCGGACCGGATAAGACCGGCGGGAATGACCCGCAGCCGTTGACCGCGGAGGAATTCAGTTTTTACGCAGACAACATTAATGTGTTTGCAGATGACGTGCTGGATAGCGGTGCGAAGTTCCTCTACGTTCAGCTCGGATGTTCAGCGGAGGACCTGAGTGATGCGGGATCCGGGACCGATGCTGAGGTGATTTCCATTGCGGATAACAATGCTGACGGGATCTGCGGGATGATACAAAACGATTACCATGAAGTGCTTGACATGAGAATGAGCACTGACGATATCACTGAAGCCGTTATGGAGAGACTTGGTCTGCCCGGCGATGCGACGATACTGGTGATCGGTGATGAAGCAGGCGAAGCTCTGGTGTATGAAAAACTCGTCGATGCCTGCGAAGGACTTGAATACAGGAGCTCGATCTGCGCATCGGATGACAGTTATTACGAAATATACAGCCATGCGATAGAGGGAGGCTTCGATGCCGTGATCGTGGCGAATGATGCTGCGGCATTTCATGATAGATCCTTCCCGTTTGCAGGTTAAGCGAAATGCAGGGAAAACACATGTTACGGAATAAGCCGTTAATTGTGTTATAATAAATCAACAGGCGATATTGATAGCAGAATGTAGTATTAAAAGGAGGACCGACATGTATTTTGATGCACATTCAGATATCTGGGGCGATATCACCCAGAGAAGACTTGACGGAGAGACGAACGTTTTCCACAGACGTCATTATGAGAAATTTGTTAAAGGCGGTATCGAGGGAAGCTTCTTTGTTATCTGGGTAGATCCGCCATACGATGCAGATTACGCAAAGCGTACCGGCGAGATCATGCAGGCGATCAGAGATGAGAGCCGTGAGTGCAGTGATTATCAGATCGTAAGAAACTATGAGGAAATGATGGCTGCCAAAGAGGCAGGCAAGATATATGTTTTCATCGGTGTCGAGGGAATGGCCTATGTCGGCGAAGACCTTTCGAAGATCGATGAGTACTACGAGTTCGGCGCAAGAGAAGGAATGCTCTGCTGGAATGAATCTAATGCGCTGGCGTCCGGTGCTTCGTCAGGAATATACGAAGGCCTGACTGATACAGGCAAGGCGGCAGTTAAGAAGATGCAGGATCTCGGAATGATCGTGGACGTATCACATCTGAATGTTGCAGGATTCTGGGATATCATGGATCTGGCAACGGCACCTGTCATCGCTTCGCATTCGAACGCTTCGGCTCTGTGTGCGCATCAGCGCAATCTCACAGATGACCAGCTCAAAGCGATCGCTGCGACCGGCGGAGTTGTAGGACTGAATGCATACAATCAGTTCATTGATCTTGACCCGAGGAAGAGCAATGTCAGACGTCTTGCAGAGCATGCATATCACATGGCAGATGTAATGGGCATCGACCATGTCGGATGCGGATTTGACTTTATTGACATCTTCGACTCCGGTGAGAGTTTCAATGATAACGGCTATTTCACAGACGGCCTGAGGAGCTGCACTGAAGTTCCGGCACTCTTCAGCTGTCTTGAAGAACTCGGATTCTCCAAAGAAGACAGAGACAAGATCGCATATGGAAACTTCCAGAGAGTAGTAAAGGAAGTTCTGAAATAATATAAACAGAAAGGAATTTGCTTATGAAAAGGAAGATCACAGTTGCTGCTGTGCTGGTGCTTTCGATGATCCTGGCATCATGCGGAGGCGGAAAGACGGCAGATGTTACAGTTTCTGACCTCAGTATCAGCAAGGCGGGATCGGGATACAACGATCTGTCTTTCAGCTTCAGCTCTAAGGAAGGCGACAGCTGGTCATGCGTTGTAACAGGTCTTGGCAAAGGCGAATTATCGGAAGAAACAGCGAACGCTGTAGCTGATCAGCTTGGCGGATCATTCGCAGCAGGAAGCAAGACAGAACTGACTGCAGGCGATGATCTCGAACTGATCGACGCTGAGAAATTCGGCGGCAAAGACAATGAGTCCAGGGATACAGGCAAGCCTTACGGTGATGCCAACCTCTGCTGGGCGGCTTCTGTTGCGGACATGATGGTATACGGCGGCTGGGCTGAAGGCGATGAGGACAGCGTTATGTCCGAGCTGACAGAGAATTATTTTGATGACGGATCATTCCAGGAAACGGGCATCAAATACTATCTGAACGGTATCAATCCTGATCAGAACTGCGCAGAAGAGGCGGGTGCGGATACCTGCAGGGACGCTGTGTTTGTAAAAAACGAAGCTAACGAAGGCGATTTCTTCGCATCAACTCAGGTGAGGGATCCGGGAAAGGACGGCGATAAGATCGTTAATCCGGGTCATGCTAATTATGTGGCTTCCGAGACAGTATGCAAGAAAGTTTACGCTTCGGACAAGCCGGCTTCAGACATGGCAGACCTCATCATAAATGCAATCGATGAGGGAAGCTCGGTCGGTATACAGCTCGTTTTCTATAAGGGCGAGTCACGTGTCGGACTGCATGCACTGACTGTTTCCGGATATGTTAAGGATGCAGAAGGCAAACTGGCGGCACTGGTGATCGCTGACTCAGACAACGATGTTGAATGGGGCAGAGCATATCTCGACAGCACGGAGAAGACACTGGCAGACAGACAGTCGTGTCCGGATACTTACACAATGTTCCTGACGGGTGAATTCACTCATAACGAGACTAATTATGTTGAGGTCCTGGATTACAAGTACAGCAATTCCAAGCTCAAATACACCAACAGCGTTATTCACTGTGTTACTACTCTGAAGTCCCGTGAAGCAGCCGAAGAGTTCAGGGAAGAGGTAGGCGATGCTGCCAACAATCCTGATCTGGTAGCTGTCAGTGCGGAAAACAGTGAAATGGATACAGTATTCACAGTTAAAAAAGGTGAGAAAGTCAGCGTTCCGTTCTTCATCTCCAACCAGAGCTACAAGGGCGTGGCTGCCAAGGACAAGCCTGTGGCAAAATGCAGATATATCTTCTACAGGGACGGAAAGAAGATCGACGAACTGGGATTTGACGTTCCTCTCGTAACGGACGAATATGCGACAGGGGAAGCCAACTGCAGCTTTTCAGTAAGCAATCCGTATATATTCAAGGAAGCCGGCGAATACAGAGTGGATGTGGAGATCGAAGGACTCTATACATCCGGCGGCAGCGGGATCGCCGAAGCATTTTCAGGCAACAACTACCTGAAAGGCGCAGGAACTGTTACTGTAGAATAATCAAATATCGACCATAATATGAGGCGCATAAAACAAGTTGTACCCTAATATCTGACCCCAAGAGCTTCTTCGGAGGCTCTTTTTTATAGGAAAAGAATTGTTGCTGACGTATCAACGTCCTTTTGTACGGAAAAAATACTTTTTTTGTACAATTCTCGATTATTTGTGATGACAGATACCTATGCCTAAGAATATAATATAATTGTCAATTAGTTAACAAAGAGCCGATTGTGAATGGTGATTAAAATGACAGGCAGCGACGAGATAAATAAACAACTCAAGATCATCAGTATTCTCGCGGGAAATTTCACTGGTCTGTATTATGCTAACCTCAAGGAACGGACCAGCGAGGTAATCTCCATAGCAGACGTTATCAAGGGTGATACCGGTGAGTTTGTGGCACAGTCCATCGACCTTGTCAAGGCGATGGAGATGTTTATCAGCAATCTGGTACACCCCGATGACAGGGAGGAGCTGCTTAAGTATGCTGATTACGACGCAGTCACAGAGATCCTTAAAGACCGAAAAGAGCATCA
>JAKSSO010000010.1 GCA_024403055.1 Mogibacterium sp. | reverse complement strand
CCTCAGGCAGTTGTTAACCTGAACAATGAGCTCAGACAGCTCGCGATAGATGAACAGGCGGAGATCACAAGGATACTCCAGCGTTTCTCTGACAGAGTTGCTGAGCATTACAACGAGATAGATAATAATCAGAGACTTCTTGTTGAGCTCGACTTCATCAATGCTAAGGGCAGACTGTCCTATAATATGGATGCAAGAGAGCCTAAGATCAGCGAAGATTGCTCTCTGCAGATAAATTGCGGAAGACATCCGCTTATTCCTATGGATAAGGTCGTTCCTACGGATATCAGTCTCGGTAAGGAGTGGAGCACTCTCCTTATCACAGGACCTAATACCGGTGGAAAGACGGTTACACTTAAGACCATAGGCCTGCTCTGCCTCATGGCGCAGAGCGGACTTCACATTCCGGCAGATGAGACTTCAGAGATCCCTGTGCTGGAAGAGGTATTCGCAGATATCGGCGATGAGCAAAGCATTGAGCAGAGCCTCAGTACATTCTCATCGCACATGAAGAATATCATTGAGATATTCGACCGCTCGGGCAAGGGAAGTCTGGTACTGCTGGACGAGCTCGGGGCGGGAACCGACCCTTCCGAGGGCGCTGCCCTCGGTATCGCCGAGTTGGAGAGGCTGAGAGAGCTCGGCGCGCTCGTCGTTGCGACAACGCATTACACGGAGCTTAAGAAATATGCGCTTTCGACAGAAGGTGTTGAGAATGCTTCCATGGAGTTCAATGTTGAGACACTGTCTCCAACATATAAACTGCGCGTGGGACTTCCGGGTAAATCAAATGCTTTCGAAATATCCAGAAAACTTGGACTTAATGAGGACATCATCTCAAGAGCCACGGAGCTTCTGGGAGAGAATCAGATGTCCTTCGAAGAGGCTGTAAGCAGGGTCGAGGCTGACAGGATCAAGACTGAAGAAGTTCTCAGGATGGCCAGAGCTGCCAAGAGCAATGCAGATGAAAATCTCGCTGTTGCCGAGAGTGAGCTGGTACGTGCCAGAAATGAAGCTGACGAGATCGTCGAGAAGGCTCGCAAAGAAGCCCGACAGATGCTGAGAGATGCTCAGAATACGATAGACGAGATCAGTGCTGAGCTGCGAAGCATTAAGGACAGAAAGCCTGATGCCGGATTCAACGAGGGTCATATTGCCGGAGGTGTGGCAAGCAGCAGAGGAAAGCTGCGCAAGGCCGAAGGAGAATACAAGAGCAAAGTAAAACAGCCTGAGACCATACAGACAGGAAAGACACCTGAACCTGAAATGCTGGAGATAGGAACACCTATCAAATATGTCAAGCTGGATCAGAACGGCGAAGTAGAAACGCTGCCTGATCCACGAGGCAATCTCACGATAAGAGTCGGAGCGATCAAACTCAATGCCAATGTCAGCGACCTCATACTTATCGAGTCAGAGGCTGCCGGCAACAAGCAGAAAAAACGCCAGAAATACGGCTCGATGTCGTTCGGCAAGGCCAAGAACATCAAACCGGAGATCAATCTGATAGGCAAGAATCTCGATGAAGCGACAGATCTGATGCTCAAATACATCGATGATGCCTTTCTTGCCGGAATGAAAACGGTCCACGTCATACACGGAAGAGGAGAAGGCATACTCAGGAGCGGCCTGCGTGCTGAGCTTAAGAAAAATAAGCACGTAAAATCATTTAAGGCTGCACCATATAACGACGGTGGAGAGGGTTGCACCGTGGTTGAACTTAATGTAAAATAATACGAATCTTTTTTAGGAGAATATAGATAAAATGATCGATTTCAAGGAAATTATCGCACACGAAATATTTGACGAGGCTCTCGGTCTGAGTGTAGAGGAGATCAAGAGCATGCTCGAGATCCCTGCTGATGAGTCCATGGGCGATTTTGCTTTCCCATGCTTCAAGCTGGCCAGAACAATGCGCAAGGCTCCACAGATGATCGCTGCAGAGATCGCAGAGAGGATCGGCGAATCAGAGTACTTTGACAAGGTAGAGCAGGTAAATGCTTATGTTAACACTTTCATTAACAGAGCATATTTTGCAGGCGAGCTGATCAAGGAAGTCAACAGCAAGGCTGAGAATTACGGCAAATGCAATGTTGGAGAGGGTAGAACTGTCATAGTTGAATATTCTTCCCCTAATATTGCAAAGCCTTTCCATATCGGTCATATCAGAAGTACCGTTATCGGTAATTCCATTTACAAGCTTTATGATGCGATCGGTTATAAGACTGTAAGGATCAATCATCTCGGAGATTATGGTACACAGTTCGGAAAGATGATCGTTGCATACAGGAAGTGGGGAAATGAGGATGAGCTCAAGGCAAACCCTATTAAGAGCCTGCTTTCTTACTATACTAAATTCCACGTAGAGGTTGAGGAGCATCCTGAACTGGATGACGAGGCAAGAGAGACATTCGCCAGACTTGAATCAGGCGCAGCGGAAGAAGTTGCACTCTGGGAGAAGTTCAGAGAATACAGTCTTGCTGAGTTCAACAGGGTATACGGAATGCTCGGCATCAGTTTTGACTCATATGCCGGAGAGAGCTTCTACTCAGACAAGATGCCTGCAGTAGTCGATGAGTTGCGTGCCAAGGGTCTTCTTGTAGAATCACAGGGGGCACAGATCGTTGACCTTGAGCCATATGGTCTGACACCGGCAGTAATACTCAAATCCGATGGATCCAGCCTCTATGCAACAAGAGACATTGCAGCAGCCATCTACAGAAAGAAAACGTATGATTTCTACAAGAACATCTATGTAGTAGCTTCACAGCAGAACCTTCATTTCAAGCAGTGGAAGAAGGTGCTCGATCTCATGGGATATGAGTGGCAGGAAGACTGCGTTCATGTTCCTTTCGGACTTGTCAGCCTTGAGGAAGGTACCATGTCGACAAGACACGGCAGAGTCGTTTTCCTTGAGGATGTTCTCAATAATGCAGTAGACAAGACCAAGGAGATCATGCTTGAGAAGAATCCTGAAACACCTGAACTTGATGAGATCGCAAAAGAGGTCGGCATAGGCGCAGTTATTTTCCAGGAACTTTCAAATAACAGGATCAAGGATTATGTATTCTCATGGGACAAAGTCCTGAACTTTGACGGTGAGACAGGTCCTTATGTTCAGTACACACATGCAAGAGCATCCAGCGTTCTCAGAAACGCCGATGAAGAAGACATCAGGGCTATCACGTCCGGAGCATGTGACTTCACTTACCTCAACAGCGACAGTGCATACAGCCTTATCAAGCTTCTGTACAGAGTGCCTGAGGTGATTTGTGATGCGGCAGAGAAGTACGAACCTTCGATCCTTACACGTCATCTTGTTGATATCGCACAGTCATTTAACAAATTCTATCATGACGAGCACATACTCGTTGACAATATTGAGGAAAAGCGTGCAAAACTGTCGCTCGTACTCGCAAGCAAGATCGTTATTGCCAATTGCCTTGACTTGCTTGGAATCAAGGCCCCGGAAAGAATGTAGGAGACAGAAATGAAGCTTTTACTGACGACTATAAAAGGGGAATGCAAAAGAACCGAACTTGATCTCAGGTATCTCTACGGCATAGTAGCAGATGCTCCAATCGACTCTACTTTGAAGGTGTTCGATGAGGTCACACTTGATCTCGATATCTATGATGAGATCGTCAGAGGACAGTATAATATAGTTTATCTGCATATTGATGAGAGCAACGAACGTCGCGTCATTACTGTTAGCGAAATGATCAAAAAGGCCCTGCCGAGTACAGTTGTTATCGCAGGTGGACTGCAGGTCTCATTTGATACAGGAGCATTCATGGAGAGCAATCCTCAATTCGATTATGTGATAAGAGGAGAGGGCGAGCTTGTGCTCTTCAATTTCATCAGAACGCTGCTCACATATGAGTTCGATTTTGAGAATATTGCAGGTCTTGCATACAGATCAGATGAAGGAATAGTCGTTAACCCTTATGAGGCACTTGTTTCTCCGGAAGATCTTCCTTTCCCATATGATAAATGCGACCTCTATGATACTTCCGAAGTGTACTACGAGACGATTCGCGGCACATCGGACAGAAGCATCTATTCGCAGCATATTCCTGATCCAAGAGTAAGATCGCTTTCGCTCAACAGAGTATGCACGGAACTGAGATATTTCATAGTTAAGAAGGTAGAACGCCTGGTTTTCCTCGATAAATGGTTCAACTACAATACCGAGAGAGCCTACAGGATCTTCGAATATATCATCAATAATGACAACGGCATAACATCTTTCGAGATGAACATGGACGGAGACAATCTTGATGATGAGACGATCAGACTCCTGTCTGAAGCAAGAAAGGGACTTTTCACATTCAGTTTTGATGTAGCCAGCACTAATGCGGAAACGCTTGCAGAGGTGGGACGCAAGGAGAATATCTATCAGCTGATGTATAATGTCAACAAGCTGATGCAGGTATCGAAGGTAGGAATAGAGCTGAATGTCACTGCGGGGCTTCCTCTTGAGACGGAAGCGCTTTTCGCACGCTCTTTCAACAAGGTATATGGTCTGGGAGAGAACACAAAACTCAGAGTTCACACACTGAGAATAAGAAGAGGCAGCCTTCTGAGTGAGAAGACAGGAAGATTCGGATATCTATACAGCAGCTATCCTCCGTATGAAGTCATTTCGACTTCTCTAATGCCTGCACTTGACCTGATCAACATCAAGGCGACAGCCAGGGTTGTCGATAGATTTGCAGGCGGAGAGTTCAGATACAGTACACAGAGGCTTATGACGGATGCATCGCTCAAGCCGTACGAGTTCTTCAAAAAACTCGGAGAATTCATTTCTGAAAACGGACTGGGAAACAGGCTTGGCAAAACAGAAGACAGATTCAGAGTGATGTATCAGTATGCAGTAAACATTTACGAAGAGATAAATGATACACTCAAACTGCAGATCATGATGGAATCCCTCAACAGGGATCTTGAAAATGCACTTCCTGAAGAGTCGATCAAAAAGTTTGAAAGAAAGGGCTGGGACATTGAAACCTGGTAATCAAGACCGTATAAGCAAATACCTGAGCATGCTCAATATGAGCATGCTTTTCGATGAGCTCTCAGATGAGTATCTCGATTCAGCCGGAGTCCTGGACATCCTTCGCGGCGTTCCGGTCCCTGTTGCAATAGACGAAAACGGAGACATGACGACGCTTTCAATCGCATTGGACATGGCCAAAGTGATCGGCGGTGATCCGAATTACCCGTATGCAAGTCAGTATCTCGCCTACATCGACAGAATAACGAAGGGCAATACCGTTGCATTTCTCGTTTCTGAAGGAGCAAAGGCAGCTGACAGCGAAAGATACGAGGAAGCGTGCATGTTCTTCAGAGCAGCACTGAGCAAGGACCCTAAGTCCTGCGATGCACTTTATCTTTACGGAAGAGCCTGCAAGGGTGCGTATGAGACAGAAGACATGCCTGAGGATTATGTTGGTAACTTCAAGGCGGAGTCCGTAGAGGCTTTTGAACTGCTGACTGTGCTTCATCCTGAATTTGCGATGGGCTTTTACTTCCTCGGATATGCATACCTCAACCTCGGCCTCTATACCAAGGCCAAGCTGACATGGGATGAATTCATGAAACTTCCGTGTCCGGATGATGAGGTAAGATCAGAAGTTGAGGAGAGACTTGAAGCACTGAACGAACCACTGATCATAGAGCAGGCGTGCAACAGAATTCTCAGCGGAGATTACATGGGCGGCAAGCAGCTGTTGGAGCCATACAGAACAGGAAAGTATGAGAAATGGTGGCCGCTCTGGTATTATCTGGGAATAGCAGAAAGCGCACTTGGAGACAGTGCGTCGGCGATAGCTGACTTCAAGCAGGCACTTGCTTACTCACCAAGCAATACAGAAGTGATGAAGGAACTGGTCGATATCTACGGATCGATAGGGGATGAGACCAATGCCGACAAGTACCGCAGGAAAATAGAAATAGTTTCAGAATAAACAGGAACCGGGGCAATCCCCGGTTCTCTTAGTAACAGTTTTCATTCTGGTCTTATTTGGTTACTTTAAATTTTGAGCAAATCTCCTGAAGCTTTTCAACATCAATATGATACTTCTCTGCAATAGCCTTAGCCTTGGCAGCAAATTCAGTATCTGAAACCTTGCCGTCACCGTCAGTATCAAAAAGCTTGATGAGCTGCTCATGAGTCTCTATACCTTTCTCCTGAGCCTTCTTGGCAAGATCAACGATGTGACCTTTGACCTCAGCGAGCTTAGCATCAGTTTCCTCAGGAAGATATCCCTTGAGGGTCTTCAGTAATTCATCAGTATCGATAGTAATTTTAGCCATAATGTTTCCTCCTTATCTCTTACAAGGAATTGTACTACTGTAGTTATTATATTCAATCGTTATATAGTATGCAATACTGCTGTGATTTTGAGAAAAATCTGAACAAATCAGATAATAATCGCAAAATATTGTTGACATATCAATATAAATAGACTATACTAATCAAGTCGCGAACGACAGATGTTCCGAGGTAGCTCAATGGCAGAGCAACCGGCTGTTAACCGGTAGGTTGTGGGTTCGAGCCCCACCCTCGGAGCCATTTTTTTCGCCGGAGTGACGGAATTGGTAGACGTAGGGGACTTAAAATCCCCCGATAGAAATATCGTACCGGTTCGAGTCCGGTCTCCGGTACCAAACAACACCATACGATGACGCGGGGTAGAGCAGTTGGTAGCTCGTCGGGCTCATAACCCGGAGGTCGGAGGTTCAAGTCCTCCCCCCGCAACCAAGTAATCTATAGGCTTTCGATATCATCGAGAGCCTTTTTTCTGTTCAATTATTAGTATACATTTCCCATTCATGATACTATTATCATAATAAATCCATAGTGAATGACTTTTGCATGTGAAGCTTAAATGAGTAGAGGAGAAAAACTATGATCTACAGATGCCCATGCTGCGGAAGGTTTATTTATCCGCATGATTTTGAGATCGAGGGCGTATGCCCGTTCTGCGGCTGCGAAGAACTGGAAAAGACTGATGAAGACGAGCAGTGAGGACTGTGATTTTTCAGATGCGTGATCTTATTCAAATATTTTTCAATAATTATTAATTTTTAATATTCTTTTAATGTTTCCTTGCTAAATTAAACTTGTCAAAAGCAAGTAAGAAAAATGCTTAGAAGGTAATAACCGGATAAACAATTCAAAATAAGGGAGGAAACAAACATGAAGAAGATCGCACAGAATTCAAAAGTTAAGGCTTTATTCGTAACCGGCCTGGCACTTATCATGGCACTCGCAATGAGCGCAACATCATTTGCAGGAACATCACTCACAAGCAAGACTGCACTGAGCAAGGCTCTCAAGAATGCAGGCCTGTCAAGATCACAGGTAACAGCAGTAGAGGTGGATTATGACGACGGACAGTACGAAGTAGAGTTCGTAAAGAAGTCAAACAGAGCTGAGTACAGCTATGAGTATTCAAAATACGGCACACTGCGCGAGAAGTCAGTAGACTACAACAGAAAGCCAAACTACGGAGCAAAGAAGATCTCAAAGTCAACTGCTATCAGCAAGGTCGCAAAGTTCGGAGGATTCAAGAAGTCCACAGTATCTAACGGATCGTGCACTCTCACAAAGGAAGACGGACAGCACGTATATGAGATCCGCTTCAAGACTTCCTCATACAGATATGAGTATGAGGTACACGCAAGAACAGGATACGTTCTCGAGTACAGCAAGCACATCAGATAAGATCCGCACAAGCCAGATAAGATATAACAGAATAATTAAAGGAGCAGGCCAATCATATGATTGGCCTGCTTTTTACTGTTTTTTATACGATCGTAGCTTTTTTCAGTAGCATATCATAGATATATGTGGAAGGCTGTTCCTTCTCCTTCTGAACTTTCGACATCTATCTCAAATCCCATAATAGTCGAGATCTGCTTTACCATCGACAGGCCAAGTCCGATGCCGTTGCCGTCCTCAGTTCCTTCGGTTCTTGATGTATCCGCCTGGAAGAAGCGGTTCCATATCCTGTCCAGATTCTCTTCTGAGATGCCAATACCGTCATCGATAACGCTCAGCACATGAGTGAAGTGATGCGTTACATCATCTCCCGATGGGTGTTCATCTTCACCGAGTTTTTCAAGACTTACTTTGATATGTCCGTCATGCTTACCGTATTTGTAGGCATTTCCGATAAGGTTGTTGAGCATTCGCGTGAATAGAGAGACATCAACGTTCTTTATGACATCTTTTACAATGGCTGTTTCGACAGAAATTCCGTTGGTTCTGAGCAGGCTCTGCTCGAGCGCGATCTGCTCACTCAGTTCAGAAATATCCACCGATTCAATGTTAACACGTTGTGTGCCGAGTTCCAGTCGGGAAAAGAAAAGTAGCTGATTGATCATATCGTTCATGAGCTTACTCTGGCGGTGGATCACCTCAAATGATTCGCGGTATTCTTCTTCGTTTTCGGCAAGTTCCAGAGCATATTCGCTTTGTGCCATGATAACGGCAGTAGGGGTACGCAGCTCATGCGAAACATCTGAAGTGAACTGCTTTTCTGCTTCGAAATTTTTCTCGAGTCTGTCGAACATTCCGTTGAAGGTGTCCGCGAGCTGATGGATCTCATCCTTGCCTTCGCCGATGTCCAGTCTCTGTGAGAGGTCACCGCTGCGACCTATTTGCTCGGCAGAATTGACTATCGCTGCAACCGGACGCAATGATCTGTGTGTGATCACGTATCCGCCGAGCAGGGTTAGTATGGCGAGAATAGGGATGAGCCAGATGGAGATTCTGACGAAGTGGTACATTATATTCATGTTCTCACTGTTGGAGATATATCCTCTGAGCCATAGGCCTTCCGGAGATGACAGTGGCATTTCGAAAACATAGTATTTCTGCCCGCCCATGTCGAGAAGGCCGGCCTCGGTAAAAGTGAAAATTTTGTTTTCAGGAAAATCTTCAAGGCTGCTGCCGAAAAGGTATTTGCCGTTGGAGTCCATTAGCTCTGTGGAGATGCCGTTTTGATATGAAACAAAATCGTCATCTATATCGAGCCAGCCGTCACCATATTCAACGAAATGGTCATTTTCTTCTCTTTCAATATCGTCAAAATCCGTGAAAAATTCGATTTCCTCAGAATTCTGTCGCACCTGATCGATGAGACGTTCTTCAGCATTTTCATTTAATACACGATTGGCAAATACAAAGGTGATTCCTTCGCTGATAAGAATAATGAAGAGTAAAGCCAGCGAAAACCAGAGAGTGATTTTCTTCTTTATCGTCAGGTTTTTCATAATAATTCCTCGCTATTGTTCGTCGCGGATCACATATCCGACACCACGCACGGTATGTATGAGCTTACGTTCGTGTCCTCCGTCGATTTTTTTTCTGAGATAACTGATATATACATCAACGGCATTGGTGCCGCCTTCGTAATCAAAATTCCAGAGAGCATTCTCTATACTGTCACGAGATAATACTTTGTTCCTATTCTTCAGCAGGATTTCCAGAAGAGAAAACTCCTTGGAAGATAGGCTGATATGCTGACCGGTCCTGGTCACTGTATGTTTTGCAGTATCCATCTCCAGATCGTCGACTTTGTATATCGGGGAGTTGGAAGAAACCGTTGTGCGTGTCAGGACTCGAACTCTTGCCATCAGCTCTTCGAAGGAAAAAGGCTTGACAAGATAATCATTCGCTCCAATGTCAAGACCTGCGACACGATCCTCGATGGAGTCTCTTGCTGTAAGGAAGAGCACCGGAGTATTATCTCCGGATCTTCTCATCTCTGCAACTACGCTGAGTCCATCCTTACCGGGCATGTTGATGTCCAGAATGATACCGTCGTAGCTGACCATGTCAAGAAAACTCATGGCTTCTTCGCCGTCAAAACATGCGTCGACAGAATAGCCTTCCTTGCTCAGCTTTTTAACGAGTATTCTATTCAGATCTTTCTGATCCTCTGCAATCAAAATTCTCATCTTCGATACCTCATGAAAATATTTTCACTATTTTATCATAATTACTTTACAATTGCGTTATATGAATGTTATATACTGTGAATCAAAATGGAAAATGATCTAGGAGGATATTTGAGTGAGCGATAAAACCGGAAAAGACATAAAAAGAAGCAGGCTGTGCGCGATAGGAGAAGTATTGCTGGTTCTTGGAATGCTTCTGCTGATCATCAAGGGATGCACTCCTGAATATCTGGATGATAATGGATTCCTGCATGAGTATTTCTTCCTGCTGCCAATGGGGTTTGGCTGCATATTCGCAGGTGCGATAAGCTTTGCGATCGCAGGTATCAGGACACTGATCAGAAGGTCAAAAAACAAAGAACAGTAAAGGCGTGAAATTGTGAAAATCCTTAAAATTCAACAATAATGTGGCTCGATCAGCCACATTATTTTTGTGAAAAAGCAACAAGTCGTGCTATAATTAATATGTATGTAACAAGGAGATTTTCATGGTAAATATCACTGTTATAAAAAAAGGAATAACCGATCTGGATATCGACTGTATCGTGAATGCGGCCAATGAGTATCTTCGTGAAGGAAGCGGTGTCTGTGGTGCGATTTTTGCAGCTGCCGACAGGGAACAGCTGCTTGCCGAGTGCAGCAGTATAGGCCATTGTGACACCGGCTCTGCTGTCATCACATCCGGATGCGGGACAAGAGCGAAATACATTATACATGCTGTAGGTCCCGTCTGGCATGGCGGTTTTAGCGGTGAGCCCGAGGCACTGTACGGAGCATACCGTTCTTCCCTGGAACTCGCACGTGATAACGGCATTACCTCGATCGCTTTTCCCCTGATATCATCAGGGATATTCGGATATCCTAAGGATCAGGCCTGGGATGTAGCGATAAGAGCGTGCCGCGAATTCGGATCTGAGAATGCAAACTGTAACATGGATATAGTGTTCGCCGTTCTGGACGGAACACTGCTGGAGATGGGAAATGAAAGACTGCAACAATAACAGAATAATGGTAAGTGCTTGCCTGCTCGGCGAGAACTGCAAGTATAGCGGCGGGAACAACCTTAGTGAGGAGCTGGTCAGAAGCCTTAAGGACATGGAAGTCATACCGGTATGCCCTGAAGTGATGGGAGGGCTGCCGATTCCAAGAAAGCCAGGCGAGATAGTTGACGGAGTAGTTCGCAATGAAGACGGAACTCTTGTTGACGCAGAGTATCGCAGAGGAGCAGAACTGGCACTTGAACTTGCTAAGAATAAAGACATTAAAGTGGCTGTTCTCCAGTCGAGAAGTCCCAGCTGTGGAGTAGGGATCATCTATGACGGAACGTTTTCCGGGGTGCTGATCGAGGGAATGGGCGTGGCTGCAGGCCTGCTTGCCGAGAATGGCATTGAGGTACATGACGTTAAGGAATGGCTGGAAAAAGATAGGAAATAGATCATGAACGAAAAAGACATTATTGAATCATTGGATATACAGGATTGCCCTATATGTGACGGACCTGCGACTCTCGAGGAAGAGAACGGCTGGTGCTATTATGTGACATGCTGGGACTGCGGATGCCATACAGCTGAGATAAGATTCAGATCAGATGAAGAGAAGGTTGAAGCTGCGGGAAAAGCAGTGCATCTGTGGAATATTGGAAAGGTTCTTTCACATGAACCTGGTGAATAAGATAAACAAATAAAAGTTCTAAAATAAAAAGGAGATACTATGGCTTATAACGGATTTGCAATCGATGAATACCTGGACGCTGATGCTGTCAACAGGCAGCTGGAGGAGCTTAAGGTCGGACCTATATACGGTGTTACTGAGGATGCTCTCAACAATTACGTAAATAATTACTTCGAGAAGAAATGTGCAACTTCCAAGAAAATGACCGGGGAAGCTAAGAACATTATTCCGGGTGGAGTTCAGCACAATCTTGCATTCAACTATCCGTTCCCGCTTGCAATTGCCAAGGCGGAGGGAGCTTTTCTTTATGACGTGGACGGCAATCAGTATTACGATCTGCTCCAGGCAGGCGGCCCGACAATGCTGGGCAGCAATGACCCTGTAGTCAGAGATGCTGTAATTGATCTGCTCAAAACATGCGGACCTTCAACGGGCCTTTTCCATGAGTATGAGTACAAGCTTGCAAAGAAGATATCAGATTGTGTTCCAAGTGTAGAGAAATTCAGAATGATGGGTTCCGGTACAGAGGCATGCATGCTGGCAGCACGTATCGCAAGACTTAAGACCGGTCACAAGAACATCCTGAAAATGGGCGGTGCTTATCACGGCTGGTCTGATCAGCTGGCTTACGGAATCAGAATACCGGGAACTAAAGGCATCAAGAGTAAAGGTATTCCTAATTATGTATTTTCGCATACCGATGAGTTCTTCCCGGGAGATCTCGACGATCTTGAGAGAAAGCTCAAGAGAAATAAAATGAATGGCGGAACTGCTGCTGTATATATCGAGGCAATTGGTCCTGAAAGCGGAACACGCCCTGTAACCAAGGCTTTCGTTCGCGGATGCGAGAGACTGGCACATCAGTATGGTGCTCTTCTCGTATGTGACGAAGTAGTAACAGGCTTTCGTATCGGAATGAGCGGAGCGCAGGGATATTTCGGCATCGATCCTGACCTGACTATTTTCGGTAAGGTAGTTGCCGGCGGATATCCGGGTGCAGGCGGAGTAGGCGGACATGCTGACTGCATGGCACATGTCGGTGCTGGACTTGATTCATCCGGCAAGAAGATCGCCAAGGCACTCTGCGGCGGTACAGTAACAGCTACACCTATTTCATGTGTTGCAGGATACACGGCTATCTGTGAGATCGAGAAGAGAAACGCATGTGAGGTTGCAGGAAGAATGGGAGACAGACTCACAAAGGGTCTGCAGGAAAGAATCAAGAAACACAACCTTCCGTTCGTTGCATTCAACCAGGGCTCTGTATGTCACCTTGATAGCGTCGGAACTATGCAGTATGCGATCAACTGGAACAAGCTGTGGGAAGTTCCGAAGATCCTCAAGGAGACAACAAAGCGTCAGATCGAAATGGAGCATATTGGAGCAGCATACATGGCAGAGGGACTTGTTACCCTGGCAGGAAACAGACTTTATACAAGTGCTGCATACACTGAAGAGATGATCGACGAAGTACTCGACCGTTTCGACAGAGTATTCGCAAATTGCGGTTTGATAAAATAAGGAGCAGGTATGTATAGCGAAAAAGAAGCACGTGAACTTGTTATAGAAGCAGGGCATAAGCTTATAGAGAATAAATTAATTGCAAGGACCTGGGGCAATATCAGTGCCAGGATCTCGGATGAGGAGTTTGTTATCACTCCGAGCGGCAGGGGATATGATGATCTTAAGCCTGAGGATCTGGTAGCGGTAAAGATCAGAGATTGTTCATATCAGGAAGGCGCGAAGCCGTCCAGCGAGAAGAAAATCCATGCTGCTGCCTATGCGGAGAGGCCTGACTGCAACTTTATTGTTCATACTCATCAGTTCTTTGCATCGGCTGTTGCTGCAAACGGAAGAGATCTTCCATTTGCACCTTGTGCAGAATATGGACTGCCGGGAACAGACAAGCTGATGAATACTTTCAATAAGTGTGTCAAATCCAATCCTGATGCGAAATCGTTCCTGCTGGAAAAGCACGGTGCGGTACTGCTCGGTGACAGCTATGAACAGGCATTTGAGCTTGCTGAAGAGCTTGAGAAGAACAGCGAAGAAGAATTCAGGAACAGGGTACCGAGCATGGATGTTCAGAAATACGACAGTCTGGACGTTAACAAATTGATCGATGAAGATACAAAGTATGCGATGCTTGTTCAGGACCCGTATATCATGGAATGCTGTTATGCAGGTCAGGTGCTGAGGCCGTATCTGGATGATTTTGCACAGATCGTAGGACCTGATGCAAAGCTCTGTCCTAATGCACTGATGAAGATCAAATGGGGTCTGGTAGGAAGAAATGCCGCACTTGTACGTGGTGTTGGTGCCGTATGCATCGGAAGAGACCGTGAGGATGCAGAAGCTGTTGCGATGATCATGAGCAAGAACTGCGCTGCAGCATGCTACGCGCGTAATACAAAGCCGCTAAGCGTTCCGGACGCCAATCTGCAGAGATATATCTATCTCAAGAAATATTCAAAGCTTAAATAGGAGTGAATTATGGCTTATATTCTGGCATATGATATCGGAACAACAGGAGTCAAGACATGTCTGTTCGATGTAAATGAAACGATCGATCTTATTGAATCGACCTCTGCAAATTATCCGTTATACATACTTGATAATGGTGGTGCAGAGCAGGATGGAGACGACTGGTGGAAGGGAATGTGCGACAGCACAGCTGAGCTCTTCAAGAGAGTAGACATTGATCCTTCTGAAGTCAAGGGCCTTTCATTCTGTTCACAGATGCAGGGCGTTGTCCTTGTAGATAAGGACGGAGTTCCTATCCATCGCCCAATGAGTTACATGGATCAGCGTGCCAAGGAAGAGATCAAGAAAGGAATCGCTTACGGTCCGCAGATCGCAGGCGCCAATATTTTCAAAGTGATTCCAAGCCTGAGGATAACCGGTGCGATCACATGCAGCGTCAAGGACCCTGTGTGGAAGTATAAATGGCTTGAGGCACATGAGCCTAATTATGTGAACACACATAAATGGCTTGATGTTAAGGACTATCTTATCTGTCGCTGCACCGGAGAATTCACGATGACAGAAGATTCCGCTTTCGCGACCCTGATCTATGACACTAGACCGGGCAAAGAGGGCTGGAGTGAGAAGATGTGCAAGATGTTCGACCTTAACATGGAGCATCTTCCTAAGATCATAAAATCCACCGATGTAGTAGGGGGACTGACTGAAAAGGCAGCTTCTGAGCTCGGACTCAAAGCAGGCACTCCTGTATTCGGAGGCGGCGGAGATTCTTCACTTATCGGTGTAGGAGCGGGAACCGTTGAGGTAGGAGATACTCATATCTACAGCGGAACATCCGGCTGGGTGATCACTGTAACTGACAAGCAGATGGTTGATGTTACTGCGATGATTGCTGCGGCAGTAGGCGCACAGAGCGGAAAGTTTAATTATTTTGCAGAGATGGAAACTGCAGGAAAATGCCTTGAGTGGGTCAAGGATGTTCTCGCACTTGATGAGATCGGGATCTACCTTAAAGATAATAATGTGTCGTACGATTATGAGGAAAGATACTCAAGTCTTTACAGCTACATGACAGATGTTGTCAGGGATGTTGAGCCGGGTTCGGATGGTGTGATCTTCACACCTTGGCTGCATGGCAACAGGTGTCCGTTCGAGGACCCTAATGCGACAGGCATGTTCTTTGGTCTCGGGTTGGAGACAGGCAAAACTGAAATGATACACGCTGTTCTTGAAGGTGTGTTCTATCACCTGAGATGGATGCTTGAGTGTCAGGACAAGAAGCTCAAGACTTCGGATCCTGTAAGATTTGTCGGAGGCGGAGCACTTTCACCTGTATCATGTCAGATGCTGGCTGACATTACCGGAAGGAAGATCGAGACAGTTGCTTCACCACAGAATGTAGGTGCAGTAGGAGCTGCTGCAGTTGTAGCGGTTGGACTGGGGCTCATACCTGATCTCGAGTCAGTTAAGAAGTTTATACCGGCGACAGAAACATACTATCCGGACATGGATAAGCATGAAAAGTATGAGCCGTACTATAAAACATTCAAGAAAATTTATTCAACTAACAAAAAGTTATACAAGGCGGTAAACAATTAATGGAAGAGAAGAAAAAGAAAGACAGAAAGGAAACCATCCGAGCTATAAAGTTTTTCATAATTTCAATGTCAGCAGGTGCTATCGAGATTGGATCATTTACTTTACTTAATGAATTTGTATGGCCTAACCATTACTGGCCATGTTATCTGACGGCACTGATACTTTCGGTTCTGTGGAATTTTACGATCAACAGACGTTACACATTCAAGTCTACCAAGAATGTACCAAGGGCCATGGCAATGATATTCGCATACTACTGCGTATTCACACCTGCTACGACTATACTGGGCAATTACCTTGCTGACACTCTTCTCTGGAATGAGTATGTTGTTACACTTATCAACATGTCACTCAATCTTGTAACAGAATACCTCTACGATACCTTCGTTGTTTACAGAAATGAAATGGACAACAACGACATCGCCAGGAGAGATGCCGAGAAGGAGGCTGCAAAGGAAGCTGTAGAGGCCTAGCATGTAAAGGCTGGCAAGTCACAGAAAAACAATTGTTGGGTAATGCCGTATAATATGTTAGAATGTGAGATATCTTGAGAATAAGCTGAAATAATAAAAAATTTACATAGAAAGGAACGCAACATGAAGTATTCAGTAGAAGTTGAAAACATGTGTCCTGTTGGAAGGATCGAACGCCACGGTGCAGCTCCGATCCCACAGGAGGGCCAGTGGACAAAGGTTAAAGAAATCAAGGACGTTAGTGGTCTTACACACGGTGTAGGCTGGTGTGCTCCTCAGCAGGGTGCATGCAAGCTTACTCTGAACATCAAAGAGGGAATCATCGAGGAGGCTCTTGTTGAGACACTCGGATGCAGCGGAATGACTCACTCAGCTGCAATGGCTTCTGAGATCCTCTGCGGCAAGACAATTCTTGAGGCTCTTAATACAGACCTGGTATGTGATGCTATCAATACTGCAATGAGAGAGCTCTTCCTGCAGATCGTATACGGACGTTCACAGACCGCTTTCTCGGAAGACGGACTTCCTATCGGAGCAGGACTTGAGGACCTTGGCAAGGGACAGAGATCACAGGTTGGTACAATGTACGGAACCAACAAGAAGGGACCTAGATATCTCGAGATGGCTGAGGGTTATGTAACAAGAGTAGCTCTCGACGATAACGGCGAGATCATCGGATACGAATTCTGCAACCTTGGAAAGTTCATGAAGGCCATGAAGACAGGAGCAGACATGGAAGAGTGCAAGAAGGCATCATTTGGAACTTACGGCAGATTTGATGAAGCTGCTAAGTACATTGATCCTCGTGAAGAGTAGGAAAGGGGGAACATCATGGAATTATTCGAAAGCTATGAAAGAAGAATAGATAACGTAAATAAGGTTCTCGCTGAGTACGGCATGTCTTCTGTAGAAGAGGCAAAGGCAGTTTGCGAGGAGAAGGGTATCAGCCCATACGATATCGTTAAGGGAATTCAGCCTATCTGCTTTGAAGACGCAGCATGGGCATACACAGTAGGCGCAGCGATCGCTATCAAGAAAGGTCTGACTGATGCAGCTGAGATCGCCAGCACTATCGGACTTGGACTTCAGGCATTCTGTATTCCTGGTTCTGTAGCAGATGACAGAAAGGTCGGCATCGGACACGGTAACCTTGGAGCAATGCTGCTCTCAGAGGAGACAAAGTGCTTTGCATTCCTGGCAGGACACGAGAGCTTTGCAGCAGCAGAGGGAGCTATCGGTATTGCAAAGAACGCAAATAAGTCAAGAAAGACTCCGCTCAAGGTCATCCTGAACGGACTTGGCAAGGATGCTGCTCAGTCATCTCAAGGATCAACGGATTCACTTATGTTCAGACTGAGTTTGATTACTTCACAGGTCAGCTCAAGGTCGTTAAGGAGATCGCTTACTCCAAGGGCGAAAGAGCACAGGTAAGATGCTTCGGATCAGACGATGTTCGTGAGGGCGTTGCTATCATGCATGCTGAGGGCGTTGACGTATCCATCACAGGAAATTCAACTAACCCTACAAGATTCCAGCACCCTGTTGCAGGAACTTACAAGAAGGAATGCGTTCTTGAAGGCAAGAAGTATTTCTCAGTAGCTTCCGGCGGCGGTACAGGAAGAACACTGCATCCTGACAACATGGCTGCAGGTCCTGCTTCATACGGAATGACAGATACAATGGGAAGAATGCATTCTGACGCACAGTTTGCAGGATCATCCTCAGTACCTGCTCACGTAGAGATGATGGGATTCATCGGAATGGGTAACAACCCTATGGTAGGAGCTACAGTTGCTACAGCAGTTGCAGTAGCAAATGCAATGAAATAAGTCTGCAGATAATGCAATACAAAAGGAACGTGCCATTGTGGTCACGTTCCTTTTTTGTTGTTTGATCATTCACTTGATGAATTCTATTTTCTGCAGATCGCTTCGAGTGCAGCGGCAGCAGCGTCAACTTCATCCTCGGTGTTGAAGTTTCCGAATGAGAATCGGATGGTACCTGTAGGGTAAGTGCCAAAGGTCTTGTGCGCATGTGGGGCACAGTGAAGACCGACTCTCGTCATGATATCGTATTCATTGTCCAACTCGAATGCTGCAGTAGCACAGTCTTTGGTCAGCGTCTGTATGGAGACGACTCCGGTCCTGCCATCAGTGCCCGGAAGACCGATTATTTTAAGAAGACCGTTTTCTGCAAGAGGTGAGAGGGCATCGAGAAATCTCTGCGTGAGATGCAATTCGTGCTCGTAGATGTTGCTGAGCCCCCTGTTTCTGATCCAGATGAGACCCTGATGAAGCCCTACGATGCCCGGAATGTTCATTGTGCCCGGTTCGAATTTATCCGGCATGAAGTCAGGTGTCTCCTCAGTATGACTTATCGAGCCTGTTCCTCCTGTTATAAGAGGATCTATAAGACTGATCATGTCTTCTTTCAAAATGAAACCGCCAATGCCCTGCGGTCCGAGCAGGCCTTTATGACCGGTGAAACATAGTGCGTCAATGCTCATTTCCTTCATGTCTATAGGAAGAGCACCGGCTATCTGTGCGCTGTCAACAATGAATTTCAGGCCGTGTTCCCTGCATATTGCACCAAGCTCTGCAATCGGATTGATCGTACCGAATACATTGCTGGCACCTGTAACAACAATAGCTCTGGTGTTGGGTTTTATCATCGATGTAACAGCGGACAGATCCATCACGCCACTTTCGTCAGCGGGGATCCTGTCAAATTCAAGGCCATTTTTCTGCATTTGAACAAGTGGCCGCATTACAGCGTTGTGCTCAATGGATGAGGTCAGAACGTGATCTCCGCTTTTAAGAAAACCTTTCAAAACGATATTCAGACTTTCTGTAATGTTCTTGGTAAAAACGACATTTTTGCAGTCCTCGGCATTGAACATCTCGCGCAGCATGTCTCTGGTCTCAAATACAATACCTTCAACATCATAAGCGGCCTGATATCCGCCACGATTGATGTTGCATCCGCAATCTGTCATGTATTCATATACAGCGTCGGCTACTTCTTTCGGCTTGGGAAAAGATGTAGCTCCGTTATCCAGGTATATCTTTTTCATTACTTATCCACCTTATATGTATTTTGTTCTTCTAATAATACTATAGCATGTGACGAATTGTACATTGAAATATGCTATAGCGTCATGAAATACGAAGAAGCCTTGAATCATCAAGGCTTTGAGCATATAATAACTACATATGGGTAAAAAGGGGAAATAAATGACAGACTTCTCAAAATATAAAAAAGTTCATTGTCTCGGCATAGGTGGCATCGGCCTCAGTGCGGTTGCAGAGATCCTGCAGGACAACGGACATATCGTTAGCGGAACAGATCTCAAACCTTCCGATATCACAGCCAATCTTGAGCGCAAGGGGATGAAGATATTCTATTCGCATGAGCCGGAAAATGTCGAGGGCGTTGATGCCATCGTTTATTCGGCTGCTGTTTCTGATGAGAACCCGGAGGTAGTAAGAGCAAAGGAGCTCGGAATACCTCTTTATTCACGTGCTCAGGTACTGGGCTACCTCATGGATCACTATGAGAACAGCGTAGCTATCTGCGGTACACACGGCAAGACCACGGTTACTTCGATGACTTCGCTGATACTGAGAAATGCTGATTACAAGCCGACTATTCTTGTAGGCGGCAATCTCGAACAGATCAACGGAAATGTCGAGATCGGAGGTAATGAGTATTTCGTTACTGAAGCCTGTGAGTACATGGATAGTTTCCTTCAGCTCAGACCAAATATCGGAGTGATCCTGAATATCGATTCAGACCA
The DNA here is from genome assembly GCA_024403055.1 of Mogibacterium sp. Lineage (GTDB taxonomy): Bacteria > Bacillota > Clostridia > Peptostreptococcales > Anaerovoracaceae > Crickella. The sequence goes on along the minus strand of JAKSSO010000010.1, from coordinate 10,804 downwards.
TCTTGATTATTTCAAAGACATGGATCACATTGTAAATTCATTCAGGACGTTTGTTGAACAGATCCCTGAAGGCGGCATAGTGATCGCATATGGAGACAACCCTTTTGTAAAGAGCATACTTAAGGATCGCAGCAATAAGATGACATACGGATACAGTGAAGTAAATGACTTCTATGCAGACAATGTTGAATTCGATGAGAACGGCTATCCGAGCTATGATATCTGCCGCAAGGGTAACAGAATCACAAGAATTGAGCTTTCTGTACCGGGTGAGCACAATGTCCTGAATTCCATGGCGGCATTCGTAACTGCGGCATTCCTCGGAGTAGACTTTAACATTATCAAGGAAACTCTTCGGGATTTCAAAGGTACACACAGAAGATTTGATTTCACCGGTGTTACGGAGAAGGGGGTTAAGGTAATTGATGATTATGCTCATCATCCTACTGAGATCAAAGCGACTCTTTCCGCAGCCAGAAATGTAAAGCATAACAGGCTCTGGCTCGTATTCCAGCCGCATACATACACAAGAACGAAGGCGCTCTTTGACGAATTCGTTGACGCATTCGGCGATGCGGATACACTGATACTGACAGATATTTATGCTGCGAGGGAACAGGATGTATATAACATCTCATCATACAAGCTCTACAGCACGATGAAGGCAAAGTATCCTGACAGAAACATATTCTACGTCAAGGATTTTGAAGATATAGTTAATTACATCAAGAAGGTCGCTGAGGCTGATGACATTGTCATGACAATGGGCGCAGGCGACGTTTACAAAGTCGGAGAACTGCTCCTTAAATAGGAGGGTATCCAGATAAATATAAATCATTCACGAAACATGCAGGAGGAACAAAATGGCAGGTGAAGCATTTTCTAACATGAAGCTTTTCGCGGGAAATTCGCATCCGGAACTCGCACAGGAGGTCGCAGATCATCTTGGAGTTGAGCTCGGTAAGGCAACCGTTACTAAATTCAGTGATGGTGAGATCAGCGTAAGCATCTGGGAATCAGTAAGAGGTAAGGACTGTTTTATTCTTCAGTCCACTAATGATCCGGTAAACGACAACCTTATGGAGTTGCTGATCATGACAGATGCACTCAGAAGAGCTTCTGCTAAAAGTGTTACAGCAGTTATCCCTTACTATGGATATGCAAGACAGGACAGAAAAGCCAAGGCAAGAGATCCAATTACATCAAAGCTTGTTGCTAACATGATCGTTGCATCTGGAATTGACAGAGTTATCACCATGGATCTTCACGCTCAGCAGGAGCAGGGATATTTCGATATTCCTGTAGATCACATGATCGGACAGCCTATTCTTACTAATTACTTTCAGCTGAAGGGTCTCGAGGATCTGGTAATCGTTTCTCCTGACCACGGTTCTGTAACAAGAGCAAGAAACATGGCTAAGCCTCTGAACGCCCCTATCGCTATCGTAGATAAGAGAAGACCTGAGCCGAACAAGAGTGAGATAATGAATATCATCGGAGATATCGCAGGAAAGAACTGCGTTATCCTTGATGACATGATCGATACTGCCGGAACTATCTGCAATGCTGCCAAGGCTCTCAAGGACCTCGGTGCAAAGAGCGTATATGCAGCAGCTACTCATGCTGTTCTTTCAGGACCAGCTATTGAAAGAATTGAAGCAAGTCCTATTGAAGAGATGGTTCTGCTGAATACTATTCCAATTCCTGAAGAGAAGAAGCTGCCTAAGATGACTATTCTCTCAACAGGACACATTTTCGCAGAGACTATCAGCCGCGTATATTCATGTAAGCCTGTTTCCACAATGTTTGAATAGATATGTATGTAATTATCGGTCTGGGCAATCCGGGCAAAGAGTATGAGAATACAAGACACAACATGGGTTTCAAAGCCATTGATGCACTGGCTGCGGATGCCGGTATTGAGGTAAAGAAATCCAGATTCCATTCACTTCTGGGCCAGGGACGGATAGCCGGGGAGAAAGTTCTTCTCGTCAAGCCTCAGACGTATATGAATCGCAGTGGCATTGCAGCGAGAGAGTGTGCAATGTACTTCGATGTTCCGAGAGAGAACGTTATCGTAATCTATGATGATATCGATATTCCTCTCTCGGCGATCAGAATCAGAAAATCCGGTGGCGCCGGAACTCATAACGGAATGAAGTCCGTTGTTCAGGAACTTGGCGTTACCGACTTTCCAAGGATCAGAATAGGAGTGGGTGCGGCAGCTGATGATGAGGACCTTGTCAACAGGGTTATCGGCAAGGTACCTAAGGACGAGCAGCTTCTTCTTGACAAAGCGGCTGAAGCAGCCGCGGCTGCAGTAAAAGATATAATTTCGGTCGGCATCGACAATGCCATGAACAGGCATAATTACACTCCGAGCAAAAAAACAGATGAAAACTAATTACACAGGCATCAGCGGTAGCAGGATAGCACTTCTTGCTGCCGCTGAACTTAAGAATGAGGGAAAAGCATTAATACTGGTCTCTTCCGGACGCATTGCGAAGCGTCTGGCAGATGACCTTGCTTTTTTTGCGCCATCAGCGGACATCATTCTCATGCCTGAGGATGATAACATGCACCTGCTCTACGAAGCCAGGAACAGAGAAAATCTTGTGCAGAGGATCAGAGGCATTCAGGCACTTGCCGAGCCTGTTGCTGAAGAAAGCGGCAGGAAGAAGCTTAAAGCTGTTATTGCGCCGATAAGTGCGGCGCTCAAGCCTGTGGAGAGCAGGGAACGTTTCCTGTCTTCAATGATTGGCCTTGAAGTGGGAATGCGAATCGAGCCTGATGAACTGAAGAAACATCTGGTGGAATCAGGATACGAGTCGGCACCTGTGTGTGAATCCGCAGGTGAATTCTGCGGAAGGGGAGGCATACTGGATGTATTCTCACCTTCATACAATGATCCGGTAAGAATCGAGTTCTTTGACGATGAAATAGACTCGATCAGGTTTTATAATGCCTCCAATCAGCGTTCCATAGAGAATGTCGGATCGATAATGCTCGGACCGGCAGCTGAATTCATTCCTGATGAGGAGGAGAAAAAAGCAGCACTCAAGAGGTTGCTCAAAGATCATGAAGAAAAAGACCGGGTAAGTGAGGCGTTTGAGCAGGGGCTGAACGTTCAGATATACTCGGATCTCATAGATTACTTTAATATTGATAAGCATCTTCTCTGGGACTTCATGGCAGACGGAATATGCATAGTCTGCGATCCGTCACGGCTTTCTGAGGCGGTCCCTGAATACAGGAACAGGAAGGATCTGCATCTTGTGTATGATCAACACTGTTCGATATATACACCGTTCCCTGAGCAGATCCCGGGGCTTGACAGACTCGATCGAATCATAAATGTGAAGAGCAGACAGGTCGCTTCCTTCAACGGACAGATAGACCTCTTTGCCAAAGAGATGGAATCGATGGCGAAAGCCGGTTTTCACATCGTGATAGTCAGCTCTTCCGATGAGCGCTCTGAGAGAATAAAGGAATATCTGGATATTGCGGAAGTTAAGGGAGATATCCTATACAGAGTCGGCGATCTGAGTGCCGGCATGATACTAGATGACGAGAAAATCTGTTATATTGCAGAGAGTGATATCTTCCCTCAAACGAGACGCAAAGCACCAAAGCGCAGGAAGAGATCGGGTGATGAGCTGCAGTTCTCGGACCTTCATACAGGAGACTATGTCGTTCATGAGACGCATGGTATCGGTCGCTTCGAAGGAATAAAAGAGATGACTGCAGACGGCACGACCAGGGACTACCTTGTCATAAGATATGCAGGCTCTGACGTACTGTACATACCGACTGAACAGCTGGACATTATTCAGAAATATATCGGAAGCGGCGGAAATGCGCCGATGCTGTCCAGACTTTCCGGTGGCAGCTGGAAAAGAACAAGAGAACGAGCTCGCAAGGCGATCGAAGAGATCGCTGAGGATCTGGTCAAACTATATGCAGAAAGAGAGGCTGCAGGCGGATTCGCATTCTCTCCGGATGGCGTATGGCAGGGCGAATTTGAAGCTGATTTCCCGTACACCGAGACAGATGATCAGCTGAGAGCCGTAGATGAGATCAAGGAAGACATGGAAAAGCCTCTGCCGATGGACAGACTGCTCTGCGGTGATGTCGGATACGGCAAGACTGAGGTGGCGGCAAGGGCTGTGTTCAAGTGTCTTGCAGAAGGCAAACAGGCTGCAGTTCTGGCACCTACAACACTGCTGGTAAATCAGCATTACCACAGCTTTAAGGAGAGATTCGCAAACTTTCCGTTTGAAATAGAGGAACTGTCAAGATTTAGGTCCGCTGCTCAGCAGGCGGATGTGGTCAAGGGGCTGGCTGACGGCAGCGTGGATCTGGTAATAGGCACACATCGCCTGCTGTCCAAAGACGTTAAATTCAAGGACTTTGGACTTCTCGTCATAGACGAGGAGCAGCGGTCCGGAGTTCAGCACAAAGAGAGAATCAAGAAGATGCGTAATAACGTGGATGTTCTTACTCTTTCTGCAACACCTATTCCGAGAACACTTAACATGTCACTGACAGGCATCAAGGACATCAGTACCATCACTGAACCTCCGGGAGAGCGTTTGCCTGTACAGACTTTTGTAACTCCTTATGATGAGAAGCTGCTTAAGTCAGTTATCGAAAGAGAGATGAACAGAGGCGGTCAGGTCTTTGTTGTAAATAACAGGATCACGGGAATACGTAGCCTTGCAAGCTCGATCGAGAGACTTGTTCCTGATGCAAGAGTGGCGATCGGCCATGGCCGCATGAGTGAAGATACTCTTGAGAATACCATGCTTGATTTTATCGAAGGCAATACGGATGTTCTTGTTGCTACTACGATAATAGAGAACGGTATTGACATACCTAATGCCAATACGATCATCATAATGAATGCTGACAAACTTGGACTGTCACAGCTATATCAGCTGCGGGGGAGAGTAGGACGCTCCAACAGACTCGCTTATGCATATCTGATGTATCAGCCACAGAAGGTGCTGACCGAGATAGCATGTCAGAGGCTGGCTGCGGTCAGAGAATTCACTGAGTTCGGTGCAGGATTCAAGATCGCGATGAGAGACCTCGAACTGAGAGGCGCGGGTAACATACTCGGTGAGGCTCAGAGCGGACATGTCGAGGGTATAGGCTATGAACTCTACTGCAAGGAGATAGAGCGTGCTGTCCGTAAGCTCAAAGGTGAGAAGCTTCCTGAGATGAGATCGGACATAACGATAGATATCAATACAGATGCATCCATCCCGTCATACTATATCGAGGACGAATCGCTGAGACTGCAGGCTTACAGAAAGATCGCATGTGTTGTCAGCCAGGCAGATGCTGAAGATCTCTTTGATGAATTCATAGACAGATACGGTGATGTTCCTGATGAGACGTCCAATCTGCTTATGATAGCGGAGATCCGAGCTCATGCGGAAGCCATCGGCATCGAGACCATCTCTGAGAGAGACGGAAGAATGATACTGAAGTTTGCAAAGTCCAATCTTGTAAATGCATACATGCTCGTCCTTGCCAAGGAAAAGATGGGTGATGCCCTGATCATCACCGGAGGAAATGTTCCTGATCTCAAGCTAATGACCGGAAAAAGACAGGCGCTTGCCAAGCTGCTGGATCTTATGAGAGTATTAAGATCGGCTCTTGAATCTTCACAAGAAGAACATTTTTAAGTATAATTAATTGTTAAAATTATTCGGGAGGTCAAATATATGCTTTTTAAGAACATCGGTCTGATCAACGAAAATTTTGAATATAAAGAGAACATGTATGTTGGTACCGAAGGGGATATCATCACATATATCGGAAGCACAGCTCCGGATGATGAAAGCAGATTCGGAGAGGCTTACAATGGCAAGAACAGAGTCCTCATGCCGGGCTTTTACAATGCTCACACTCATTCGACAATGACTCTGATGAGAGGATACGGCGAAAACCTGCCTCTTGACAGATGGCTGAACGAGCTGGTGTTCCCGTTTGAGGATCAGCTCTACAACAAGGGCGTTTACTGGGGAACTCTTCTGGAAATGGCGGAAGCCGTGCGATTCGGCATTGTGTCAAACAGCGACATGTATTTCTACACCGATGCAATGGTAAGAGCTATCAGCACATCCGGTACAAAGTCCAATCTGAGTCGTTCAATATCGCATTTTGGAGGCCCTATTGAAGAGTCCCTCGGATATCAGGAGATGATCCAGGCTATCAAAATGTATGACGGCTGGGACAACGGAAGGATCGTGATCGAGGCATGCCCTCATTCTGAATATACAACGACCGAACCGATGGTAAGGGCCATCGCAGAGGTTGCAAAGCATTATGACCTGAGAGTTCATGTACACGTTGCAGAGACTGAAAAGGAGACCAGGGAGTGCATCGAGAGACACGGAAAGACACCTGTTCAGTACTTTGCAGATTGCGGTCTTTTTGATCAGCCTGCCAATGCGGCACACTGCGTATGGGTCAATGATGATGATATCGCGATCCTCAAAGAAAAGGGAGTAAGCGTTTCTTCCAACCCTATCAGCAACCTCAAGCTTGTCAGCGGGATATGTCCGGTAAATGAACTGTACAAGGCAGGCATCAATGTTGCGATAGGCACCGACAGTGTGACCAGCAACAACAGTCTGAACTTCTTTGAGGAGATGAAGATGTTCGCTCTGCTCGGAAAATTCAAGGCAAATGATCCATCGGCAATGACACCTCAACAGGTGCTTTACAGCGCTACACGAGGTGGAGCACTGGCGCAGGGTAGAGAAGACTGCGGACTTGTCAGGGAAGGATACAAGGCAGACCTTATTGTAGTGGACCTGAATGTTCCTAACATGCAACCTGTCCACAGTGTTGTCAACAATCTTGTATATGCAGCTGACGGCAAGGATGTGATACTGACAATGGTAGACGGAAATGTACTGTACAGAGACGGCGAATATCTGACTATCGATGTGGAGCAGGCCATAGCAGAAACGGAAAATGCCAAGAATAAGATGCTGGCAGGAGTAGAGGCACAGAAAAACAGTTAATGGAAAAGAATAAAGATAACGTAAACAATAATAATGAAGCAAGCAAGGCAAGCGTAGGATCCAAAATGGTGAAGGGTGCTACCGTTCTTGCCGTAGCAGGGATCATCTGCAAATTACTTGGAGCAGTCTTCAGGATCCCACTTACCAATCTTATCGGTGCTGAAGGAATGTCATACTACGGTGTTGCATACCCGGTATATTCATTCTTCCTGATCCTGGCTACAGCCGGACTTCCGGTTGCTATTTCCAGAATGGTATCTGCAAGGATCGCTGTAGGAGATTACCGTAATGCACACAGAACATACAAGGTATCTCTCAAACTGATGCTGATACTTGGTGCGATCTCATTTTCCATCTGCTTCTTCGGAGCAGATCTGATTGCAAGTGCGCAGGGTAACCCGGGCGCAGCATGGTCTTTGCGAGCTCTTGCTCCTGCGATCCTGATCGCCCCTGTAGTTTCATCTTACAGAGGTTATTATCAGGGACAGCAGGACATGATGCCTACAGGTGTATCACAGGTGTTCGAGCAGTTCATAAGAGTAGCAGTAGGACTGACACTCTCATTCATGCTGGCCAAAAAGAGTCTTGAATATGCAGCGGCAGGTGCTACGTTCGGAGCATCCGCAGGTCTTCTGATGGCACTTGTTGTTCTCAGTATCATGTATGCACGCAAGAGGATCAGAAGAACTGCGCTGATCAATGCTTCACAGACCGAGAATGAACCTACTAAGGCTCTGCTTAAAGAACTTGTTGCCATAGCTATTCCTATCACTATCGGATCGGCTATAATGCCATTCATGATGATGATCGATTCAGCTATCATCATGAACAGACTGCAGGCTACAGGCTGGAGCCTTGCAATGTCCAAAACTCTGTACGGACTCATCAGCGGTTATACGGATCCGCTGATCGCAATGCCTGGCGTTTTCATTGATGCAATGACAATAAGCCTGATGCCGGCTGTTACCGCTGCATTTACTATCGCTAATAAAGAGGAACTCAAGAAAACTATCAGAACAGGTATCAAGACGATGATGGTCATCGCATATCCTTGTGCGGTCGGCCTTATCGTTCTGGCAAGACCTATTCTGTACATGCTTTATCCGACCAAGATCGACGAAGCGGAGATGGCTGTAAGCAATCTCCAGATCCTTTCGCTTACGATCATTACCCTGTCTGCAATGAGAACATTCTCCAGCGCACTGCAGGGAGTTGGAAAAATGGTCCTTCCGGTTGCCAACCTGTTCATAGGCGCACTGGCGAAGATCGTTGTTTCATACGTTCTTGTTGGTATTCCGGCCCTGAACATAAACGGAGCTGCAATAGGAAGCATCACAGCATACCTTGTTGCAGCAATACTCAATTACAGGGCACTTAAGAAATATTCCGGAGTTGAGCTGGGGCTGCGCAGTGCATTTACGAGACCACTCGGAGCTTCGGCTATCATGGGTGCTGCAACTTTCCTGCTGTACAAGCTACTGCACCATTTCATGGGTTATTCTGCAGTTACAGTACTGATATCCATCATTGCAGCTGTGACATTGTACTTCGTTCTGATATTCACAACAGGAACGGTAACTGAGGAGGAAGCACTCCTGCTTCCTAAAGGCGATCTCATCGTAAAGACTGCCAAAAAACTTCGTCTTATTAAACAGTAGCGAATGTGAATTATTTTATTGACAAACGATAAAACTATACTTTAAAATACTGTCGATTGGGCGGTTTGTTTATGGAGGTTACATTATGAATAAAGCAGAATTAGTAACTAGAGTAGCTGAAAAGACCGGATTCAAGAAGAAAGACACAGAAGTAACTATCGATGCAGTTCTTGAGGCAATTGAGACAGCGCTCGTTAGCGGCGAGAGTGTAAGACTTATAGGGTTTGGTACATTCGAGACTAGAGACAGAAAAGCAAGAACTGGAAGAAATCCTCAGAAGCCGGAGGATCTCATTTCTATCCCGGCAAGCAAGGCTCCTGTATTCAAGGCAGGCAAGTCACTGAAGGATGCAGTTAACAAGTAATTATTAAACTAAGAAAAAAGGAAGCGGGTAGTACGGCTACCTGCTTTTTTTCGGAGAATAGCATGAGACTGGATAAGTATTTAAAAAATTCAAGAATAATCAAGCGCAGAACGGTCGCCAAGGAAGCGTGTGAACAGGGTAGAGTCGAGGTGAATGGCAAAGTTGCCAAGCCGGGACTTGAGCTCAAGCTGGGAGACGAGATCACGGTGACATTCGGAAGTAGCGTGCTCGAAGTAAGAGTCATGTCACTGGCTGAAAACGTCCGCAAGGATGATGCACAGGACATGTATGAAGTGATCAGCAAATAATAAAAGGAAGTCCATTGCGGGATTGGACTTCCTTTTTTATAACTGAAAATGATTCTCTTATTTACTTGTTGATTGCTTTGATAACTGTCTTATCCATGGCAATTATGAGAAGTGCCATTACCGGAATTGCGACAAGTTCCTTTACTGCTCGTGATGCGAGAAGCACCTTGAATCCCTTGCCGATGATAAATGTCAGCCAGTATGTATTTAGGAGAAGATTGGCCAGGATACACACGAGTGCGCTTGCCGCCAATGCTCTAAGGAGCGTTACCTTGCGCTTATACAGTACCAGACCGAAAAGAACGCCGCTTATAAACGCGGTGACAGTAAATCCCGGGAAGAAAGCACCTGTTGGGAAAACAAACGCTCCTATGAGATCTCCGATCGCATAGCATGTTCCCGCCCATACCGGTCCGTACAAAATCGCCAGAATTGCAATAGGAAGAAATCCGAAGCCTATTCTGAGGAACGATATGTTGATGGAAACGAGCTTTGACAACACAATTTCAAGTGCTATCATGAAGCCCATTATAACTAACATTTCTGTAGTGATCTTGTTTTTCTTCATTAAAAAACCTCCCGTAAATACAGTATTTGCAATACTTTAACCTAACGCATTACTGCAACATGCTTTATCTAAGGAAGGCAGAGCCCCTATATTCAGATGTGCAGTAGCGGATGCAATATCAAATCGCAACATTCGATGTTTTCGTTCTCCGGGCAACATCCCATCCCGATGACACTTAACGCTTGATATTTACTCTACGAACATAATTATAACATAAGACATAATGATTGTGAAACAAATGTAATGTGCGTTTTTAAGCGGTTTTCTTCGAAAACGTTCACTTACTGATTTTAACTTCCTTATATATACTGAAGATACATATTACAAGGAAGGTGAATTATGGGATCAGGTAGAATTAATGTCAGACCTATATACAGGGAAGGAGATGAATACAGTCATCCGCGCATGATCACAATAATCAGTGCAAGCAGATGTGCAAGACTGTATCTGGATGATGTAGAGCTGATAGAACAGGAAGGTAGAGTACTTCATGTTGTAACAGCTGACAGGGATTACACTGTGTATGAGTCGATGGAAACTGTTGCAGCAATGCTGAATACTAAAAATTTCTTCAGACCTCTCAAGTCTCTGATAGTTAACTTCGATCATGTCAGAGATATAAATGATGAGTACATTAATTTTGAATCGGGGCAGAGCGCAGCCATGGGACGAAACAACATATCCAGGGTTAGAAATGCATTCAGAAAGTACCTGATGAATTATCCTGCATTTGATCCGAAAGGGGCCGGACTGAGGGTCGCTGAAGATCGCTGAAATAATTGAAAAAGCATGAAAAAAGGTATTGACGAATCGCTCTGAAAGATGTAATATAGACAAGCTGTCGCCTGAGGTAAGAGCCTCAGAAA
>JAKSSO010000001.1 GCA_024403055.1 Mogibacterium sp. | reverse complement strand
TCCAGACAGAACTCAGGACAGTTCTCGATACATACGCTGCAACCGGCACACGTATCTGTATTGATAACAGGATGCATCCACTCTGTCTTAGCTACCTTTACTGCCTGAACTCCGTTCTCATCAAGTATAGCCCCTGCTCCGCACTGTTTGCCGCAGAGTCCGCAGCGAATGCAGAGATCAGAATCTATTGAATGCTGTTTCTTAAGTTCACCGCTGATAGCCTTAACAGGACAGCTGCGTGCACACAATGTGCAGCCCACGCATTTATCTGTAATTGTATAACTGCTCATTGTAACCTCCTAACCGCCGCAGACAGGAGACATCAGCATTACCTGATCCCCGTCCTTAAGCTTTGCTGTTTTTCTGCTCTGCACACCATTGATCACTATAATGCAGCCATCTATATCCCTGGCCGTGACCGTGGTATTAGGATCGATTTCCTTTGCCTTTGCAAGGAGAACAGGATACAGTTTTCTGATCGAATCAACATCGACATCAAGCTCCCTGATCCCCGAATCCAGACGAAAAAGGCCAAATAATTGTACGTGAACCATTGTCTTTTCCTCCTAGATTATCTTCAGTTTTTTAAGCGTCCTCTCAGTTGGAATTCCGTTCTTATCCCAGCCGCGAGCCTTGTAATATGTCTTCTTCATGACTTCCAGCGGGACCCTTGTCTTAGGGTTGTTCGGGTCCTGAGGCACATCCGTGAGTCGCTTTGGCAGAGTGTCATCTTTAGAGCTTACACCAAAACGTGTGCTGACGTATCTCTCAAGAGTGTATCCGCGCTCGCCGCAGCGGATGTATTTGCCGAATGTCATGTTCATTCCGACTGCATACTTCATCATTTTGGTGTGATGGAAAACAGGCAGATGGACAGCCATGATCTCAGGGCATTTGTTGGCGATACGGATCGCCCAGCCAAGGTATGGCAGCACTGCATTTGCAGTCTTTGTAACTATGCCGTTAGGTCTTGTGATAAGGAAGCCCGGGAAGAAAGCATACGACGTGAAGAGGCACTGTCCCGTTGCCGAGATCATCTCCATGAGGTTCTGGAACATCATGGTAAAATCCGCCTTCGCATGCGGCGTAAGCGAATCTGTGTTAAGTCCGAGTCCCTCAAGTATAACGAGGTAACCGCCGTTCAGGTGGCAGCCGCCTCTGTTGGAGACAGCATATCCCAGTCCCTGACCTACTGCATGACGAGGCTCGTATGCAGCAAGCTCGAGACCCTTGCTCTGGATGGCGAATTCTTCGCCGCCGTATTTTGCACTGAGTCTTTTGCTGCCTTCGGCAAGCTCATCACCGATACCTCTTCTGTGAGCGATGTCATCCCATATCTGCGAGATGTTCTCAGTCTCACCGAAGTTCAGGCCGTTATCCCAGAGACCCTTCTCATTGGCTTCCATTGCCCATGCCAGAGTGCTGGAAGCAGAGATGGTATCAAGTCCGAGCTCATCGAGTTCATTATTCCATTTCAGGATGCTGTACAGATCAGGATTGAGGATACCGCCGCCAAGGAGTCCGAGTATCTCAAGCTCCGGACCCTTGACCTCCTTGCCTTCTACATTGACTGTGCGGGCACACTTGATCGGGCAGGTCAGGCACCCCTTATTAACGATATTGAATTCTTCTGCGAGAAGCTCTCCGTTTACTTTGTCAAAGTGTTCATACTGGCCGAAGTTGTAGTTTTTGGTCGCCAGAATGCTGCGCATCTGCATAGAGCTTACGAGTCCTGCAGTGCCGAGTCTCGGCAGCTGATTGCCTGTCAGAGGATGGCTCTTTAAATATCTGAACCATTTCTGTGTCCATGCCCTGGTCTTTTCTTCATCGAAAATCGGGATCTCATGATTGCCGCTGATGGTGACAGCCTTCAGATTCTTGTATCCGAATACCGATCCGATACCTGTTCTTCCTGCAGCTCGCTCATCACTGATAACAGCCGCATATTTGACCAGGTTTTCGCCTCCCGGTCCGATACAGAGTTTTCCGAATTTTGCCCTGCAGCCTCTTATCTCGTTCATCTTCTCAATGAGCTTATCCTGACAAGGCGTACAGTTCAGTCCCCACAGATCATCAGCATTGTGAAATACAAAGCTGCTGTTGTTGATCTCCAGCCATGTATGTTCACTGCACTTTCCGCGCAGAATGATAGCATCATAACCGGCTTTCTTCATATAGTATCCGAATGTGCCGCCGCAGTTGGATGAAGTCATGATCCCTGTCTGCGGTGACAGTGTGGAAATATCGAATCTGCTTGAGCTCGGCGCTCCGGTTCCTGTCAGCGGCCCCGTCGCGATCACAATTATATTCTCGTCACTCAGAGGTTGTTCTGTGCCCGTCAGATTGTCTCCGAGAATCTTCATAGCCATTATCTTACCGCCAATAAACAGCTCACGTTCTCTGTCAGACCATGGATATTCTCTTGTCGTCCTGCTACTGAGATCGATCTCAATGATCTTTCCCATGTAACCGCCGTATTTGCTAGTCATTGTTTTACCCCTTATAGCCTGTGGTCTCTTTTCATATTATCATAGTGGCTCATCATCGGTTTCTCGATCATCTTGACCAGCTTTGTGTCAAGATTGAACCAGTACGCCACTACAGTGAAAAGGAATCCTCCAAATAATACTGTGCATAATGTTTTAATAGCTTTCATAATTCCTCCGTCTGTATCGATAAACTACCAGCTCTGATCATCGTCAAAATCGACCAGAGTCGGGTCAACAGGAGTCTCGCCCATTACAGTCTGCATGAAGATGTTGACGTCTCTTCTCATGTCGCGACGTGTGATGGAAGTAGGATCCATCAGATCCTGACGAACAGTGCACATTTTGATGCCTCGTGCTCTTGCGCCCTCTTCGAATAATCCGCTGATCGCGCCGACTCCCTTGCAGGATATCTGGTCGAACATGATCAGCATGTCACAATCGTATTCCTCGTATTTCTCCCACAGAGTATATACCATCTGCTCATAGCCGCCCTTGGTATGAGCTCTCATTGTTGAAGTCTGATACATCTTGGCAGCACCGAGAAGCATGCTCTCGTGGCTGCTCGTATCGATCAGCATGTCTCCGTGAAGGTCAATCATCTCAACAACAGAATCAACGCCCCAGCACTCCAGCAGCCAGTTATTGAAGTTTGCATAATTGTTACATGGAGTGTTCCAGAGTATCGCTCTGTGCTTTATTGTCTTAGGGCACTTGCCCTCTGCCACCTGCTTCTGCAGGATGGCATTTACTTTCCTGTCATTGGCAAGAGCCTTAGGCTCTCCGCACACCTTCTGGTGTTCAAATATTCTGTACAACCAGGCAGCCGCACCTGTATGAGGCGGGATCGCAGTCTTGTTCAGTTCCCACTTCTCGAACTTGCACTCATTCTGCTGATTCCATATCTCACAGGCCTGCTTGAAGGCATCCCAGTCGAATTTCTCTCCTGTATGGTCCTCAATGAATTTAATTGCTTCCTCGAACTCGGCAACTGCATATTCCTGGACCTCATCTCTCAGCCATCTGAGCGGAACGTTCAGGACATTAGTCGGCAGTCCGATACGTCTGTCCTGGATCATCGTGGTCATGATGCTTCCGTCACAAGGCATATTCGAGGTGAGCATGCAGCATCCGATCTTAGGGAAATCATCCTCGATCGCAAGTCCTGCCTCGAATGAAGGAAGCGGACATACGTCTGCAGGAAGTCCGTGGATCTCCGACTGTCCGATATAGTGTACCGGGCTGTGCTGATTGATAAGTGAAGGCAGATACATCGGGATCATCTGATACAGCACCTGCTTGCAGTTAGGGAATCCCTTGCCTATCAGTGCAGGCAGAAGCTCGTCAGTGCAGATGATCTTCTTATTCAGTTCCTCAGCCTTTTTGCTGCCCGGATGCAGATTCATGTCTGCGGACAGGATAATATCCAGATTTTCAGTTACGTGCTCAGCCAGATAGTTCAGATTATTTCGGGTAGCTCTTAGAGCTGCACCTTTCTGTCCCTGAGTCAGTCTGTCAAAGAACGAAGGAACTGTCAGGTAGGAGAACATCCAGCGGTATCTCCAGATGGCCTTTACATCCTGTACCGGATGAGCTGCGACCCATTTGATCAGAGTTCCCCAGAGCTTGCACCACTGAGTATAGTCGTAGGCAGTATCTGCCAGACCTCTCCACTCACGATGGATCTCGATGGCAGTTCCGTCCTGATAACGGTCCGCATCTCCTTTTTCACGGGAAGGACACAGATACCTGGCTGCCAGCTCTTTGATCTTGTCAGTTTTCATGCTAGTGTCCTCCCTTCTGAATAGTCTTTATCTCAAGGCTCTCCATGAAAGCCTGAACTCTTGTCGATAATTGTCCGGAGCCTCTTACAACATATTCACGGTCGATACCGAGAGTAGGAACTCCGTACTCCTCCTGCATTACCTGTGTGTTGAGCGTACGCTCATATCCCCAGAAATCGCAGAATTTTGCCTGCTCGTAGATGATGCCGTCAGCCTTATAATCATCCACCAGCTTCTTAAGATAATCTCTTCTTTCCTGTACCTTTTCCTGAGACATGAATCTCGGGCACTGGCAGCTCTTGAGGTAGTACCTGCACACCTGATCGATTGCAGGCTCTTCGTCATTCAAAACTATCTGCTGACGACCCGGAAAAGCTCCGAAGCAGTATCTGTCAGCTGCAACATAGCAGCGGCAGTTCTCGAGTATCTCATCGAATGCATAGTCGTCGATCTCGCTTCCTACAACTACGACTCTCTTTCTCCATGGACTTACTGCATCAGCTTCTCTATTGCGCAGATCCTCCAGAGTCTCCTTGAGATACGGAAGTATCAGTCCTGTCGGGCAGCAGTAGCTTACCATGCAGAGAATGTGGAATTCTCTCGGAGTTATGCGAGGATTATCCTCCTTGCGTATCTCGGATATCTCCTCGAATACAGCGCACATCTCGTTGTGTTCAGCAATCGCTTTGCGTACGGAATCCTCCGAGAAATCCACTCCGAATTTCTCGCTCAGCGGCTTGATGTATTCCTTCTTAACCTGCTCGATATAGAGCTTGATGCCATGCTCGCTTATCTTGAGCGGTGAATCAATAATGCCATATGTGAAATTCGGATTGTCCGATATATCCAGTTCATGAAGGTTCTCGACCACACGTACCATCTGCTGGCATGTGTCGGAACTTGCATAGAAATCCATGAAATTGTATCCGCCTTCGAAAGCTCTCTCGAAGAGTGCTCTCGAATAACCGCAGATGAAGCTGCTCATGTAATACTGGCTGATATCCAGCGAGCCTGTGTTAGGTGCACGAAGGCGAACAGTGAATGCTCTGCCTGTATTCAGCAGGGCTTCCGGAATATAGTAGCAGGTGTAGCCTACAGCAACGCCGCCCTCTTCCTTAGCCTTGCGAACCAGCTCGTTATCTGCGAGCTCGAGCAGATCCTCATAATACCTTATGTGTTTTAAGTCTTTCAATTTATTCCTTTCCGGCGATCACGCATTTCCCGCCTGGGATGGATCACGCCTTGCTGCGGCGAAACGCAACGGTTCTGATCGGCAGAACATGCCGTTATGCACTGAAAATCAAAAACGCACTTTTCTCAGGCAATGAAAAACTCATTGTCAGGGAAAAGTGCGTTATTAGGACATTTTTTACACAGGAACCGCAGCCGATGCAAACATCGACCGAAGAATTATCTTTCTTCTCAATTAAAAGAGGGATCTGCATAAATTACCTCCTCGATCTGCTTGAGGTAATTATAGCAGAAATCGTCCCTATTTTGTAAATTCAATCATGTTTATCATTCTGACCCAATATGCGGAATCAGACTCAGGAATTATAAGCCTGCACGGTGCATCCTCTTCATCGAGAGGTTCTCCGTCAATGCCGAATGCAAGATATAAGTCGTGCTCAGTAAAATAATCGCTCTTCAGTCTGCAGTCGTATTCATCTGAACCACTTATCATCATCTTGGAAAAATCTGCCTTGCTGACTCCGTATGGTGCAAGAACAGTGTCAAGCTCAGGGCCGGTCGCTTTAACGACTCCCACTTTATCGCTGGTGCATTCCGTCTTCAGTGTCCTGCAGTCCATTGCCTTGAGATCAGCGATCGTAATAATGATATCCTCATCTGTAATGCCTCTCAGTACTATCTGCCGGTCAGCATATGAGCTGATATCGATGTCATCAGTTCCGCAAGCGCATAAAGCACAGCAGGCAATGGTCATTACTAATAATATATAAAGCGCTTTCTTCATGATCATTCCTCAACTACATAGTACTTTCCGGTATCCGGATCGAGATATACCTTGCCCATTTCCTGAAGATCTTCTGTTCCGTCTATTGTTTCAGATGCATTATCATCAATGTTTTCGACCTCATATCTGTTTTCGGGGCTCTTCTGTATTCCCTCATCTGTTACGTTCACGTTCCAGCTCAGCATCAGGGCAACAATAAGCCCGCATGCGAAAACCAGCATGGCATCTGCCAGATTTCCCACGCCTTCCATTGGGCTGAAATCATCTTCTCTATGTTGAACTCTCAGTCTCCCCTTGTTGTTCGAAAGTCTCATTACTGTATTGCCCCTTCTTTTTCTTCCTGTGACTGCAAAGCCGCAAAAGCCCTTGCTCTGATACGCACCTGCTCCTCAAGAATAGTCTCCATGACTGTCTCCAGTCCTGTCATGTATTTCTCATACCAGCCTTTTCTGATACCGGAAATAACATATGCTACCGCGGCACTTATAAGTCCTGCAACTGTAGTATCAAAAGCGATAAGCAGTGAATCCGACAGGGTCTTGGTATCGCCCTGTGCCAGTGCTATAAGTCCGGGACCAAGGGGAATGAGAGTGCCCATGAGTCCGAACATCGGTGCAACTCTTGCAATGATATCCGTTACCTTGGTTTTCTTGAGGTATCTTGTCTCTTCATCAGCAATCAGCTGACGCGCAAGAGCCTCTCTTGTATTATCCGGATATTTGATGCGCTGTATAAGTTTCTCACAGGCAGCCTTCTGTCTCTTAAGAAGTCCGCTCTCGGCAATTACCTTCTCGAGCTGAGCCGATGATTTGCCCTGCATCTCATCTATCAGCTTGGGAATATCTGTCTTGAGAGCTCTTCTTTCCGTCAGGAATTCCGCTGCAAAAGCCCCTATGAGAATAACAGTAGCAAGTATCAGCAACAGCAGTATGACAATTGTCGGCACCTGCAATGAGCTTGCAACTATTCTTAATACATCTTTAACCGCTTCTGACATCATTAATCCTTCCAATGTTTTATTTATCTATATGGTATTTCCTTATTCTCAAGACAAAGCCACCTGTCGCAGCCGCCGCCGTTGTTGCGATCGTACCCGCCAGTGCGCCCCTGCTGTAGTCCTCGGCTTCACCGAGTGCAGATATTTCTTCATCTCCAGCGAAAGTCTCGTAATTATCCTCGCTCAGATCGATCCTTTCTCCGATCGATATCTCCCTGACTACATGCTTTTCCCCGATCCGCTCAGTCGATTTTGATTTTTTTACTACCGTTTTGATCTTCTTATCTGTTTTGTCGGGATCATCTGTGTCTTGTATATCGCCCTCATTCATGTAGGCATTTATCGTAACACTTTTGCTGCTGCCGTCAGGTGCATTCGCCGTAATTGTAACCTTACCCGCTCCGACAATTGTCACAACCCCCGAACTGCTTACTTCTGCGATCGAATCATCACTGCTTTCCCATGTCATTTCTTCGGCTGAGAAATTCGAGTCCTTTATAAAAAGAGCGTCTCCACTAGTCGTAACCTTGGCGGTATGCCTGCTTCCGACCAGGAACTGTTCATCTTCGAAACTGATCCCTATTCCTGAGATTGGAGATCCTTTCAGAACTACAAACATCCCTATAACGTTCTGTATCGACTCCTGTGATGTTACATCTCCTGAATAACCCGGTCGGCTCCATTCTCCTTCCGATAATTCGGTCTGTCCGATGCAGAACCTGTATTTTGTCTGTGCTTCCATCATATCTGCGGATACGGACTTGTTTTCATTTTTTGTAGAATAATATTTTATCCCCAAAATCGCCGGAACTGTTTCTGCATCAGCCAGGGCACCCTCGCGTGGCATGATTCTTTCTCCATCTTCGTCCTTATTATGTCTGGTAGGCAGCTTAGGATAGTAATATCTGGTGCTGCTGTACATGGATGGTGTGATCTTTAAAGGAAATCTTCCATCCTTTCCACTTCCGTCAGTTGTTTTGAGAGCAATATAGCTGACTGATGATCTGTCTATACCTGCGGCATCCAGAATAGCATTGATCGTAGGGCCACAGGCAACAGTGCGCATAACAGTCGCTACATCTGTAACATTTGAGTAGAAATAAATATTGCTGCCAAGGCTCAGTAATTCATTGCTCGAGAACGATGCCTTGACAGGAGTTTTGTCCTCCCTCCAGCCCTCATACTGAACTCTGACTTCAAACGAATCCGCGGCAATAACCTCATTTTCTCCCCAAAGCGGAACAACAAAAGGCACCTGAGCTATCACTATCAAAGTCAGGCACATTATTGCAAGTATTCTTTTTATTGTTTCGTTATGCTTCAATTCTGCTAATATCCTAAGTATTCTCTTCCAAGTTTTTTACCATACATAAGTGTATATAGTTCATCCACTTTATTCTCAAGTTCCGCTTCACTAATTATATCCGGATACATTTTATTCATCATATATTCAATGCCAAGCAGACTGACCACACCGGGGAATTCCCATGAATCCATTTCCGCTGGCATGAGATATACGTTCTTGTTCTTTACTGCCTTTATTTCCGACCATGCCGGATCACTCAGGATGTCGTCTACAGTATACGTAGCCCCCTGGCTGTTTGATATAAATATGTATTCAGGATCCCACAGGAAAATCTGCTCTGTTCCTGCCGTAGGCCAAATTTCGCCAGCATCAATAT
The DNA here is from genome assembly GCA_024403055.1 of Mogibacterium sp. Taxonomy (GTDB): domain Bacteria; phylum Bacillota; class Clostridia; order Peptostreptococcales; family Anaerovoracaceae; genus Crickella. The sequence goes on along the minus strand of JAKSSO010000001.1, from coordinate 92,617 downwards.
CAGCAGCGCAGTTGATGCCTCCCGCATACTCTATCATCGCCCCTTGAAGCATGCTTCCGTCTGCAACTTTGCCTATCGAGGAACCCATTACTACAGCAGTACATCGTTCAGTGATATTATTCGTAAGTTCATCTATCGAATCCAGCTCTTTCTCATAATATTCTATGAGCATTTCCGCTTTTTCCGATTTGTCACATACCGCCCCTATTATTTTGAGAGCTGTCATCATGTCATCCGGGGTCTCAACATTTATTCCGAGTGCAGGAATGCCTATTTTCTCCACTGCTTCCAGCGTTTCAACATCAGTTGACTTATGTATAAATAGATCCGGCTTTAATTCAGCCAGGGCCTCGATATCTGCCACTCCCTGTCCAACATCAGCACAATCTTTCAGGGAAGGCTGTATATCTTCAAAAAACTGTTCGTTCTTGCCCATTCCTGTGATCCTGTCACCCAGATCAAGTGACAGTAAAAACCTCACCACAACTCTGTAACACAAAGCTATGCTGTTCGGATATTTCCCAACCGTAACTTCTCTTCCGGCCTGATCAACAATACATATCTCTGTCTCGGTCTCACTTACGATCGTACCCGGTGCAGCTTTTCCATCTGTCCATTTGCTGTCGCCACATGAAGTAAAGGCTGATAATGCCATAGTTACTATTAATAATAAAACTGTTATTTTATTCCGGGTACCAGGCATACTTTTCTCCCAAGTTCCTCAACATACATTATTCGCAAATCAGTATTATATATATCACGAAGTCTCTCTTCAGTGATCAGGTCGGTCTCTCCGGAAGTCATATGCCCATCCTCGTCGAGGATCGCCACTTTATCTCCCAGGAGCAGTGCATGATCCGGGTCATGGGTCGTGATCACTGCTGCAATTCCGGCACGTGATAATTCCATTATCTTCTTCAGGACACGCTGCTGATTTCCATAATCAAGATGCGATGTCGGTTCATCAAACAGAACAATTTCAGGTTCCTGCGCAAGTGCTCTTGCAATAAGCACCTGCTGACGTTCACCGCCACTGATATTAATGTATGATCGGTCTGCTAAGTGTTCGATCTCCATGCTTCGCAGTATATTCATGCAGCATTCCTCATCCTCAGCACCAGGTCTTCCGAATATCGATGTATTATGTGCTCTTCCCATCATAACAAATTCCATCACGGAGTAATCAAACGAAGGCGTATGAGTCTGAGGGACATAGGCGATCACCCCGGCTATCTCCTTCGCACTCATCTCTTTCTGCGGTCTTTCGCATATTTCAATATTGCCTTCGCTGTACTCCAGCAGGCCGGCCATGCAGTTGAGCAATGTCGTTTTTCCGGCTCCGTTAGGTCCGAGGATGCACATAACATCGCCTTCTTTGATCTGAAGATCAACGCTGTTAAGAACTTTCCGTTCCGAGTCCTCGTATGAATATGTAAGGCCGTTAATATTAAGAATCATCCCCTTACCTCACATTCCTTCTCTGTCTGTATAAAAGCCATGCAAAAAATGGTGCTCCGATGAGGCCTGTCAGAATGCTTACCGGCATTTCTGCTGGTCCGATGATCCTCGTAACAGTATCGACCAGAAGCATGAATATACCACCGATAAGGCAACTGGCCGGCAGCAACACCCTATTGTCTGAACCAACCAGCATCCTTCCGAAATGCGGTACAACAAGCCCAACCCAGCCTATGGTTCCGGAAATGCATATTGAAGCCGCTGTCAGTATCGTCGAACAAACGATGCAGGTACCTCTCAGGAGTCTTACGTCAGCACCGAGACTGCGTGCCTCGCTTTCTCCAAGAGACAGTATATTGATCCACCACGACATCGCAACCATTACGATCGCTGCAACCACGCTCAATGGCAAAACTGCAACTATCGCCTTATTGTCAACATAGGCAAAGCTTCCCAGCTGCCAGTATGTTATAGCGGCCAGCTGAGTCTCAGGATCAGCGATATACTTTATAAAACCAAGTATGGAGGTCATTGCACCGCCCACTATGATACCGGACAGGACCAGCATTATATTGGATCCGCTTTTCATTATTCTCGGTATCAGAAGAGTCAGCAAGACTGCTACAATACCGCCAGCAAATGCCGATATCTGTATGAGGATCGACGGCATAGCAAACAGTATTGCGACAGCTGCTCCAATGCAGGCGCCTGAAGAAACGCCAAGAAAATCAGGTGATACCAGCGGGTTGTTAAATATGCCCTGATATACAGCTCCTGAAAGGGAAAGAGCCGCTCCGACAATGACCGCTGCCATAATCCTCGGAAGCCTCACTCCCATCAGCATGTTTTCATCCATCACATCCCAGTCACCTGAGATATTAAACAAATTCCCCCACAGAATTTTAATACATTCTGCAGGGGAAATTGAGTATTTACCTACGCACAGGCATACCATAACAAGTATTGCAAGCAGTACAAACAGAACGCTATTGATCAATGCGCTTTTCTGTCTGTTATCAACACTTGCTCTCTTGCCTAACATTACTTGGTCTTTACCTTCTTTGTTGTGCTGTATGCTCCGTAATACGTCTTGCTTCCGACAGTCTTGTATGCAATTGTCTTCACATAGTAGTACTTCTTGGATTTAAGATTCTTGATCTTAAGACTTGTTTTGCTTGCACTCAGTGCTTTTGAACTCCACTTTGAAGCACCAGAAGCTTTGTAGTAGATCTTATACCCTGTGATACCTGATGCCTTCTGGCTCTTTACAGTAACTGTGAGTGCCTTTCTTGCGGGTGCAATCTTGGAAACAGTTGCCTTTGCCGGCTTGATAATGAAGTTCTTTGTTACTGTTCCTTCATAATTGCCGATTCCGGTTACTGTAACAGTAGCCTGTCCTACCTTAGTATTATTAGCATATGAAACTGTATAATCAGTGCCTTTAACAAGTCCGTTAATTATTACAGCAGGAGTTTTTGCCTTTCCTGTATAAGTGTAAGTTGAAGCTGACAGTGATACCATTCCGGCTGTTATCACACCCTTGTCAACAGTGTAGGTCTTTTCAGCAACATCGCTGTCCTTGCTTCCGAAGCCCTTTGCATAAGCCTTTACTGTAACCTCGCCGGCCTGATCCAGGACGCACTTGTTTACCTCTTTTTTGAGTTTAGGTGCATAGTTGTATATATATGAGTTTTCATCCGGATCGGAACCGTCCTTTGTGTAGTATATAAAGCCTTTGCTCTTGTTGTTTTCAAATGCCACATCGAGCTCCGTGCCTAACGGAACATTTTCAAGATTATCTCCCTCGGTACCGATAACAAGAGCACCAAAGGTCTTGGGCTCACCGCTTGATAAAACTTTTATCTCAGTGCATGCATCTATGACCGCTCCGGTCTTTATCCCTGTTTTTTCGTTGATCAGTTCCCTATAAGTGTAGCAGGCAATATTGCTGAATGTCTCCGGCCAGTTTCTTTCCGTAGGATATGCCTGTCCGAAATAGAGCTTGGTATCGCCCGACAGGTCGATGAGCGGATCAACTGAGCTCATTTTGTCCTCTGCAATTTCTGTCTTCACCTTACCAGTAACCGCATTCAGCTGATCAAGATTTGAATAGCAGTATCTTGGTGCAAAAAGTACATCGCAGGAATAGGTTTTAATATAAGGATCTGCAACCTGATCATATTCATCCGCATCCTTTTTAGGAGTTTTCATATCCTTATTGATCGATATTCCGGAATTATCTGTAATTTCAAGATCCTTGCCGGAAAGGTCTGTTATTCCGGCAGCTCTAAGAACAGTTCTGAGCTTGACTCCAGTTACTTTTGTCAGATCCTGTACTGTTCCGTAGTTGTTTATTCCGGAAAAGAAATATACTGTTTTGGTCATTGCCTGCAGATCTGACATGGTAAATTCAACAGATGCTCCGTTCTCATTCAGCACCCTCAGAACAACCTTCTCAGCAGCAGGCTCTTCCTCAGCAAATACTGTTGTGAATATTCCCATACTCATCGTCAGTGTCATCGCCAAGATCAGCAGCAGTGATAGCCGTTTTTTTAATGTCTTCATGATCATCTCTCCTTCTTTATTATTTCTTTAAAACATTCTTCAATATCGTGAAAAACTGAATCTCGGTTTTCTTCATTGATATAGAATACTTCAGCCTTCGGATGAGTGTGTATCCTGTGTAGCAGTTCCACATCGTCGTGACCGGCTTTGGCAATTGCGATTACAGGAATATCTCCCTCAAACAGTTCCAGAATTCGCTCAGCATATTAGTCTGCTTTGGCCTCCATGAATCCGATCTCGTCCATAACGATAATGCCGTCCGGCTTCGACTCGAGCAGACTGACAGCATAATTGTCGAAGACCTCATAGTTGAAAAAGCCTTCTCCCATGCGGCTGTCACCGATATGGTTTTCATCAGACTCTATCTGTTCTGCCCCGTACGGGAAGATATAATATGAGCGGTATCCTTCCCGCCTGCAGGTCCCCGGACATGTGCAGAATCCGTAGATCGGCCCTTCATAGTCCTCGAGTAGTCTGCTGAGAAGCGAGCTTTTACCTGTTTTTCTCCTACCGGCTATAACGATATGGTTTTTCATCAGCACAATATCTCCTAAAAAAAAACGCCCCAAGAGGACGGAAAGACGCGCCGCGTATGCGGTGCTGCAATATCCATCTCCTTTTCACAATGGAAGGCTCGGACGTTTCCGTCCAAACCCCGACCACAGTACCATGGAAAAATCTTTAGGTACTATGATTCGAAGATCTATTCTATTGGCATCATTTTACCATAATACAGCGAAAAAGCACACGATATTATTCGTGTGCTTATCATTTATATATCTAGATATAATTATTCAGCCTTAATGCATTCGTACATACGCAGAAGCTCGAAAGGCTCATTGCTGCGGCTGCTATCATAGGTGATAATGTCCAGCCGTTAAACAGTGCTGTGTATGCGCCTGCTGCCAGAGGTATCAGGAGTATATTGTAGAAGAATGCCCAGAACAGATTCTGCTTGATTATTCTCAGAGTCTTCCTGCCAAGTCTGATAGCAGCTGCCAGGTCGGCGATGCTGCTGTGGACCAGGACGACGTCTGCGGAGTCCAGGGCCACATCAGTGCCGGCGCCGATCGCGATTCCGACATCTGCACGGGTGAGCGCCGGTGCATCGTTGATGCCATCGCCGACCATTGCCGTCTTGCCCTTCTCCATCAGCTGTCTGATAACTGCCTCCTTGCCGTCCGGCAATACTTCCGCAACTACCTCATCCACGCCTACCTCAGCTGCAATAGCCTCAGCTGCAGCTTTCTTATCACCTGTCAGCATTACTGTATGAATGCCCAGTACCTTGAGTTCTGCGACCGCGGCTGCACTGTCTTCTCTTATGGAATCAGCAACAGCTATTACGCCCAGCAGAACGCCTCCCCTGGTGAAATAAACGCGTGTTTTGCCTGCATAGGCATATTCCTCAGTATCCTTCTGAACTCGGGCTATATCGAGAATAAGGCGGCATTCCGGGCTGTCTGCGCCGGACACTGCTGCCAGGTCATTGAACAGTGCATTTTCGCCTGTAAGGATGGTATCAGCCGAATTGAGAAGCTCTTTAACGCCTATCTCATTCATGCCCGTAGCTGCGAGCACAAACTGTGCAGTGCCTCCGACAATAGGAACAGCTTTCTTGCCCTCTGTAACAAATGCACGAACGCCTTTGCCCGGGATTTCCTCGAAGTCGCTGATACGTGTCGTCATCACCTTGATATATTTACATATAGCCTTGGCAAGCGGATGTTCCGATCTTGCTTCAAGTGCTGCTGCTACATCAAGCAGTTCTTCCTCATCAACGCCTTCTGCTACATGTACATCCGTAACAACAGGTGCACCTCCGGTCAGTGTTCCCGTCTTGTCCAGTGCAACGATCTCTATTCTTCCGGTCTCTTCAAGAGAAGCAGCCGTCTTAAACAGTATTCCTCTGCGTGCTCCCGCACCGCTTCCTGCCATGATCGCAACCGGTGTTGCCAGACCCATGGCGCAAGGACATGAGATGACAAGTACTGCAACTGCCCTTGTCAGTGCCGCAGCTGTTCCCACGCCTATCAACATCCATATCGCAAATACAGCTATCGCAATTCCGATAACGATAGGAACGAAAACTCCTGCTATCTTATCTGCAGTTCTCGCAATCGGCGCCTTTGTAGCTGCCGCATCGGAAACAAGCTCTATGATCTGTGCCAGAGTCGTATCTTCTCCGACACGTGTTGCTCTTGCTTTGACATATCCCGACAGGCTTATCGTCGCTGCACTTATGCTGTCGCCCTTCTTCTTGTCAACAGGCATGCTCTCTCCCGTCAGAGCAGACTCATCCACTGCGGTATGTCCTTCTATGATCTCTGCATCTACAGGGATCTTCTCTCCCGCTTTGACGATTATCACATCACCGATCTGAACTTCGTCTGTAGGGATCTCGACTTCATCACCATCACGCAGTATACGTGCAGTCTCAGGTGCCAGTTTTATAAGATCCTTGAGCGCATTGGTCGTTTTGCCCTTGGATCTTGCCTCCAGCATCTTTCCTACTGTGATCAGAGTCAGTATCATCGCTGCTGATTCAAAATAAAGTGAGCTGAGCTCTGTTTCAGGCTTCAGGAGCACATATACACTCCACAGGAATGAAACGCCTGAACCAAGTGCTACGAGTGTATCCATGTTTGCCGCACCGTGCAGCACGCTCTTAAACCCGTTAACGAAGAAAGCCCTGTTTATTATCATTATTGCCAGTGCCAATAGCATCTGAATGCATCCGATGGTCATCGGCTTCATGCCTGCAGCCCATTCGGCACCCTCCCACAGCATGTGTCCCATGCCAAAGAACATAAGTATTACAAGCAAAACAAGCGACCACAGCAGCCTCTTACGAAGCCGCGGTGTGTCGCTGTCTTTTAACTGTTCTTCCTGTTTTGCCAGTTTTTCAGAATAGTGACTATTTACTGGGCGAAGCTTCTTCGCAACCGAATCCTACGGCCTTTACTGCCTCGCATACAGCTGCAGCATCGAAGTTGCCCTCTACCTGCATCGAATTTGTCAGCAGACTTACAGCAACTGCCTCTACGCCTTCAACAGCTGCAGTGGCCTTCTCGACCTTGGCTGAACATGCTGAGCATCCCATTCCTGTAACATTGAATTTCATGATTTATACTCCTTATTTTTATACGGTTTCGTATTCGTAAATTATCTCGCACTCAGGAATTTACATGTGGGTATTGTATCATATTCTTTCGATCAATACATCAATCACTCCGCCACATATCATTCCTGTATTCTGTGCGTCATTTTCTCCTACCCTGATGAGCTCACTACAGAAAGTATCATCTGCCAGTTTTTCTACTGAAATACGAGCTGCCTGTGCTTCTGCAAGACCCCCGCCGATCGTTCCTATCTTACTTCCGTCAGATCTAACGATCATTTTGGTTCCGGGTTCTCTCGGTGAAGCCATCTCTTTTCTAACCATAGTGACGAGCATCATTGCGTCTTTCCCGTTAAGTACTGCATCCATCTGCTCATTACTGAATGCTTTATTTCTGGAAAGGTCTGTGTTCTTGATCTGAATTATCTGCGCAATAATTGCCATTGCGATCTCTTCAGCCGTATTCGCATTGATATCAAGTCCTACCGGTGTATATACAGTATCGAACAGTTCCTCAGATACTCCGAGTTCTGCGAGATTAGCCTTTAATATCCTTATCTTGCCTGCTGATCCAAGCATTCCCAGATATGCTCTTTCCTTCCTGAGTATCCTCTCAAGACAGTCCTGATCTATCGCATGTGCTCTCTGAAGCGACAGAAAGAAAATATTCTTACCGCCTTCAATCTTGTCGAGTGCCGTCTTCCAGTTCTCGCATATAACGCGATCAGCCCCAGCTTTTTTTGCAATTTCTGCAAATTCCGGGCGATCTTCTATGCATGTGACAGGCATGCCGATAAATTTTGCAAGCTTTATGCACGCAGCACCAACATGTCCCGCACCACACACAACGAGTTCAGGTTCTTCTTCAACAACTTCGCAGAACACTTCTTTGCCTTCGATATTATATAAGCCTGTTGTTTTGATCTGATTAGTAAGTTGATCCAGGTTATCTTTGAAAAATTTCAGGCCGGATGTACAGTGCACCAGCTCATTTGCCGAGAAAAGAGCCTTTCTTACCTCGCCACCGTCCAGCATGCTTGCAATAACGCTGTGACCGGCAAGCTTTCCACTACCTATTAATTCAACGATTTCTTTCATAATTACCCCTTATTTGAGAAAGGGCCTTATGATCAAGCCCTTTCTCTGTTTGATTACACCATCACTTTGTTTTAACACTCTTTTTTGATGACCATAATGAATAGTATTTATTTCCGGATACCGTTTTATATGTTCTGACCTGAACATAATATCTTTTCCTAGCCTTCAGCTTTTTTATCGATTTATATGTTGTGCTCGGCGTAGTAACAGTTACAGTCTTCGCCGATGACATCGATGATTTCAGACTGTAGCGTATCTGATATCCCGTATATGATTTCTTAGCCCATTTTACTTTGAATCCCCTCTTCAAAGCAGTAAGTCCAGTGATATATGTTTTATCAGGATTCAGCGCTTTTATTGTCGTCTTATTCTTTATATCATTGCACTTGCTACACTCATCATATTCTGAACCTGCAATGCCGACCTTTGCTTCGATTTTCTTATGAACATACATATGGTCGCACTGCCATTTGAGAATAGGATATCCTTCATTAATTGAATATCCATCCTTTCCGAATGACGAGCTGATCGAATATGATTTTAATGTGCTATCGGGCACGACCGATCCTGCAACTCCGGCCTTGGATCGTCCCTCGTCCACAGTAGTCAATCCCGCTACAGACGACTCACTGCAGTAAGTACTGCTGATATTTGAATTGTATCCAAAACCGATGACTCCTCCAACATTTTGTGAAACAAATCCATCTCCTAGAGTAATCGCTCCTATGTTATAACAGTACTTTACTGTTGCTGACTTGCTTGAACTTGCGTCCTTATTAGCAATACCGGATACTGTTGCTTTATCTTTAGCTGATTCACTGTATATCTCTCCGGTATTGTAACAGTTACTTATTACTGCACTGCTGCTAAGTGCAGAACCAACGATCCCGCCAATTGCAAATGTATTCTTTAATGCACTGACCGCTCCGTTGTTCACACAGGAATCAACAGTTGCCGCACCGGCCGTATATCCCAGAATGCCTCCTATGCAGAATGTATTGTTGTAAGCAGAATTGACAGCTGATGATAAAGCTGCCCTGTTGGCACATCCGGATATCGTAACGATATAAGAACCGGCAGTTCCAAGAATACCGCCTACATAATAGCTTGAAGAAATGATGTTTCCTTCATTTACACAGGACTCTATCTTCACTCCGCCGTTTATCGATACCTTGCCTACTATACCTCCTACGTTCTTATTGCTTGCCGCTATGTCCCCTTTGTTTGTACAGTTTCTTATGACAGTGGAGCCTTCTGCAGTTCCGACGATACCTCCGGCATCACGTGCCTCCTCCATTGGTACGTCTGCCACGCAATTCTCTATTCTTGTATCGATCGCATAGCCGACGATAGCACCTCCGTTAGCTCCATTTTTGAAAGAGCACTTCAGTTCAGATTCTCCGCCACTTGCGTCATTCACATAAGAACCGCCGATAACATTGACATTCCTGATCACCGCACCTTCTGTTACTCCGAAAAGTCCGCCGTTAGAACCGTTTGAATAACCCGTCTGGAAATTTCTGTGAATATGTTCGATAGTATGATCTTTGCCATCAAATGTACCTTTGAAAGGAAAAGCGTCAGTCCCTATTCCTATCCAGCTTCTTTCATTGCCGTAGATGTCTCCGCTGTTAGCGGTTGTGTTGGCAAGAGAGATGTCATTCGCAAGTTCAAAGTTTACTCCAGCAAAATCGGTCTCGCCTTCAAGGCAGAGTTCTGCAATTCCTGCAAGCTGTTGTGCACTTGAAATAGAATAGGATCTCGTGCCTTCTTTATACCAGCTTGTATCAGCATAGGTAGTCCATCTCTTTCCCTGAGTCTTAGGCTTGAAGCTGATCTCAATGAGCTCTGATTCTCCCGTCGACTTGTACTCCTTGCTGATTCGATCGATCAGTTCCAGCGAATTCTCGGTAAAGATAGGATCCCCAAATTCACCTGTATACTCAAGTGTCTTGATATCCGGCTGTACAGGCTCTATATTGCCTTCTGTTCCGGTTCGCTCGTCCTTGAGTTTGGCAATAATACGGATCTTTTCTTCCTTGGCAATAGAATCTCCGCTATTCAGACTTACCCACTTGGAGCTGCTTTCATCATACTTTTTGACTGTAACATAGTAATCCTCACCGTCATTCTCTTCCGGGAAAACAAGCTCTGCAGGCATGTTCGGTTCAAATTCTGCTGTTACTGTTACATTCTTTCCACACACAGTATAGAAATATCCCAGAGTTTCGCTTGTTGTCTCACCGCCATCCTCTGAGAACTCAAGCGAAGCGAGATGATAACCGTTGTCAGGAGAAACGGTGAATTCAACTGTGCTTCCATATTTAATACTTTCTGTCTTCGATGCGCTTACAGTTCCGTGCTCACATTCATTGATAAAGATATTCGCTTCATCTCCGGCAGAGTGATCCTGGAACCATAGAACGGGATAGCCTTTATTTATATTGTGGTCATCCGTGCAGAAAATTTTTCCGTATTTATTGAGCTCACTAATAAACTCTGATGATTTCATATAGTCATCAGTCTTAGCAGCAACATTTGTTATTCTGGCTTTCTTATTTACATTAGCTGCGCCTCTATTATATCCGCTTTTATTTTCAATAGCCGCCTCCGGTTCAATATAGTAGCAGTCCGCTACTTTGTAGGCTGCAAAAGCCTGACCGTCTACGCCGATATCCTGCCCGTCATACTTAAGACCGTCGTTATCACAGAGACCTGTATCTCCTACGTTGTAGCAGTTATAGATATCAGCAGCGACAGCATTTCTGCCTTCACTACCTTCATATCCGTTACTTCCGCAGATACCGCCATGCTCCCAGAAATTTGATTGAATTGTACCGGCATTATAGCAGTTGCGGATGACCGATTTGCCCCACGCTGCTCCAACAATACCTGCGCAGCCTCTCATGTCGGTTGCAAATACGTTCGCATAGTTCGCACAGTTTTCAACAAGCACCCCGTAATTGGTTTCACCAATTCTTCCTACTACACCGGCAACCATCCTTCTGCCTTCTACATTACCTTTTACAACGACATTTCGCACTGTCGGTACCCACGTCTGTGCATAATCCATGTACACATCCTTAGGATATCCATTCTTATAGTCAACTCCACCACCGAGATATCCTATCAGTGCTATTTCCATGGCATAGCCAAATCCCAGAGCAGCTATTCTGTCAGCATTGATAGTGACTGTATGACCCTGTCCATCGAATATTCCCTGGAATCTTGTATCGATGACTCTTGCTTCTTTTCCATTCATCGATTTCGGATTCATTGCATACTTTCCGCCGATCGGCGTCCAGTTTTTATCGCCCATGTCGATGTCTGCTGTGAGTTTTACAGTTCTGTAAAGCATATCATGGTGGATATCGTCTTCTGCAATCGGATTTTCCTTCGTTACAGTCGGAAGTCTCCATACTGTGTCTCTTACCTGAGCTCCTGAGTTAGGAGTAAGCAGATCAGCAGTCTGTGCCTCTGTCCTGATGTATCGGTGTGAATACTTTCCATTCTCTTCGATTCTGCCGTCGTTGTCCTTTATCTGAAACTCCTCAGTTACATTCTCATCGATCATACCGTTAACGATTGCCGCCAGACCTGCAAGCTGAGCAGGCGTTCCGATCTCAAAGCATGTTTCCTCAGGATCATACCAGCTGATATCAACAGATCCGTCCCACTTTACAGTCGACATGAAATATGCTGTCACAGTGAACTCTGTTACTTTTTCAGGGAGGTCATTTACTGCAAATGAACCTTCTTCGTTATATGAAACGTATTGCTCCTCGTCCTTACTTCCGTTTTTCCACATCAAACGTACTGTAGCAAGTTCATGGTTTTCATCCGCTACAGCTTTTCCGCTTATTGTGCCCTCGGAATATGACAGCTCTTCTATTGCACCGCCCTCAATATCTTCTGACGCTACAATGCTTACCGCCTCTTCGGACTCCTCCTGCAATAACGCATTGTTTTCTTCTTCATTTCCGTTTTCAATACCAGTTACTTCTTCGGATACTGTATCTTCATCAGAGAACGTATCTTCCTCTGCTTCCGTTTCTTCAGCAGAGGTCTCAGAACGTTCCGAGACCTCTGTCTGTTCTACTTCCGCAGGCCCTTCTGTTGCCAATACTTCAACCGGGATATATGTTGCCATCACGATCAGCGACAGCAGCATTATACTTATTTTTCTGAGTAAATTACTCATAATGGGCCTCCGTCCTTTAATTTATATTGGACTATTTCTTAACCTTTTTGCCTATAACTGATGAATATGCTCCATATACAGTGCTCTTGCCGGATGCTGACTTATAAGCTTTGATTTTGTAGTAATAAGTCTTTCCGCTCTTAAGTTTTGTATTCTTATAGCTGTTTGTTTTTACTGTTGCGATCTTCTTGAATCCACTGCTCTTCTTGGTTGAGCGATATACAACATATCCCGTTGCACCTGAAACTGTGTTCCACTTGAGCTTCATGCTTCTGGTCTTAACATTGGCCAGCGATCCTGTCTTGTACCAATACACTTTTCCCGGTGCCTTCAGCGGGAAGTTTACAGTTACCTTGCACTTACCGATGGTGTTGCCCTTTTCAGTTTTTCCGCTGATAGTACATGTGCCGTCAGCTACTGCTGTAACATTTCCATTCTCGTCAACTGTAGCTACACTAGTGTCACTTGATGTCCATGTTGCTGCGCCGTAAAGAGTTTCGATCACTGTATCAGGCATGTCAAATGGCATCCTTACCTGCTTTGCCGTCTTGCTTGTAAGTGTCATAGATGCTATCGCAAGGCTTTCCGGGGTCTTGAGATTCAGCTGTGGCAGATTAGCCATTGAGAATTTTCCTGTAAAGTTTACAACGCCCATCTTTACAGCACTGTCCTTCTTAAGGAATGTCTCCTTGCTGAGGTTTCCGCCTACATATGGTCTGATTGATGTTGCAGCACCTGTTCTCCAGCTTCCATCAGCAAGTGCATTGCAGGCTTCATCATATGTAGCATACTCATGCTCACTTGTAGCAACTATCGGAGTAATCTCTGCTGCGCCCTCAATAGCAACAGCCTGTGCACTTTCATAATCACTTCCATTGAATGCACCTGTGATATCATTTCCATTCTGATCAACAAGTTTGAACTGATCTGTAAGACTCATAAGATCGCTTACATTAAGATCAAATTTTCCCTGCTCTGCACCATCGGCATTGTTCCAGTTAAGAGCTGCATCTGAGATCTCATCAAGTGAACTGATACCAAGTGTCTCACAAAGAACTGCTTCATAACTTGGTCCTTCAGCAACTACGTAGCTCCAGTTCTTTCCTTGGCTGGCAGCATACGGAAAAACCTGAGCCTCCATCTTGTTCTCTTCCATCCATGATGCGGTTACGCCTTTTCCTGTGTCAACGCCGTTGGCATATACATTGAATACATTGCCATCTGCAGCGTTTACACACAATGCCGTAGCAGGCATCATGACAAACATCATAACCAGCGCAAGGAAAACTGAGCTGGTTTTCTTCATGAACTTTGTCATTGTTCATCCTCCTTTATTAGTATAGAATAATAATGTATGTATATATGAAGACCGGCTTGTGACTGCATTGCTATGCCGGACTTATATATCATGCCTGACCGCTATACCCCGCGTATAGCGGTTTTGTATTGCAGATCATCAGTTTTCAACTGTCATCTGTGTTCCATCATTTGCTATGATGTAATACTTATCTGTTTCCGGATCGTAATATACGCTTCCCTGTTTCTCCAATTGTTCGGTCTTTGTCTCCGCATTCTGAATATCCTTCTCAGTAAAGTCGCTTAATGCATCTTCTTTCCTTGCATTATCATTCACATGACCATTTTCCATGATATTCAAATTCCAGCTGACAATCAGGGCCAGCATAATACCTACTGCCAGAACAAGCATTGCGTCCACCAGATTTGCAACTGTCGCCATGGGATTGATATCCTCCGGCTGCGATACTCTGGTATTACTGCTGAGCCTTCCGCTTCCATTACGCCTTAACATCCCTTTTTTCAACCTCCAATATGCATTCCATCAGTGTCTCCAGTATGGACATGTAATTGTCATACCATCTGCCTCTTATTGTTGAAATCACCATTGCTACAGCAGCCGAGATAAGTCCAAGGATCGTAGTATCGAATGCCGTCAGCAGTGAAGAAGATAAAGTGATGGTGTCTCCCTGTCCGAGAGCGATGATTCCAGGACCAAGCGGAATAAGTGTTCCCAGAAGTCCAAGCATAGGTGCTATCTTTGCAATAATATCTGTTATCTTGACTCTCCTGTCATAAAACGACTGCTCCTGCTGCACAAGTCTTACCGCAAGAGATTCTCTCATAAGTGGTGTGATGGAAGGATGTGCAGTGAGTTCGATGAGTGCCGCTTTCTGTCTCTTAAGCAGTTCGCATTCGGAAATGCAGTCAACGATCTCTGCCGTATTACCGGTGCAGTTGATAGCATCAACCATCTTCGGCATCTCTACCTTAAGATGCTTTCTTTCTGTAAAATACTCCGAAATGATCCAGCCTATCATGAACAGTGATACTGCGATAAGTAATATCAGCAGTATTATTACAGGATATTGCATGCCGCCTGCTATCGTTCTCATTGCCCTGCTAAAAATATTCATATTTACTTCCATAATCTACCCCACCTTTGCTTTCCATATCTCCAAACTCCGAATGCTGCACCTCCGATTGATATCAGCCCACTTAACAGTCCCAGATAAAGACCAAAGTGATCACTATCCTGTTTGACCATGAACTGCTCGCTGTCATCAGCCATTTTCTCCTGGTGCGTATTCATTGAAGCCTTATCCTTATCTGCAGTCCTGTTGAGTGCAGATCTCAGATCCTTACTTGCTTCATCTGATAAGAGAAACATATTTGATTTTGAAACATCTACTTTTTCAAGCTTGTGTTCTTTTGTGTCGGTATTGTTGCCCGGAGTTTTAATATCATCGGATTTTCCATCCGAACCTTCCCCTGAGCTGGATCCCTTACCATTCCCACTATCTCCACTGCCGTTATTGTTCTCATCACCAACATTAACAGTAAATTCCTTTACAGCACCTCCGCTGTTTGCCGTTATTTTAACAGTACCTTTCTTCTTGAATTTTACTACTCCGTTACTGTCTACTTCGGCTATTCCACTGTTACTGCTGCTCCATGTAATATTACTTTGTATCTGCTTTTCCAATGCCTCATCGGCTGCGCCTGCAGTGACCTTCAGCTGATGCTTGCTTCCTACTTTTCCTTTGATATTCGTCTCATCAGAGGTCAACTTAGGTGTTCCGGAGAACATGACATATATGGTATGTACCATTTTGGCAGAATTAAATGTTCTTTTCTCTGTCGGCCCTGACTGTCCGAAATTGAGTCTGAATCTGTTGGATGTTCCCAGATTGCTTGTACCTGTTGCATCAGAGGTTCCTACTTCATACCAGACCCATTTCTCTTCCAGTGCCATCATCGGTTCGACTCTGACAGCATTCTTCCACGCCTTCTTTTCATTGCAGACGATTTTCTTCGCATCACTCTCAGCCGCGTATGCTACCAGCAGAATATTATCCACAACCGACGCTGTCTCACTGCTTTCCTCAGGAGCAGGTTCCTCAGGCTGTTCGGGTTCCTCAGGTTTATCCGGCTGATCAGGTTTATCCGGCTGATCAGGTTCGTCCGGCTGATCAGGTTTATCCGGCTGATCAGGTTCGTCCGGCTGATCAGGTTCGTCCGACTCTTCTTCCCCGTCATATTCAAAACATGCTGCCAGATCTCTGAAGTAGTATCTTTTCGTACCGAGCAGATGTTTCCAGGTAAAGCTTGTAAAAGCCCCATTTCCTGAATCCGCTGTCCAAAAATCCAATTGTGCTATCGAGCCCTGATCTATCCCCGCAGCATCCAGCACAGTTGAGAGAGGCACTCCTATAGATGAATCAATAGCAACTCTCTTACTTCCGTCCCAATATGAGTAATCTCTTTTTACTGTTCCCATTCCATAGAGCTCGCTCGCAGAGAAAACGGCTTTTTCAACATAGTCTTCTGTTGGCCAGCCAAAATAACCTATCTTTATTGTCAGCTTGTCAACAGCATTTGCATTAGCCTTCAGTGCTCCTCCATACCCGGTGATGAGACTGAAGACCATCATTATTATTAAGAATTGTGAAATTCTTTTTTTATTCATTTATGGTTTATTCCTTTACTGTTGTTCCTGCATCAATGTATTTTGCCAACTGAATGTGCCAGCATTTTTTCACATTCCTTATCGCTCAGGTCATAATGCCAGAACAATTTATAGTATTCCTTCACATCATTATATATATCGCCCTCGTAAAGCTCCGGATATGCAACAGCCATGAGCCATCTTGCCCCGAGAACCTGATTGACGCTCGGAGGCGCTGACATCCAACTGTATGGACGGCAAGGTATCTCGTAGTAACGGCCATCCTTGATCGCATCAAGTTCAGACCATGCCGAATCAGGTTCTGCAACGGTATCATAAGGTCCATCTTCAGCCATGATGATCATTTCCGGATCAATTTTGTAAAGCATCTCAAAGTCCACCGGATTACCGCCATCTCTGCCGTTGACCTCTTCCTCATCTAGTTGAATCGCATTCTTCGCTCCGATAAAATCAATTACTGCAGCCTGTACGCTCCCTTCAACATTACAGTTGAGGCCTGTCGAACTTACACCAAAAAGGATATTTCTTACCTCGTCTTCGCTAAGTTCACCCTTTATCTTCTCTGCCATGCCGATCGTATCCTCACAGTATTGAGCCAATTTCTCGGCTTCTTCCTCTTTGCCAATAATCTTTCCGAGTTTTCTGTATGCTTCCGGATACGTATCCAGATCCGCTTTAACGTATATCGTTGCAATACCGGTCTGTTTCTGGATATTGTCCATATCCTCGTTTCCCTTTTCCTGGATCTCTCCCACATCTATGATGATCTCTGTGTCAGTATTCATCAGATTTTCAAGGTTGAGGCTCATCTTCTTACCGTAAAACTGCCCCAGTGTTGGAAGATCAATATAATAATCAGGGAAGAATTCCGCTATCGCCATACTCGGTGCTTCTGCCAGTCCCACCATCATCTCAGGAGCCAGGGTGACCAGTATCATCTGCGCATTAGGTCCTGATGCAACTATTTTGCTTATGTCCTTACGCAGCTCTACTTCTCTTCCGTAGTCATCAGTATATGTATATGTTTCAACACCTTCCGGATACGACAATTCTGTGCTTCCGCATCCGGTGAAACACACTGTTGTCAGCAGAAGTATAGTTGCTAATATAGCTGCTATTCTTTTATTCTTTGTTTTATTCTTTGTTTTCTTCATTATCCTCGTATTCTTTCAACTCAAAAAATCTGACTCTTTTGTCCGCACTCTCTACCATCTCAACGTCAATACCGTACATGTCCTTTATGAGCTTTTCGTCCATTACATCCTGTGGCTTACCCTGACGGTATATAATGCCATCTCTGATGCAGAGTATTCTGTCTGCAAAGACATATGTCTGCTCCGGATTATGCGTACTCTGAATAATCGTGTATCCCTCCGATACCAGCTTTCTCAGCTGCTTTTGAACTCTCATCTGATTGCCGTAATCCAGACTTGAAGTCGGTTCATCCATTATCAGTATTTTTGCACCCTGAGCCAGAGCTCTTGCAATAAGCACCATCTGCTGTTCTCCGCCGGATATCTTAGTATAATCGCGATCCTTAAGATGCATTATTCCCATTTTTGATAAAGCATCCAGAGCAAGTCTCTTTTCTTTCTCGCCCGGGCCCGATATTCCTCCTGCGACTGACATTGTACCCATAATCACCATGTCCATCACATTGTATGCAAATGTCGGTTTTGATGCCTGCGGGATATATGCGACATAGAGTGCTTTCTCCTTAGGTTTCAGGCGGGAAAAGTCTATTCCGTCAACAGTTATCGATCCGCTATATCCTCTTAACAGTCCGAGCATGCACTTGAACAGTGTGCTTTTTCCTGCACCGTTGTGTCCAAGTATACACAATAATTCTCCGGGTCTGGCATCAAATGAAATGCCTTTGAGTACTTCATGTGTTCCATATGCATATCTAAGATCACTGACACTTATCATACGCTTTCGCCCCCTTTCGTTATCAGATAGATAAAGAAAGGTGCGCCGATTATCGCTGTAAGAATTCCGATCGGTATTTCTACCGCAAACAGATTTCTTGAGATATTGTCAACCATAAGAAGGAAAAATGCTCCCATAAATACTGATGCAGGAAGCAGGAATTTCATATTGTTACCCACTATCTTCCTGCAGAAATGAGGCACGACAAGTCCCACCCAGCCTATCATTCCACTTACTGATACCGCTGCTGCGGTTACCAGTGTTGCGCATATCAAGGATATAAACCTTACCCTTGCAACATTTATTCCGATAGTGCTCGCTTCATCCTCTCCAATAGTGAGAACGTTTATCTTCCAACGAAGTATCAGAAGCGGAATAATACCGACAACAATAATTGCTCCTGAGAAAACTACATCTCTCTGCGTAGTCCCGGTAAGGCTACCCATCAGCCAGTATGTTATTTCCGGCAGTTCATTTGTCTGATCCGCCACAAGCTTTATGAAACTAGTTCCAGCTTGTGCCAGAGCACTTACCATCAGACCTGCAAGAACAAGACCGACAGTTTTGTTCCCTCTGGTCCTATTTCCGATAATATAGACAAGCCATATTGTTGCAAGGCTGAATACGAATGCCATAACGGTGATCATCCATTCATTCATTCCCGCCAAAATGGCAAGTGCCGCTCCAAGACCTGCACCACTGGATGCACCCAGAAAGTCAGGCGCAGCCATCGGATTTTCAAAAACTCCCTGATATACACAGCCTGCCGTTGAAAGAGCAATCCCCACAATACAAGCTATGAGTATTCTCGGCATTCTTACGGTCCAGAAAACGTGTTCCTGCTGACTTGTCCAGAATGGTTTAATATCTGCAAACTGACTTATTATTATTCCGCCAAGTTCTTTGGGAGTGATCGAAAACTGACCTAGGAAGAAAGAAATAACTATCCCGGCCAGCACCATTAAGGACATTATTATTATTGTTGTTCTCTTTCTTGCATCTGTCATTTCTACTCAGTTCTGTTACTGTCAAAATATCTATATAGCACTTTGGTGAACGGCGGAATATTGGTCTCTAATGTCGCTCTCCATCTCTTTTCTTCATACTCTTTCTCAGCTTTTATACATTCATTTGCCTGAATGATAAGTTCCTCACCTGAGATATCTATTCCGGTTTTTGCCGAAAACATTCTTGCTAGGATCTCAAAGGTCTCGTCATTATCCAGTAGTGCAAATGCTGTAAAAATGCAGAACCCCAGATTCTCAAGTACGAAAATTTGAGAATAGAGCAGTTCCATTGTACTCATGTCTTTAAGCTTGGGATATCTGCTGTCAACCTGAACTTCGAAAAGGCTTTCATCCTGAATTGCTCTTCTATCAACAAGAGATTCAGCAACCTTATCCGAAAAGAGATTTCTTATTCCATAAGTTCTCGATGCAATTATTCTCCCGATAGGTGTTCCCTGCTCGATTTCATCAAGCCACTCCAGAAGGTTCTCCTCTCCGTGTTCGATCCCGACAGCTTCTGCATATGCCTTTGCTGCAGTAACATACTCGACACTTACCAGGCCCATTTCAGTTGCCCTGTCCTGTATCTCTTTGGAGAGGTCATAATCATCTATTCCGAAACAGTTTTTCACTGCCGCCTCTACTTCGACCTGGGACGGACTCTCATACTTACGTCCGTCGTTACTTGTGTGTCTGTTCAGGCAGCCTATGGCACACATAGGTGCACATGTCCGATTGCTCCTCAATCTGTTCCTGCTGTCATCATCAGAGATATTCTCTCCGGAAGGGTCCTTATGAAGAGCTTCCTTCCCTGCATTCATTACTGAGAGTTCGGCAAGTGACCGCCTGCTTTTCAGTATTTTCATTATGGTGATCGATCCGTAAGTCGGAAGTGCTCCTCCGCATACCTCGTCATGGATTATCTTCTGAGTAAGCTGCTTGCTGAGCGCCCAGAATTCCTCCGGCGCATTGTTTTCTCTAGCAAAGCAGTCATTGCCTTCGACAACGATCGCCCTTATATTCTTTGCTCCGAACACATCGCCAAATCCACTGCGAGGACTCTGATACTCAGGTGTCCCATGCGGATATGTCAGAAAGACCACCGAAAGTGCCATTCTCATGTCTCCACATTTTCCGGTCCCCATGATCCCGACATTACTACCGTATTCTGCCTTCAGACCATGGACTATGTCCTTAACATCAGCTCCGATGTATTCCGGTCTTACCGAAAAATCAACGCCGTTTTCAGTGATATGGATCACTGTGCTCTTTTCAGGAGAATTTCCTTTTATCACGATTGCTGCAATGCCCAGGCTTCCGATCTTCTGCGGCAAATTTCCCGTAGTATTGCATATCTGTATTCCTTTTCCGCGGTCTTCAACTGTCGCAATGAACATGCGGCATGCACTGGGTGCTTTGTTACCCGCAAAAAAGCCCGGCGAAATAACGATCACATTCTCTTTGCTGTATCGTTCTGCATCGTCAGGCACATATTCTTTTATTAAGTCAAGAACAAGTCGTCGGCCGTATGCGCTTTGCTTATTATACGGATGTTCTCTTGTTTCGAAAGTCTTCTTTTCTAAATCAATAACAAGTATTTTCTCAGTCATTATTACAGTTTTACTTAGTTTCTGTCATATCATTTAAATGCATAAAAACACATTTAAACTCTATGACAAATATCTGTATCAGTCAAATAGGCAAAGACTATCAGACACGCTTCTTTCTATTGAATTATCCTATAGTTCGTTGTGAAGCGCATCTTTTTTTCTGTAACAGGCTAGATAGATCATGTCAATGACAACGACGATCATCCACGACACTGCTTCACCTGCAGGCAGAACATCTGCACCTACACTCTGATACAAGAGATAGGCTAATGTCAGACGTCCTGCAAGTCCGACGATCGAAGCTGCAGAAGCGACAAGAGTATGTTTTGATCCATTAAGATATCCATTCAAAACAAACTGCAGACCAAACAGCCAGTAGAATGGCATGCAGACCATGATATATCTGTAACCTGCAGCTGCAGATGCCTCTTCCAGACCAAACAATCCCATAAGCGGATATCCGACGCTCCACAGCACCACTGCCATGACAGCGGCAACAGCAAGCGCAAATATCAGGCTGATCTTCAGAGTCTGTCTTACTCTGTCATATCTGGCAGCTCCGGCATTCTGACCTGTGAATACCGAGGTTGCCTGTCCGAGGCAAAACAGCGGAATGACCAGGATCGCATCTACCTTGAATGCGGCTGTAACGCCAATAACAACTGTAGCACCAAGCAAATTGGTAACGTTCTGCAACAGTATGTTTCCTGCCGATGTCGCGAGTGACTGAACGATCTGCGGAAGCCCCAGCCTCACGCATTCCCGTACCTGCGGCTCCGGCTCAACATCAGCGTCATATCTGATACTTCTGAGTTTCTCTCTGATCTTTTTCTGCAGATACGCGACAGACATGGCCTGAGCCAGCACCGTGGCAATGGCGGCTCCACCTATTCCCAGTCTTAATACAGCAATAAACAGCAGATCCAGGCTGATATTCACAACACTGGAAATAGCTATTGCACCAAGAGGTTTTTTGCTGTCTCCCATTCCTCTTATTACTCCGGACTGGAGATTGTATATTGCAGTAAACGGTACACCGATGAACACTATCCTCAGATATGTCAGCGCAGATGCGAATAGATCTTTAGGGGTATTGATCAGCCTGAGAAAGGCCTCAGCTCCGGAAAAAACAACAGCCAGTATGACGATCGTTATTACCAGAGTTATTTTATACATGTCTTTGATAAGTCTGCTAAGATCACTGTATCTCTCAGCTCCATACAGGTGAGAGACGCATATTGAGCAGCCTCCGGCCAGTGCGATCTGTACCAGTATGCAGACATCCAGGATCGGGCTGATACTGTTGACAGCACCGATAGCTTCCTCTCCTATCATATTGCCCATGATAAGGCCGTCTATTATTCCGTATGACTGCATCAGGCATGATGAAGCCATGAGTGGGATCATGAACATAACAAAAGCGGGAAGTATCTTCCCGTTTGTTATACTGTATTCATTTTCCCTTCTCAGATCCCTTTTCATTATCTCATGGGACAGGCATTGCTTAATTTACCGAAACGTTCTCTTCTTTCACCTCTTACAAGGATCATCTCAGCAGCAATGCTTACCGCGATCTCCTCAGGTGTTACCGACTTGATATTCAATCCGATCGGTGTGTGGACAAAATTGATCATTTCCTCTTCGATACCCGCAGCACGGAGCCTCTCGTTTACAGAGGCTGTCTTGGAAGCGGAACCGATCACTCCCACATATGCAGTTTCATGCCTCAGCACACGTTCCTCAACTTCATAATCATGCACATGTCCGTTTGTCATGACAACTACATAGTCATTCGAATTAATATTGAAGTATTCATCCAGTCTGCTGAAATCACCGGCAATGCGTCTTTCCGCCATCGGGAAACGCTCCGCTGTTACAAACTCTTCACGTTCATCCATTACACAGATACGAAAACCTACACTATGCAGTACAGGTGCAAGAGCTTTTGCCACATGGCCACCGCCACATAGCAGCACTCGCTCACCTACCGGAAGAGGCATTGAAAAAGTTCCATCTGCAAGTGTGGCTCCATCTCCAAATCTGCACTCTACCATTTTGTCTTCTGCAGCATATGCAACGCTTCCGTCATCATTGAAAAGTGCAGGAAGTGTTCCGTCCATATTCAGGACCAGCCATCCTGCTTCTCTTCTTCCGATTTTAGAGGTGAGCTCGTCAGCAAGCTCCTTCCAGCCATTATCATCATAATCGATATACTGGAAGAATACTGTCACATCACCACCGCATTCCATTCCGATATCCTGCTCAACGCCCGATCTCAGTTCGTACTTGCGGACCGCAGATCTCTTCTCTTTAAGCAGCTGCAGTGCGTATTCCTCAGAACGTTTTTCGACAGCGCCGCCGCCGATGGTTCCACATATCTGGCCTTCCGGGCTGATAAGCATCTGCGAGCCTGTTCCTCTTGGGCTCGATCCCGCCTCTTCTATGATAGTAACAAGGACCATGTCCTGTCCCTTGTCATGCAGATGTGATATTCTCGAGAATATATCGTTCATTCTTATATTTCTCCTTTCAGGATCTCTACTATCTTCTTTTCAATTTGAACAGACCTGTTATATAGTAACGCGTGTTTTTCAACAGCCTCAGGAGTTGTGCAATTTCCCCTACTGGCTTCAAACCGCTCTGCTACACTTACTACGCTGTCCTCGCGAACTCTTTTGTCCGCGTAAAACAGTATGTCCTCTGCATGCAGCAGTCGCTCATCATTTCCGCAGCCCGATATTTCGTTTCCTTCCGCGATCTCATAAGAGCAAGCACTATGATGATTTGCGATCAGAGAAGCTACCTCCGAGTATCCCCATTCACGCATGAAAGTGCCAGCTTCCTCGGCATGATCTGGGTACAGTCGCCTGATATCATGGAGAAGTGCAGCCTTGCGTAAAGCATCCCTGTCATACCGAATGCCTTTCTCCTCGAGACGATCTAGCAGCTCATCCTGATAATCCGCAACGCCCTTCATGTGTCTTATTATATGATCAGGCACTTCCCATTTCCTGTATATTCTCTGTATCTGAGTCTCATTCAGGAAATGCAGCGGCTTAAACCCTACCTTTTCAGGCTTACCGTTATTCAGGATCGTTATGCCTGCGTACGGCATCGGAATACTGAACAGATCGTCAGGATCATCAATAACGTCGCATCCGAGAAGATATCCCCTTATTACTCCTGCATGAGCGACAATGATAATATCTCCGTCATATCTGTTGTATATCTCCGCAAGAGCCTCGCCAAAACGTGCTCCCGCCTCGAAAAAGCTCTCTCCTCCGGGGATCCTGTAGCTTGCAAGGGCCTTGCCTCTCGAAGCAAACTCATCAGGATATCTCTCCATTACTTCGTCAAAAGTCAGGCCTTCCCACTCTCCGCAGCTTATTTCACGAAAACGTTCGTCCGTGATCACCGAAGTGCCGATTCGGTCTGCAATGTACTCTGCAGTCTGTCTGCTTCTCTTAAGCGGGCTGGATACGACAGTCGCACACGAGAGACATTGTTCATTCAGCCATTCGGCAGTCTGTCCGGCTTCTATCCTCCCATCGTGGCTCAACGGATAATCCGTGGCACTGTAGAAGAAACGCCCAAAAGCGGGAACCTCCGGTTCACCATGTCTTATTAAATATATTTTTCTATCTTTATTATCTTTTTTCATGACCCGAGTTGGATTGTAACATGCAGGAAAAACAGTATCCCATAGT
Source organism: Mogibacterium sp. (assembly GCA_024403055.1). Lineage (GTDB taxonomy): Bacteria > Bacillota > Clostridia > Peptostreptococcales > Anaerovoracaceae > Crickella. The sequence continues at coordinate 67,936 of JAKSSO010000001.1, read as the reverse complement.
TTTTTTCTATAAAAAAGCCGACATTTGTCGGCTTTAGCTTTGTATTGTCTTTCTATCCGCCGGATACAAGCGAAAAAAATCCGATCACATCGCCATCGCAGAGCTTTCTCCTGAGCTCGGTCTTCTCGCCATTTACACTGACCATCATCACCTTCGCTTTGACCGGGTTGCATCTGATCAGTTTCAGTACATCATTGACCGTGCTGCCTTCCGGTACTTCCATCCAGCCTCGCTCATCCAGTCTGCTCCTGTCGCATCCTATCGGTGGGAACACTTTGACTCTCATTATCAACGCCTTCTTTCTCTGAAAATCTGCCGCAAAGGTTACTGCTCCCTGTAAAATGCAGCCATGTCTATGCAAGCCATCGGACAACTCGAAACACACATCCTGCATCCGATGCATCCATCGTAGTCCACAAGCTCAGGAAATACATTAGCATACTTCCCGTTTTTTCCCACGCGAGTCATGTCGATCGCTGAAACAGGGCATGCCTGAACGCAGATACCGCAATTCACGCAATTATTGTATTTAAAACTCGGTACTGTTTTTGCCTTCATGACTACACCTCCATCAGCTTGTCAATGCCAAGCTCTCTGATAGTTTTAGGAAGCGGCTCGCCGGTCTTCTCATCCCAACCGAATGCTTTCCATTGCATTGCAACCTGTTCCCTGTTCTTAAGTGTTATACCCTTGAGAGGACCTGTCTTAAGTGCCGGCTCGCCAGCCATTCTTCCAGGCAGCTTAACATCTGCCGGCATGTATCCGTGCTTGATATTGAACATCTGTCTTATGGTCTGGATCCTTACTCCAATATCCATGTAGTGGTCTCCGCCGTAATTCCATCCTGCAGCTGCATTCAGATAATCGATGAGCTTCCACATGTGAACGCCCATCATCTCGCCGTAATAGCATCCGCCCGCACCATCGACGAGCATGGAATAAGCCGCATTCGCTTTGGATATCATGGCATTCTTCTCTGTCGGCTCAAGATCCTCAGCCTTGCTGTGCATTGTTGCCGGAGGTGCCCATGAGCAGATATCACATAACGACATTGCTCCGTACTGGATCGCCATTCCTATTGTGTGTTTGCCAGGTGCCGGCTCAGCAACAAAGTGAACACCCAGCTGTGCATCATTTCTCGCATCATGCATTCCCGGCTCCTGTCCGCCGACATGCATTGCGAACTCTTCGCCGCCGTATTTTGCAGCAGCTCTCTTTACTCCATCAGCAAGATCATTGCCAAAGCCGTCGCGAGCTATCATCTTCTTAGTCAGTTCAATGATGGCGTCCGCATTACCCCATGTCAGTTCCAGTCCATCCGTCTGTTCCTTAGTCAGGATGCCGTTCTCATAGCACTCGATAGCCCAGGCAACAGTATTGCCCGCCGATATCGAATCCATTCCGGCTCTGTTCAGGAGCTCATTCAGATACAGTATGGAGTCCAGATCATCATTGATGCAGAGCGGACCGAAGGCCTGGATGGTCTCATACTCCGGCTTATGTGTCTCCGGGAACTCATTCTCTGCTTCTTTTATCTTTCTGATATCCAGCTTGCCGCCACATCCGAGAGGACATGAATAGCAGTGGTATTTTACAGTCTCTATCTTATTTATCTTGTCAGGGTTGTAGGCAAGTGCCATTTTAACGCCTTTGGCCTCTGCAGGACCTGCGCCCCAGTTCTTGAGAGGTCCGTCACCGCTCATAATAGCCATCGGTGTATTCGAAGGTGTGCCCCACTCCCTGAATATCAGGCTCGTTATCGATCCGTCCAGCGGCATCGAAGGCATCATTCCCATACCGGCTCCGCCCAATGCCAGACTCGCACCAATATGTGAAGGTAAGGTCATTTTATTGATCTTGCGTCCAAGTTCTCTGGACAGTGCCATTACCTTTTCCCTGTCAGCACATGGCATAGGCTTGCTTCCTGCGAGCACTACCGCCTTGAGCTTCTTGCTGCCCATGACAGCACCGACTCCGCTTCTTGCTGCGATCCTTCCGCCCTCATTGCAGATGCCCGATATCAGTGACATTTTCTCGCCGGCCTGACCGATCAGAGCAACACAAGGTTTTTTCTTAGTCTTGCAGTCCGCCTGCAGTCTGGCCTCAGCTTCAGTCGCATCAAGGCCCCAGTATTCGGAAGCATCCCTGATCTCTGCCTTGCTGTTGTCGCAATACAGATATACCGGCTTCTCTGAGACGCCCTTGAAGAAGATCGCATCATAGCCGCACTGCTTGATCGCCGGTGAGAAAACTCCTCCGCAGTTGGCATCTCCCCATCCTCCGGTCAGAGGGCTCTTGCATACACCAGTAAATCGACCGGTCATGAACGCACCGGTTCCCGTCAGTGCACCTGAACAGAATCCCAGAATATTGTCAGGCCCCATCAGATCTGCTCCCACCGGAATATTCTTGTACAGATACCATGCACCCAGACCTTTTCCCGAGAGCACTTTTTCATATACCTCTTCCGGTATTTTTTCAACCGCCGTAGTCCCCGCCGTCAGATCAACGACCAGGATCTTTCCCATGCAGGACTTCATGCATTTGCTCCTTTTCTCAAATTGATTTTTAGTAAACTGTCATTTCAGGGTCGCAGTATTCACCGAATTCGCATCCAATGCCCTCTGCATATACCTCATCTATCAGTTCTTCCTTGCCGCCGAACAGTGATCTCTTGTACAGCTTGAGAGTTCCTGTACCATTGCCGCCGTTCCAAAGTCTGTTGTGCTTCTTGTAGCCCGTTGGTGCCTCGTATCTGATATTCAGCATATCCGCCTTGGCACATCTGATATTTGTATCCAGTTTGGAATCCTTAGTTGTCTGAACTACATGCCAGTGGATCTCATCATCAGTCTCCCAACAGTCGAATTTGGTGCGTGACAGCGTCCAGAACTTGGAGAAGTTGAACTCATAATCCTTGCCTTCATAGAAGAACTCACCCAGGAGCTTTCTGTCGAGTGCGAAGAAGTAGATCTTCGGTCTTCCGCCGCCGATATTGAATACGGAATTCATCAGCTTCTTTCCGCTGATCTGACTTGTCAGCTTGTTGGATGACAGCCATACCCATGGGCTCGTGAAATCGCCGCCCCAGTTCTTGTCAGCATATCCGTTGCAGGTCTCAGGCTTAACGATGTACTTCACTCCGTTGAGAATGATCTCGCCGCTGTAGCTCGTCTTCATTCCCTCTGCATGCCAGAACATCTCGAATGCATTGATTGCTCTGAAGAATTTGCTTGCGCCGTATCCGACGTGGAAAGCGATTTCCTTCTTAATGTCGAGGTTCCAGCTCATCTCACCGGCATCGGTCATCCATTCAGGATGTGCCGCAGCCTCTTCAGGAGTAACCTTTACAGAACCTTCAGTATGAGTCTCACTGCAGTAGCAATCTGCCGCCTTGATGCTGTACGGTGCATCCGCATGTACTTCTGTATTCTTAAGAGAGAAGAATCTGTGCAGCTGACCCTTTTCCGGAGCTCCCCAGAAACCTACATTTACCATCAGATATGACGGGAGAACACCTGCCTGCTGTTTTGCAGGATCGTTCCATACGATAACAGGTTCAGGCTGAGCCCATGCCGGGTTGCATGTAAAGAATTCAACATAGAAAGGCTTCAGCTCGCCTGTCTCTGCATTTTCTGCTGTAAGTGAATGCCACCACCAGTCATATCCCTTCTTTGCAAGAGGGCCTCTGAGCATCCACTGATCTCTAGTAATGTCATGAATATTAGCCATAGTGATCTCCTTTCACTGTAACATTGGCATTAACCGGTTCTCTTGTTGTTCTCTTCTATTTTACTTCTTTTTCCTTTCTCTTGAGGAAGTTATTGAGTCTCTTTTTCTCAATGCCCCAGTAGAATGCCTTAACAGGCGGAACTGTATTCATCAGCAGCTTGGACGGTCTGAATATCCTGCAAGGATAGATATGCTTCTTACCCTTTGCTATACCCTCTATCATCCTGTCCGCTACAACGTCAGCTTCCTGTACAGGGAACGGCTTGCTCATCTTTACTCCGCCGCCGCCTACATTGAAGAAGTTGGTCGCTGTGGATACCGGATATACAGCTGTCAGCCTGAGGTTCTTAGGTGCCTCAAGTCTGATGGCTTCCTGGAATCCCTTCATGGCGAACTTGGTCGCTGCGTACAAAGCGTAACCCGGTATCGCCATCTCGCCCATCGCGGAGATGGTCCACGCCAGCTGTCCCTCTCTTCCGTTCAGATGCTCCAGATACTTTGTATAAGTATATATCGGAGACAGAGTATTCAGATTGAAGATATTGGTGATGCGGTCCCAGTTGACGTAATTGAGCTTCTCGTAATACGGAGCTCCTGCATTGGCAATGACAAGATCGATCTTGCCGAACATGCTCTCGGCCTTTTCGAATAGTCTGTCCACGCCTTCCTTGCTGCTGAGATCCGCATTAAACAGAGTCACATTGCTGCCGTATCCTGTCAGTTTCTCGATGCTTCTGCTCGAAGCAAGAATGGTGTTGCTCTTCTCTGCCGCCAGCTTGTCGAGCAGTTCCTTGCCTATTCCGCTGGAAGCACCAGTGATAACGATATTTCTGCCGCTTATTGTATTATTGCTTCCCATAAATTTTACTCCCTTATCATCGAAATTGCACTTTCCGATTTTCATTACTGTATCGTATGCACTGTGGCATGCATGTGCGATAGTTCCGCTTTTGACAGCATCACCTGTGCAATATACATTGTCCAGTCCCATTTCCCTGAGTTCTTCGGCCAGTCCATTAACAGGTCTTACACCCATGGCCAGAACAACGTAGTCCGCCCTGATACTGCTCTGAACTCCGTTTTTGTCCTCTACCTTAACGCTGTCTGCATTGATCTCGCAGAGCTTTGTACCGGTCAGGATCTTCGTGTCGAATCTGCTGATCCTCTCCATCTCATCATCCACGAGCTGGAACCATGCTCCCGGTGCGATCTCATCCGCCATCTCCACGACAGTAACGTGATTGCCCATGTCGTTCAGGAACTCAGTTGTCTCCAGACCTGTCATTCCGGAACCTATCACAACTACATTGCTGTTCTCGATCTTCCTTTTTCCGAGAAGCAGATCAGGTGCGACATAAACGTTATCGTTGCTGATGCCCGGGATCGACTTAGGTCTTACAGGTGTGCCTCCTGCAGCTACGATAACTGCATACGGATCTCTTGCCTTTATCTCTGCTGCTGTGATCTCCTTTCCCAGAAATACCTGCGCACCTTCCTTCTTTACTGCAGTCAGAAGATCTTCGATAGCCCAGTACAGTCTCTCCTTGAGATTGCCCGAAGCAGCAGCGATTACCTGACCGCCCGCTTTCTCCGCCTTCTCATATATCTCAACGTCAAAGCCTCTCATCGCCATTGTCTTGGCCGCCGTAAGTCCCGACGGACCGGCTCCGACAACGATGACTTTGCGTCCCTCACCGTCTTTCTTCATGTGATAGTATTCGGCCTCATTGGCGATACTCATGTTGAGAGCGCACTCGCCCGGCTTTCCCTCACCTGCGTTGTTCATGAATGAGCGTATGCAGTTCAGGCAGCCGATGCAGCGCTGAATGTCTTCAGGATGTCCTGACTCTGCCTTCTCCGGCCAATGCGGGTCGCATATAAACGCTCTTGCCGAAGCAACGAAGTCCTGATATCCCTCTTCGAGCTGCTGCTCTGCCTGCTCAGGTGTACGCATTACATTGGCAGCGATAACAGGAATGTCTACGGTCTCCTTGATGGCCTTTGCCAGGTACTTACGCCAACCCGGCTCATAAGTCGTAGGTTCGAGCCAGCAGTTATATACGTCATAGCATGCACTGGAAACATTAATGGCGTCAGCGCCAAGTTCCTCGAGCCTCTTAGCGATTTTCTTACCGGTCTCAAGATCATAGCCATCGTTCGGCCTTCCTATCCTTGCATACATCTCATCAACAGTCAGCCTTACGATAAGAGGATAATCTTTGCCGCAGCGCTCCTTGATGCCGACTACGATCTCTTCGAGGAATCTCATGCGGTTCTCAAAGCTGCCGCCGTACTCGTCAGTTCTGCGATTGGTATAAGGCGACAGGAACTGCTGGATCAGATATCCGTGCGCTCCGTGAAGTTCAACAGCGTCAACGCCTGCCTTCTTGCACCTCTCTGCTGCATCTACGAAATCCTTCTGCAGCTTGTGGATCTCCTTCTTACTCATTGCGTGCATTCTCTGTGCACCGTGAGGCTGAACTTCGATCTTCGAAGGTGCCTGCACTGAGAAACATATACCCTTTTCCTCCATGCCCAGGAGCATAGGAGTGCACTTGTACATCAGATCCATAAAGCTTGGCACACGCTCTGCAATAGGGATAACAGCCGGCAGAGAATTGATCGAGCTTGCCAGACCCTGACGTCCTGCATGATGCAGCTGGATCGCCAGCTTTGCGCCATGCTTGTGCATTCTCTCCACCATGCGGCGCATAGGCTCGATGTGGTAGTCATGGCTCATTGCGAGCTGAGTATATGTTGCAGCTCCGGCCATGTCGTTTACTCTGCATATCCCTGGGATAATTAAACCAACACCGCCCTTAGCTCTCTCTTCATAATAATCAACTAAGCGCGGTGTAGCTTTGCCACTCGGTTCACCCAGGCTGAACTCAGCAGCAGTCATAACTATTCTGTTTTTGATCGTCAGATTACCGATATTCATCGGTGAAAACAATGTTTCGTACTTCATAACTTCCTCCCCCGGGGAATAATATTCTGGTGCTGCAACCCATCAGCTGATCCGGGCTGAGCAGTATTACTGAAGTATTGATATTGTGTAAATTATAACATCAATGGTATTATAAATATATAAATTGAAACAAAAAGTTTGCAAAAACAAGTATGAATTTGTAAAAGCAATCATAAAGATCGCTTTTTCGAAATCTAAAACACTTATGGAAGAGAGATATATCAGAAATATTCCTGCAATATCTGAAGAGCAGCAGCTCGCACTCGCTGACAGATCCGCACTCATTATAGGATGCGGCGGACTGGGTGGCTATGTTGTTGAAGAGCTTGCACGCATCGGTGTGGGCCACATTACCGTTACTGACGGCGATGTTTTTAATGAGTCCAACCTCAACCGCCAGCTGTTCTGCACCGCCGAGAATATCGGTCGCTCCAAGACTGAGGCTGCTGTCGAGAGGATCAGCAGTGTCAATCCTGATGTTGAACTGACAGCTATCACGCAATTTCTTCCGATATCGGAAATAAGCGAACTCGTCGAAAAGGCTGATGTCGTGATCGACGCGCTCGATAATGTCAGAGACAGGCTCGTTCTCGAAGATATCTGCAAAGAGAAAATGGTGCCACTTGTTCACGGAGCTATCCAGGGCTGGAATCTTCAGGTAGGTCTGTCAACACCGGGCAGTGAACTGCTGCACAGACTGTACGGGACTGCATCTCAAGAAGCGAATGATCCATCATCCGCCAAGACATCTCTCTGCTCCACCGTTGCATGCTGTGCATCGATGGAAGTTGCCGAGGCGATCAAGGTCCTGACCGGACAGGAAAGCGAGCTTGCAGGAAAGCTTTTCCTGATGGATCTCCGTACCTTCGAGAACTACATTATATAAGGAGGTCGACGATATGGGACTTAATAAAAAGACAATGAAACAGATCATGTTTCTTATCATATTTACGATTCTGCTATATTGGGGAATTCATAATTTTCAGGTTCTTACAAAACTGCTCTCCGGAATAGTATCCCTGATATCACCATTTCTGATCGGAATATGCATTGCTTTTTTGATCAACCTGATACTTGTCCCGCTGGAGAAAGCATATCGTAAATTAGAGGCGAAACGTGAAACGGAATCGACGCGGATGCAATCATTAAGACGCCCGATCTGTCTTGTTTTAAGCACCCTGATATTTCTGGGTGCGATCTGTGCGGTATTCTTTGTTCTGATCCCGCAGCTGGAGAAAACCGCTCAAAACTTTGCAGAACAATTTCCTGCATATTTAAATGAGATAGATACGTGGTGGCAGAAATTATCCGTTTTCCTCAGCGGCCACGGTATTGTTCTGCCCGCAATAAAAATAGATCATGATACCATCATGAACGCGGTCAATGACTTTTTTGCTAAAAACAGAAGTGACGTCGTAGATAAAACACTGGATATTACAATGTCCGTTTTCAGTGTTGTCATCAATGTAGTTCTGGCGTTTACCTTTTCTCTGTATTTACTTGCACAGAAGGAAATGTGGAAATCCCGTTCCACACGTTTACTGCGTGCCTTTCTGCCTGAGAAGAAAGCGAATAAGACTCTGGAAGTACTGTCAATATCCAACGCCAGCTTTACACATTTTGTCACAGGTCAGATGATGGACGCACTTGTTATCGGTTTTCTGTGCTTTATCGGCATGCTGATTTTCCGCTTCCCTAATGCACTTCCGGTATCAGTTATTATCTGCTTTACCGCTCTGATCCCTATTTTCGGAGCATGGATCGGTGCGATCATCGGAGCCTCCCTGATCCTGTTTATCAGCCCGATCAAGGCACTATGGTTTATCATATTCCTGATCATACTTCAGCAGATAGAAGGCAATCTGATCTATCCTAAAATCGTAGGAAAGTCCGTTGGACTCCCTGGATTGTGGGTTCTTGTTGCTGTCACGATCGGAGGCAGTGCTTTCGGCATACTGGGCATGCTGCTTGGAGTTCCACTGTGCTCTGTACTCTACACGCTTGCTCAGAATTATATCGTTAAGAAAGAGAATAACTGCGACGCGTAATAAACTGATGATCCATATTAAATAAATGAGCAGTCACTTTTGCGGACTGCTCATTTTTTGTTTCCTTATATCTGCCTCTTTGCAATTCTTTATTTCGTAAGTTCCGTGAGTTTCAGCTTTGCCTCATGTGCCTTCTTACGCTCCATGTAGCATTTGTAGCACATGCCGACATATCTGTCGTTCCCGCCGATGCACACCTGATCACCCTCAGTGATGATCTCGCCGCTGTCGTCAAATCTTACATTAACGATCGCTTTGCGGCCGCAGCTGCATATCGACTTGATCTCCGTGATAGAGTCGGCTATCTCGAAGAGTCTCTTGCTGCCCGGGAAGAGCTTTGCCTGGAAATCCGCACGAAGGCCAAAGCAAAGCACCGGTATGCCATATTCATCGACGAACACTCTCAGCTGATCAACCTGAGCCTCAGTCAGGAACTGGCACTCATCGACGATGATAACGTCGATCTTTTTGTAATCTTTGCGATATGTATCGAGAAGATCCTCATCCGGGCTAACGATATATGCAGGCGCATGAAGTCCGATACGGGAGGTCACTTCTGTCTCACGCGTATCAATGCTGGGCTTCATGATCCATACATTCTTGCCCTTTTCCTCATAATTGAATTTGGTCATCAGTGCCTGAGCCGTCTTGGAACTGCCCATTGCTCCGAATTTGAAATAAAGCTTTGCCATGTTTTTTTACCTCTGTTACAATGCCTTCGCTATCTTAGCTGCGCAGCGTGCATTGTTCAGTGCGAGCTGAACATTTGACTTGAATGACTCGCCGCCGGTCAGATCCTTGACCGTTGCAAGAAGGAAAGGTGTGATGTTCTTGCCTCTCACACCGGCTTCGTCAGCCATTGCAAGAGCCTTGTCGATCACCTTCTCCATCTCGTCATAATCCTGGGCGTACTCTGCAGGTACAGGGTTGCCGATAAGCATTCCCGACTGCAGTCCGAGGTCAAGATGAGTTCTGAGTATCTCAGCGATCTCCGCCTCGTCCTTTGCTGCAAAGTCCACTCCATATCCGCTGTCAGGACAGAAGAATGCAGGGAATCTGTCAGTCTTGTTGCCGATGACAGGAACACCCATGGTCTCAAGATACTCAAGAGTTCTTCCGATATCCAGTATCTGCTTAGCGCCTGCACATACAACGGCAACGCTGGTGTGTGCCAGCTCCTGCAGATCAGCGCTGACGTCCATGCTGTCCTCACCGCCTCTGTGAACTCCGCCAATGCCGCCTGTCGCAAACACCTTGATGCCCGCCATTGCAGCACACATCATGGTCGATGCAACAGTTGTCGCACCTGCCTTCTTCTGCGAGAGGTATACTGCAAAATCTCTACGGCTTACCTTGCCGACATCTTCGGCTTTGCACATTACCTCGAGTTCATCAGCCTCAAGTCCGATCTTGATGCGTCCGTCAAGCAAAGCGATCGTTGCCGGGACACAGCCCTCTGCGCGAATGACCTCCTCGACCTTGGCCGCGAAATCAAGATTTTCAGGATATGGCATTCCGTGACTCAGAATAGTACTCTCCAGTGCAACAACAGGCTTGCCTGTTGCAAGTGCTTCCGCAACTTCTGCTTTTATATCAAGATAGTTTTCGTAACTCATTTCTTTCCTTCCTGATGCATTATCTCATATTTACATCGATGAACTTCGTGATGAAATCATCGCTCATTTTCTCATTAATTGAATCGGCACTCATTACAGTGACCGTGCCACATGCCAATGCATAGTCGAGACGCTCTTCTATCGCTTTTCCCGAACTGAAGGCCTTGACATAACCCGCCAGAAAAGCATCCCCGGCTCCGGTGGCATTCTCCATCTCACATTTGAACGGCTGCTCTCTGAACATTGATACTCCCGTATTATCCGCATAATAGCATCCCTTCTCTCCCATTGAGACAGCTACGCTTCCGGCGCCCTTCTCAAGAAGGATCTCAACGCCTTTTATTATATCATCTTCTGTCTCAACAGGCATATCCGCCAGCTCCTCAAGCTCATAATTATTAGGCTTGATAAAGTGGAAAATATTAAAAACAGTTTTCATTTTCTTCGACCTCGCACGTGAAGTCGGGTCAATGAATATCTTCGTTCCTTTAGCGACCTCATGTATCTTCACAAGCTGATCGGCCGACAGATTAGGATCGACAACGATGGCATCAGCCTTTTGAAGATACTCTGCGATCTCATCAAAGTATGACAGAGGAATAGACTCAATGATTCTTGTGTCAGCTGCCGCAACATACATGTCGCTGTTGGCATCAAGTATGTCGATATATGTTCCTGTAGAAAACTCCTTTGACTGATAAGCGTGACTCGCATCGATCCCGAGTTCCTTACAGTTGTGCATTATTTCTCTACCGAAAAGATCATCACCCACACCGGTAAAAAACATCACTTCTTCACCCAGTCTGGAAAGATTGTCTGCAACGTTGCGGGCAACACCCCCCACAGAAGTACGGGTGATCGCAGGATTGGAATTTCTCAGCAGAATATCTTTTTCAAATTGTGTATGCAGATCTATATTCGCAGCACCTACAACAGCTATCATGATCCCTCCTGAAATGTTATATCAGTATTGTCGGATAGTGGACAAGTATTGATTGTTTATTCCCGGTCCTGCGCATTCCTTTTTACGAAAATCGCTATTCCGAAAAAGAATACGCAGGACCATACAGTTAATAATTACATAAACAGATTACATAATTGGGAATACTTCCATCTTGATGTCAGACATCGGATAAGTTGCGCATGGATGGATCCATCCGAACTTCTTATCTGCCAGTCTTCTTCCGTCATGATCCTCAGGAATGAATACTTCACCCATGATCAGTCTGGAATGGCACCATCCGCAGAGTCCGCTTCTGCAGTCAGATGTTACCATGATACCTGCAGCCTGGATAGCGTGAAGCAGTGTCTCACCGCCCTGGCACTTGATCTCAGTCTCTTCGCCTCTGATCACAACAGTGATATTGTACTCGGCATTTACATCGCCATTGTAAGCTTCATCCTGTGTAGGATCGCCCATCTCGCCAGGCACCTCAAATCTTACTCTTCTGCCCGGGAGACCAAGCTTCTCAACTTCACCATGCATGAACTTGTAGAAGTTCTGATTGCCACATACGAAGATGCTGTAGTCCTCCTCGCCTGCGTATTTCTTTATCAGCTCTGCTGTGATGAATCCGCTCTCATAACCTTCTTTCTGCTCATCCGACAGAATGTGGACTACCTGAACCTTGCCGTTACTTGCTGCAACGATCTCGTCGAGTTCCTTCTTGAAAGCGATGTCTTTCTCTGTCTTGCTTCCGAAGAGAATAGTCAGATCAAAGTTCTCCTCTCCGTCTACGATAGCGCGAGCCATCGAGATGAACGGTGTGATGCCGCTTCCGCCCGCTGCTGCAATGACTTTCTTTGCATCTCTGAGACCCTGGTAATAGTAATGTCCGAGCGGACCTGAAATAACGATCTCAGTTCCTTCCTTCCAGTTGTTCAGGATATATTCCGATGCATATCCCTTTGCTGCCTTCTTGATCATGATGGTATATGATGTGTTCTCATCTCCAAGTGCAGCCTTAGGACTTCCTGCCAGAGTATAAGGCTTGGTCACCTTTGCTCCGTCAATATCGATCACAACGCTGATGTACTGACCTGCGCGGAAGTATGCAAGGGACTTCGTTCCCTTTGCTTCGTCTGCAACGAGAGTATATACTTTCGCATCAGGCTGCTCCTCTACCTTTGCTACCTTAGCAGACTGATAGTGCGGGTGAAGCTTTGCCGCAAGAGTATTAGGATTGAATACCGACTTAGGGAATTCAGTTGAAGCTGCTTCGATGTTCTTAACACGAGTCTTGACCTCGCCCAGGAAAGGGAAAGGAGTCAGGCCCTTAAATACGTCTCTTTTATATTTATATTTTGCCATCTTACTTGCCCTCCTTCATATTCTCGAGCATGTACTTTGCCTGCTCTCTGCCGGAAAGGAATGCCTGTGAATAGCCGTCCATCTGTGTTCCGTGTCCGCCTACGAATCTCAGACCCTTGATGTTGTAATCTTCCTTATGTCCGCACTGAACACGCGGGAACATGCCGTCCCAGAGTCTTGCATAGTAACCGTATACATCTCCCTTAGGAGTTCCAAGGAAACGCGCCCATGTCATTGGAGAAGCAACCACGATCTCCTCGATGTGTTCTTTGATCTTCAGGCCGGTAACCTCTTCATAACGGTCAACGCACTCTTCCGCGATCCTGTCCTTCATCCTGAAGTACTCTTCCTCAGTAATGTTTTCGAAAGCATCTCCCTCATAGAACTTGGAGAACTGCAGTGTGCAGCGTCCTTCGCCGATCGTCAGAGGGTCTGCAACAGCCGTACAGGTGCATGTGATGTCCTTATGTGTTTCTATGTTGTTGGATGAAAGCCACTGATTGTGGTTATCCGGATCATATCTCATGAATGTATCGTAATCTTTGATACCGATCTCCTCAGCACTTGCATCAAGTCCCAGATATACAGTGAAGCAGCTCTGTGCCATCTTCTGAGCATTCATCTTCTTAACTTCATACTCCGGAACTTCGGCGTGATCCATCATTCTGTCGAATACAACGTGCGGCATCAGGTTGGAGATCACATAATTGCAAGGAATATATGTGCCGTCCTTCAGCTCAACGCCCTTTACCTCGCCATTCTTAACATCGATCTTAGTTACCTCAGTGTTGTACCAGATATCTCCACCGAACTGTCTGATCCTTGTATCGAATGCCATCGAGATAGCGTGTGATCTGTCCTTTGCGAACCATGGCTTCTGAGTGATATATACATATGTCATGAAGATGTATGGTGCAAAGCTCATCTCCGTGCTGTCACATGCCACGTATGTCCAGTAGCTCTCAAGAATGTTGCGCGCCTTGTCAGGGACACCGATCTTGCGAAGCATTGCATCACAAGGCTGTGGAACGAGGCACATCAGATCATAGTACTTGAGGAGCATCTCGACCTTCTGCGGAGGTGTAGGCTCATTATCTCTTTCGAAGAGCCACTCTACGCCATCGACCAGCATGCGTCCGAGCTCCATGACAGTTGTAATGGACTCGCGGCATCCCGGAACAGCCTTCTCCATTGCATCGATGAAATTCTGAACACCGACAGGCATGGATACTCTGAAACCGCCCTCATCAGTAGCAACAGCAGCGAATGTCTCATCTACTGAGCACCATTCAACATCCAGCTTGTAGTCATCTTCCAGTACCTGACGAACAGCACCGCGCTTTCCTTCGCCTGTGCCATCACCGAACTGGCAGAGTTCGTGAAGAGTCGACTCGAACTCGTACTCGCCTCTTACGAATGAAGTAGCACAGCCGCCCGGCAGATTGTTCTTCTCCAGAACGAGAACCTTCTTTCCTCTGCTTGCGAGATATGTAGCAGCAGAGAGTCCGCCACAGCCGGAGCCTACTACAATAACATCATAATTTTTCATGTAGTTCCTCCTTTCAGGGGATAATAAAAACTTTTGATATTATTATAACAAAATAGCAAGTAACACGACAGCACCAAAAGAAAAAATATATCCATATGCATGCGTATATTCACCGTAAACTCCATTTCATAGCATTTTAAAAGGCACTTCGCATATAAAGCGAAGTGCCTTTTTTTAATTCATCTTATGTATTCCTATTCTTCTTCCTGTATACCCGGAATGCAGCCGACTCCATCAAGGATCATCGTAGGCTGATATGCAAATACTTTTACTGTATCTCTATCCGAGACTCCGGATAATACAAGCACCGTATCAACACCGCTTTCTGTACCTGCAATGATGTCAGTATCCATGCGATCTCCGATAATAACTGCATCTTCAGAATGGCATCCGAGAAGTCGAAGTCCTGTCCTCATCATAAGAGGATTTGGTTTACCGCAGAAATAGGCTTGCTTTCCTGTAGCCATTTCCACAGGTGCGATCAATGCCCGGCAAGACGGCGCGATCCCGTTATCTATATTTCCTGACACATCAGAATTAGCGCCGATCAGCTTTGCGCCCCCCAAAACAAGATTGACTGCCTTCGTCAGCGATTCCAGAGAATAGTTTCTTCCTTCCCCGATAATCACATAGTCCGGATTTACATCATTCATTGTAATACCTGCATCGTACAGAGCATTAAGCAGTCCGGCCTCGCCGATCACAAATGCAGAACAACCCGGTGCCTGTATCCTGAGAAATTCAGCTGTAGCCAGTGCACTGGTATAAAAACGCTCTTCCGGAACATGTACTCCCAGACGCTCCAACTTCTGTTGCAATTCCCGTGGCGTCAGTCCACTGTTGTTGGTAAGGAATAAATAATCCTTTTCATTTTCCTGAAGCCAGTTGATGAACTCGATGGCGCCAGGAAGCAATATGTTCCCATGATACAGAACGCCATCCATATCACAGATGAACCCTTTTTTCTTCTGAAAGTCAATTTTCATTTCTTCAGCTCTTTCCTATTCACGCGATCATCAATTGATTGTTAATATGTTTCCGATATTAATGCATTAGCTATTAGAATTCAACTATTATTTCTGTTTCACCTTTGTTGATGTCATCTTCTCAAGCATGTTTTCCAGTCTTCCACCGGACAATTTTTCAAGGCCATCGCCCATGATATTCATTCCATACAGAAACAGGGCAATTCAGCGTTAAAAAAGAAAAGCAAAAATGATGCAGAAACTATAGTTTCTGCATCTTAGTTATACGGCATCACATTATCATTGCTTCAACAATGGGCCTCAGTTCTTCATACACTTCATCTCTGTTTTCCTCGGTCAGTGTATACAGCAGAACATTCTCATGATTCCTGACTTTGTCCAGAAAGCCACCAAAATGATCGCATTTTGCAGTTGCAATCACCGGAATATCGCCGTCCAGCAATTCCAGGACCCGATCACAGAAGTACTTTGATCCCTCTTCCATGAATCCAAGTTCATCCATAACAATAATCCCATCAGTTTTTGCTTCGAGCAATCTTACACCAAGACCATCAAATACATCAAGGTTGATCCTCCTGTCCTTTCTATTGCAATCACCGACATGGTTTTCCCTGGTATGCTTATCATCCGTGCTGCCTGCCGCATACATGTATATGCCATGATATCCGTCCGGGCCATAATCGGTAGAGCGTGTCTCAAAGCCATATATCGGTACACTACAGCCATCGATCAGTTTTCTGACAAGGCTTGTTTTTCCAACATGTCTCTCACCAGCGATCACAATGTGTTTCTTCATTTCACTTCCACCTTCATTAAATATCTGACACATCTCCGGCTGTCTTTATCTCCGAAAACCACGATTTCAGCTCCGTATGAATCCCCTTCTATTCCCTCAACCTGCTCACCGTCACAAACAGTTGCAATATACACCTTGTCATAGTTGAGTATCTCATCAGCCAGGATAGTTGCTGAATAATTGTCCGCAGAAGTCACCGTTACTTCAGATGTCTGATCCAAAATAAAACCATTTTTTATGAGAACATCTCTAAGAAGTATACCACTGAAGTCATGCTCGAAAGTCTCGCCCTTTCCATTTACTATCGTTCCTGAAAAATCAGTGACCGTAAGCTCATCCAGAGAAATTTCCACCTGTTCAGACTCGCTTATTAGAACGATGCCACTTGTCTCATTTTGTCCAATTTTGTGAATTGCCACCCCGACAACAGCCAGGGCAAGCACGATTGCCACAGTAACAGTAAATATTTTCTTTTTCATTCTCAGTCTCCTCAAATAATATTACTTGTTTACTTTGTATTTCAGTTGAACAAAGTCCGGAAGATGATTCATCCTTCTTATTATCACATTCCCTATCATTCCTGCGATGATCCCAAAACCGGCAGCGACCAGTATCCACAGTACCAGCATAGAGCCTTCGAATCCGAAAACAACGCAATTGGATGCAATAGCACTTGCTATATTCGCCAGCGTACATGACACTATTGTGTAAAACGAATCTCTATCTCTTATCAATAGCCTGAGTATATCGATAACCATTCCCGGAACAGTAAAACTTACCAATGCGAACAGGCCCTGATTTCCGCTCATTCCAACACCCAGCGCAACTATCGCCTGTATCAGACAGAGAATGCTTCCTGCTATTCTCCAATCTGTCACAGATACACCTATTACAATGAAAAGTATCGAAAATGCTGATGTAGCACTTCCGCCAGGAAGTCTGATAAAATCAGTCAGAATATTGGTAAGAGGAGCAATAAATCTTTTGCAGACAAGCCCCAGCGTGGCACATATCGCCATGAAAACCAATTCTCTACTGCTTACTTTCCTCTTCATATTTATTCACCTGTTTAACTCACAGCAATAATCATTTTGTTATGATGTTGAGTATACTCTTGAATAACAGTTCAATAATATACTTGAAACAACAAGCAGACAGTAGTATTGTTGTCTCAACAACATTATTGGATGAAAAAGATAATTACACTTAACATGTGTAACATAAACAGAAAAAACGAGGTTCATACATGAAACATCTTGAAGCAGTGATAGACAGCAGATTATTTTGCGAGCTTGATAAAAGCAAATACATTTCCGCATATGAAAGTCTAGATATTACTCATAAAGAATACCAAAAATCAGAATCAGTTTTTCATGAAGGCGACATCATCAATAAACTGTGCATAGTTGAAACCGGTAGTGTAACGGCTGAAAAAACATATTTTAATGGGAATGTTCATCTTGTAGACATCTATAACAGAAATTCATTTTTTGCGATTGAGTTTCTTTTGTCCAGAAAGAAAACCTCTGATATGGATTATTTTGCAAATGAAAACTGCTCTGTGGTTTTCATCAGTCTTGAATCAATACTCAACTCTCCTTTCCGCGATGAATTACTGACTGTTCTGATACATACTCTTACTATGTTCAATATCAAAATGGAAAGAAAAATAGATATGCTGGCAGAAAAATCACTCAGGGATAAAATACTGATGTATCTGAATCTTATGTCGGAAAGGAACAGAAGCAAGGAATTCAATACCAGAATGACGCAGGAACAGTTCGCACAGTTCCTGTGTGTAAACAGAAGTGCACTTTCCAATGAATTAAGCAAAATGAAAAAGGATGGAATAATCGATTTCAAAAAAGATCATTTCATCCTCAAGTAGCAGTACTGCAGACTATTTATCCCAGGCAATGAGAGTCTCTATTGCATCCAGCCTTCTTTCATTGCCGGGTCTGAATTGCAATTCTTCAAACTCTGTTTCAATGCCTCTTGATTTCAGATAATTAAGTATTATTTCAGTCTGTCCGGGTCTGTCGTCATATATCTCATCGAGTATCCCAAGACACACTCTCCTTTCAGCTATACTTTCCAGCTTTCTTATTGATTCATCCAGATCCTCAAAAATTAGTGCTCTGCTGCATATTGCAATGTCGCACATCGGAAGTTCTCTCATGTTCCAGTCTTCATTCCAGTCAAGCAGGATCGGACGAACCAACGAGTCAAGCCCAAGAGATTTCACATCTTCCATCATGCACTCAAGCATTTTCGGCGAAAAGTCTGCGCCATATACATCATGTCCCTTTTGTGCGAAAAATATGGGAAGTGTTCCGGCTCCGCATCCCATGTCAAATAACTGCTCGCCTGATTTTATTCGTGTCATTTCATAGATTTTTTCCTCATATGGACCGTACTTATCTTTCTTCCTATATTTAACAGCACGTTCATCCCAGTATGAAAGCTCCGGCCTGAATGAATGCTCTTTGCGGATATATTGTACCCACTCGTCATTCCACTTTTTTATTGATTCATTTTCCTGACAGTATTTCATGGCTTTGAATTCTAATTTCTTTTAATTTCTCATGCAATGTCTGATGTCTTACCTACCGGTTGTTTTATATGAAGTTGAATGACACTTCTTCATGTCAGGTACTCCATAAAAACTCTTGATTGATTAATTATACTATACAAATTATCAGGATTGCAGTAAAAACCGCTTCATGCTGATCCCGTATCAATTGACTCATTCACCATTAATTTTCACATCAATAAAAGCTATAGTTCATGCGTTTTTTATTAAGTTAAATTATTTCACGGCAATAAAGTTCTCATGTTAAAGTTTAGTTATAAGCACGTGCACTTGGCATGTGTCATTTTTATCATTTTTTCGAGGAGGAAAAAGATATGGCAGATAATCAGAAAATGTGGGGCGAGCTTGGAATGAACCTTGAGCTGCATGATCAGCTCTGCGCAGTTCTCCCTGGTGCAGTTGGAGATGTATTTATGTCACAGGAAAACAGACCGGAGAAGATGGACTTCTTCGACATGGTTCTTGCAGACGTTCATGGTATCAGACCTGCTGAACTCATTGAGTTCAAGAAGAACGGCGGTAAGGTATTCGGTACGTTCTGTGCGTATGTACCTGATGAAGTTATTTTCGCTGCAGGCGGAATTGCTACCGGACTCTGTGCGGGTTCACAGTTCTGGGTACCTGGTGGCGAGAGATACCTCCCAGCTAACACCTGCCCATTGATCAAGGCAATGCTCGGAGCTCGTTTTGACAGAACCTGCCCATTCTATAGAACCGCAGATATGTATATCGGAGAAAATACTTGCGACGGCAAGAAGAAAGCATACGAAATTCTTGGAACCGATGTACCGCTGCACATCATGGATCTCCCTCAGATGAAGAGAGATGTTGACCGTGAGAAATGGGCATATGAGATCAAGGAACTCATTAAGGTTGTTGAAAAGGAAACAGGAAATAAGGTAACCGAAGAGAATCTGGCTCAGTGGATCAAGAACGTAAACGCTAAGAGAACAGCTCTCAAGAGACTGTACGACCTGAGAAAGTCAGCTAAGGCACCTATCTCCGGAACAGATACTCTGCTGGTATCACAGATCGCTTACTATGATGACCCTCAGAGATTTACTCAGATGACTAATATTCTCTGCGACGAACTGGAGCAGAGAGTTGCTGACGGCGTAGATGTAGCTCCAGGTGCTAAGAGGATTCTGGTTTCCGGAACTCCAATGGCTATTCCTAACTGGAAAATGCACAATATCATCGAGACTTCCGGCGGCGTCGTAGTTTGCGAGGAAACCTGCACAGGTACAAGATACTTCGAAAACAATGTTGACGAGTCCGGAAAGACTATGGACGAGATGATCCAGAACATCGCAAATAGATATATGGGTATCAACTGTGCATGCTTCACTCCTAACGAAGGCAGATTTGATGATGTGATCAGACTGGCAAAGGAATACAACGTTGACGGCGTTATTGACATTCACCTGAAGTTCTGTCAGACTTATGACATCGAGGGATATACTCTTGCTCAGAGACTTGAGCAGGCAGGAATCAAGATGCTCAGCATTGAGACTGACTATACAGACAATGATGCTTCACAGATCAAGACAAGAGTTGAAGCATTCATCGAGACACTGGAGTAATCGGCACGATCAGATCAGCCGGATTTATATCAGACCATTGCGAGGCTGCCTGTATATGGCAGCCTCTGTCTTTAGCGGAGATAATCATTCATGTTACATTATTATGTTCTATTTCAGAATCACACAGAGAGTATGGCAATGTACCAGGCTCTTAAGAAAGAAGGCCTTAATGTTCGCATCTCCCCTACTCCAAGAGAGCTCAGCGTATGCTGCGGCGTTTCCCTTCTTGTCCTTGGAGAAGATGTAGAGAGGATCCGTCAGATAGCTGATGATAATCAACTTAGCTATATTTCAATAGAGTCCCTTAACAACACATTCGATAATACAAGACACAGGTATGGTTAAATGAAATATATTGGAATTGATATTGGGTCAACAGCATCCAAAGTCTGCATCCTGAGAGATGGAGAGAAGCCTGTTTTTGAGGTAATTCCTACAGGCTGGAACAGCAAGATAACTGCCGGAAATATTAGAAATGATATAGAGGCAAGATTCGGAGGTCTTGATGACGCCATGGTCGTTGCTACCGGCTATGGTCGTATTTCTGTTGAATATGCAAATAAGGTGATCACCGAGATCAGCTGCCATGGAAAAGGCGGATATGAGATGATCGGCAGGGATTGTTCGATCATAGATATCGGAGGACAGGATACCAAGTTCATCAACGTGACAAAAGGTAAAGCGGTTGACTTCCTTATGAATGACAAGTGTGCAGCAGGCACAGGCAAGTTTATTGAGGTAATGGCTAACAGACTTGGCCTTACAATTGATGAGATCTTCGACCTTGCCAGGACGGGCATAGCTATTCCTATCAGTTCTCTGTGTACAGTATTTGCTGAATCCGAGGTCGTCAACTACATGGGAGAGGGACGCGCCAAAGAGGACCTTGCGGCAGGTGTAATTGAATCAGTTGCATCCAAAGTATATAACCTGGTTCAGCGTAAGTCTCTTCAGGACACTGTGATCATCACAGGAGGTCTCAGCAACAATGAGTATTTTGCGGAGCAGTTGTCAGAGAAGCTGGGACAGACTGTCATCCCTATGGAAGATGGCAGATTTGCGGGGGCTTACGGTGCAGCGCTCTTTGCTCGCGATATAAAATAAAAAAGCCTGGGTTTATTGTCATAACAACAAACCCAGGTCTCTTTTTTCCCATATATATCAATGGCCTTCCGTTCGAGGATAACGGAAGGCCGGTCAGATAGATTGTGTCAATTACTATTATTGTTTAGGCTCACGCCCTTTCTGTATCTTCATAATAGCAGAAGCCCGAACTTATTACCAATAATCCAAATTTATGCAAATAAGCATTTCTATAGCTTTTTTCAATGTATTCCTCGGCTGCATCTGATGTTGAATAATCAGTCTTCACCGCGAGATACGGAATACCCTTCTTTTCTTTTTCCATGGCTCTGTCAAAGATAGTCATATCACCTATTCTCTTCCGGGATTTTCTGAAGGATCAGCATCGGAGTCTTTACCTCTTTTTGAATCGTAACGACATCGCCATTACGTGTCAACTGTTGCATTAGCTATTCTACTTTTTTGTTGCTGCCTACAACAGAAGTCAAGAACACTTTGAATTGCAATAAATAGTGGTAGCCATTGATAACACTGGCTACCACAGAAAATACTTCATATTATAAAGTCCAAAATCTAATTATTCCATTTCGATATTTCCTGACACCTTAGTCGAGTCTGTCATGTAATCTTCGAAGGAAATATCCATATTTGCCAGTTTTTCCAGCGCTTTCTTCTGATTTTTTATTTCCGCTCTTGTTAAAATCGTAAACTCAAGCAGGTAATCCGCAAAGAACCAGAACGCAACAAGGATGAATTCATGGGTCGCGAGACCTGCATTGCTGCCGAATATGTACAGAACCAGCGTAGATATTATCAGACCTACGGCAAACGTGATGCTGACAGCCTTGTTTGATTCACGTTCATCGTCCTGAGCCGATATTAAGAAAGCAAGATAATTTCTTATTGCAGAGGAAATGCGGGTCTGCTTGCTTTCTGAAATTCTGCCCGCTTCGACAGTAAGTCCTATAACAGGCTTCTGTTTGATAAACGGAACAGCACTCATGAGGTAGTCCGCCATTTCATCCGAAACGATCTCAAGGTCTCCTGCGCCGGATGGACGCAGCACATCTTCCGCATGATCGATCCTGCATCCGAGAGAGACACTGGATCCGTCCATCAACACATGTTCAACAAAACGTTCATTTTTCGTCAAGAGATCCGCTTCATCGGCATAACGGGATGTTTCCCTTGCAATCGACTCCACATCCGGAAGCTCCTCATTTTCATCGGCAAAACAGAGTTTCAGCGCCGCTAATCTCCGATACCATTGATAGTCCCTGTAGATTGGCTGATAATCCAGGACCAGGTGGGTCAAGATACGATAACCAAAGAACCAGAAAAGAATGTACGCATAGTTTTCAACGACCTCATTGGAAATATGCGATGCAACAAACAACAGCGAGGAAGACAGTATCACCATAACGGCATAGATGAGCATCCTCACCCTCATTTTCTTAAGATTTCCGGCCGCCTCGGAAAGATCAAGGCCATAGTGCATCCAGATAGCTTTATCAATTATATCTTTTTCTTCCTTGCTGAAGTCTTTCCCTGCGATCTCCAGTACGATCGGCGTCTTTTTCGGAATAACCGGTCTAAACCTCTCAAGGAATCCCACAAATCTTCCGGACAAGGATTCATACCCCGGTACAGAATACGGATGGATGATATCATTCATTTCCACCGCATCGTAAGTCAAATGAGCCGTTCCGTCTTCAGTAATAATGTTTTGAATATCTTTTACTTCTAAATACTTTTTCATAACTATATTATAACACGTCCCGTAATTTTCAGGCATACCAGCACAAGTGCCAGCAGTACGATCGGTACAGCCATGCAGATAATTCTATTCTTCTTCTCTCTCTGAATTCCCCATATCATTATAATTGCGATCGCGATGCTGGCGCCTGCACTCAACAGATGATGAGGCATGTCTCTCATTGCCTGTATCGCATACGTGATCCCCATCAAGAGTTCCATGCCGCAGCCCACACCGAGAACACTCGCGCCAAGGGCATTCTGCTTCTTGCTGAAGAATGCAATGAACCCTCCCGGAAGAGTCAGTTGTGTCATCCCGAACCAGAACTGGGTATAATACTCAACAGCATTATCAATGCTTATATGCCCCAGAGCTACTTCCACAAGATAGATAAGCGGCTGGCTGAGCAGAAAGAACATGAAACACTTTAATGCTGCCTCAAACGCGTCCTCACAATTCACAGTAATGATCACAGCAAAAATTATCCACCACTCATAACCGATGCCTATGTCCTGGAAGGATGTCCCGGTGAGTGCCGGTATCGTCATTATTACGCCTGTATATATTGCAGCCACTACAGCAAATGCTATCACACGAGGCCAGTTCATTTTGAGATTACCGAATGTTGTGTTCATAGCTCCTCTAAACTTCATTATTCTAAAATACATACTATATTATATACAATCTGACGGTTCCTGTATGCATATATGCACTGTTTTTTCATTTTATATAATTCCATGATGATATTAGAAATACAGAAGGATCTTAAGTAAAGGGCACCCTCTTTCGAGAGTGCCTTAAAGACTTTATTATTGATAATTGTAGATCAACCTGCAAACCAGCTGGACCTATTCCATCTCTATGGTCCCAGGCGGCTTGCTCGTAATATCATAGAATACTCTGTTAACTCCGTTAACCTCGTTGATGATCCTTGACATTACCTTCTGAAGCACACTTGCAGGAATGTCTGCAGCCTCTGCAGTCATGAAGTCGATCGTCTTTACGGCTCTGAGTGCGATCGCGTAGTCGTAGGTTCTGTAGTCACCCATTACGCCGACAGATCTCGTGTTTGTGAGAGCTGCGAAGTACTGGTTAGGCTCCTCCATGACACCTTCTTTTACAGCCTTTGCGATCTCTTCTCTGTAGATGAAGTCTGCATCCTGAATGATTTTGACCTTGTCGCCATTTACCTCACCGATAATCCTGATACCAAGCCCAGGGCCCGGGAATGGCTGTCTGAATACAAGCTCAGTCGGAAGGCCAAGCTCCAGGCCGACCTTACGAACCTCATCCTTGAAGAGATCTCTAAGAGGCTCTATGATCTCCTTGAAGTCTACGAAATCAGGAAGTCCGCCTACATTGTGGTGCGACTTGATCACAGCTGACTCGCCGCCGAGTCCGGACTCTACAACATCCGGGTAAATCGTTCCCTGAGCAAGGAAATCCACGGCACCGATCTTCTTGGACTCCTCCTCGAATATCCTGATGAACTCTTCACCGATAATTTTACGCTTTTGCTCAGGCTCAGTTACACCTGCAAGCTTAGCATAATATCTTTCAGCTGCATTTACTCTAATAAAGTTGAGGTCGAAATTGCCTTCCGGTCCGAATACTGCTTCTACCTCATCGCCCTCGTTTTTACGCATGAGACCGTGGTCTACGAATACGCATGTAAGCTGGTTTCCGATAGCTCTTGAAAGCAGACCTGCTGCTACTGAAGAATCAACACCGCCTGAAAGAGCGAGGAGGACCTTGCCGTCTCCAACTTTCTCTCTGATTGCAGCGATCGAATCCTCAACGAATGAATCCATTCTCCAGTCAGGCTCGCAGGCACAAATATTAAGAATGAAATTGCTGAGGATCTGCTTGCCGTATTCTGTATGAAGAACCTCAGGGTGGAACTGGATCGCATAAAGGCCCATGTCCTTGTTCTGGCAGGCTGCAACAGGGCAGTCAGCCGTGTGAGCAACGATTTCAAATCCCGGTGCGAGCTCCGAGATGTAATCCGTGTGACTCATCCACACGATGCTCTCCTCAGGAAGACCTTTGAACAGTGGTGACTCTGTATTGAAGCAGGTCCTGGTCTTACCATACTCTCTGATCGGAGCGACACCTACATTTCCGCCCATTACATACTGCATCATCTGTGCGCCGTAGCAGAGTCCGAGTACAGGAATCCCCATCTCAAAGAGCTCTCTGCCAAGCTGAGGTGCTCCCTCGAGATAGCAGCTGTTAGGGCCGCCTGTGAGGATGATTCCCTTAGGGTCCATCTCACGGATCTTATCTACGCCGATCCTGTATGAATAGATTTCACTGTAGACATTGCATTCTCTGACCCTACGTGCAATCAGCTGATTGTACTGGCCGCCAAAGTCTATAACAAGAATTTTATTTTTCATTTATTTCTCCTCTGTCTGAGATAATTATCTTACCGGTGTTGTGCCCCTGAGCATTACATCATGAGCCCCGCCTTCTACGATACTTGTTGCTGATACAAGCGTCAATTTAGCATTCTTGTGGAGATCTGCGATGTTAGTAACTCCGCAATTGCACATTGTTGATTTAACTTTGTTTAATGACATCTGGACTCCGTCGTGCAGTGATCCTGCATAAGGCACGTATGAGTCAACTCCTTCCTCGAACTTGAGCTTTGCATCTCCGCCGAGGTCATATCTCTGCCAGTTACGAGCTCTTGCAGAACCCTCACCCCAGTATTCCTTAACGAAAGTTCCGTTTACCATGAGCTTTTCTGATGGAGACTCATCAAATCTTGCGAAGTATCTTCCGAGCATGATGAAGTCTGCGCCCATTGCCAGTGCCAGTGTCATGTGATAGTCATATACGATTCCGCCGTCTGAGCAGATAGGAATGTATACGCCTGTCTTCTTGTAGTATTCGTCTCTTGCCTGTGCCACTTCGATAACGGCACTTGCCTGACCTCTTCCGATACCCTTCTGCTCTCTTGTGATGCAGATAGAGCCGCCGCCGATACCGATCTTGATGAAGTCGGCTCCGCACTCTGCGAGGAAATTGAATCCCTCAGCATCAACGACGTTGCCTGCACCGATCTTTACGGTATCACCGTAATTATCTCTTACCCATTTGATGGTTCTTGCCTGCCATTCCGAATAGCCTTCAGAAGAGTCGATAGTCATGATATCTACACCTGCATCCAGCAGTGCAGGGATTCTTTCTTCATAGTCCCTTGTGTTGATTCCCGCACCTACGATGAATCTCTTATCCTCATCCAGCAGCTCGTCCGGATGCTCTTTGTGAGAATCATAGTCCTTACGGAATACAAATGCTGTCAGTCTCTGATTTTCGTCTACGATAGGCAGCTGATTGATCTTGTTATCCCAGATGATATCATTTGCCTCTGAAAGAGTGATGCCTTCCTTGCCGTAGAACATCTTGTCAAATGGAGTCATGAACTCGCTGATAGGAGTATCCATTGACATTCTGCTGATCCTGTAGTCCTTGGAAGTAACGATACCGCAGAGCTTTCCTTCTGCTGTTCCGTCTTCTGTGATAGCGATTGTAGAATGTCCCTTAAGTTTTTTCAGGTCAACAACATCCTGAAGTGTCTGATCAGGTCTCAGATTAGAGTCACTAGGTATGAATCCTGCCTTGTGGTTCTTTGCTCTTCTTACCATGGCAGCCTGGCTCTCGATCGACTGTGATCCGAAAATAAAAGCTATTCCGCCTTCCTTGGCAAGTGCAACTGCCATCCCGTCATCAGATACAGCCTGCATTACTGCAGAAGTGAGAGGAATGTTCATGCTGAGAGCCGGTTCCTCACCCTTCTTAAACTTTACAACAGGTGTCTTTAGTGAAACATTCTCAGGTCTTGCATCCGCACTGGAATAACCCGGAATAAGTAAATATTCGTTAAAAGTTCTTGATGGTTCTTTAAGAATTGTTGCCATTATTCACCTCTTCATAAATAAAAAAAATCAGTGTTATAATTTCTATTTCGAAAGTATAACACTGATTCGAAAGTTAGTCACGTCTAACTTTTGTCATCATTAAATCTATTTATGAGAACTGTTTTACATCATTCCCATTCCGCCGCCCTGTGGCATTGCAGGTGCTTCCGGCTCCTTGATCTGAGTGATGCCTGCCTCAGTAGTGAGCAGCATTGCAGCTACGGATGCAGCATTCTGAAGTGCTGATCTTGTAACCTTAACAGGATCTACGATACCAGCCTTGATCATGTCTACATACTCTTCTGTAGCAGCATTGAAACCTGTATCGCCTGTTTCCTTCTTTACCTCGGCAACAATTACGCTTCCGTCAAATCCGGCATTTGTAGCGATCTGTCTTACAGGCTCTTCAAGTGCTCTCTCTACGATCTTGGCACCTGTCTTGACATCGCCTTCCTGCTTGTCTGCATAAGCCTTTACAGCCTCGATAGCTCTGATCAGTGATACACCACCACCGGCAACGATGCCTTCTTCTACTGCAGCCTTTGTTGCGTTGAGTGCATCCTCGAGTCTGAGCTTCTTCTCCTTGAGCTCTGTTTCTGATGCAGCACCTGCGTTGATAACTGCAACTCCGCCAGCCAGCTTTGCAAGTCTCTCCTGCAGCTTTTCTCTGTCGAATTCAGAAGTTGTCTCTTCGATGTTGGCTCTGATCTGCCCGACTCTTGCCTCGAGAGCAGCCTTGTCTCCTGCACCGTTTACGATAACAGTGTTTTCCTTGTTGACCTTAACTGTCTCTGCCTGTCCCAGCATGTCAACAGTTGCTTCCTTGAGATCATATCCCAGTTCTTCACTGATAACGACTCCGCCTGTCAGGATAGCGATATCCTCGAGCATTGCCTTACGTCTTTCACCAAATCCAGGTGCCTTAACGCCAACTACATCAAGTGTTCCTCTGAGTTTGTTTACTACCAGAGTTGCCAGAGCCTCTCCGTCGATGTCCTCAGCAATGATGAGAAGTGAACGTCCCATCTTCATGATGTCCTCAAGTACAGGAATTATCTCCTGAATGTTGCTGATCTTCTTATCTGTAATGAGGATGTAAGGCTTGTTCATTACAGCTTCCATCTTCTCATTGTTTGCCATGTATGGTGAGAGATATCCTCTATCGAACTGCATTCCCTCTACGACCTCAAGTGTTGTTCCGAGTGTCTTGCTTTCCTCAACAGTGATAACTCCGTCCTTGCCTACCTTGTCCATGGCCTCAGCGATGAGTTCGCCGATCTCCCTGTCGTTTGCGGATACGCTTGCTACCTGAGCGATAGCTTCCTTGTTATCAACAGGCTTTGCAGCCATCTTGAGATATTCAACAGCAGCCTGTGTTGCCTCTGCGATTCCCTTCTTGAGAACCATAGGGTTAGCTCCGGCTGTTACATTCTTGAAGCCTTCTCTGATGAGTGACTGTGCAAGAAGTGTAGCTGTAGTTGTTCCATCTCCTGCTATATCGTTAGTCTTGGTAGCAACCTCTTTAACAAGCTGAGCTCCCATGTTCTCTACCTGGTCCTCAAGCTCGATCTCTTTTGCAATTGATACACCGTCATTAGTGATCAGCGGTGATCCGAATGATTTCTCGATAAGAACGTTGCGTCCCTTAGGTCCAAGTGTGATCTTTACTGTATCTGCAAGCTTATCAACGCCTGAAAGCAGTTTTCTTCTTGACTCTTCGCCGTAAAATAATTCCTTAGCCATTCAAATGCCTCCTATTTTTCAATTACTGCGAGGATGTCCTTCTGACTGATAACAGTGTATTCCTCGCCTTTATATTTAAGATCGCTTCCGCCGTATTTGCTGAATACAACGATATCACCGACCTTGAGTTCCATCTTTTCATCCTCAGTTCCCGGACCTACAGCAAGAACTTCTGCTTCCTGTGGCTTCTCCTTAGCAGCTCCGGACAGGATAAGTCCTCCCTCGGTCTTCTCCAGTGCATCCATCTTCTTGATAACTACTCTTGCACCAAGCGGTCTGATTCCAATTGCCATAATTTAGCCTCCTTTTGTTAGCACTCTTAACGTTTGAGTGCCAAATGTTACAATTGCTATTTTAGTCATTACCTTGCTTCATGTCAACACAATTATGTGAAGAAATCAACATAATAGGGGTCTGTCATCTGCGGTCTCTGTAATAGTAGAACAGATACTGCTGCGCATACCCGGCATATCTGCCGAAATGTTCCTCCGCGAATTGTGTCATGCCCCTGACATCGCTTTCATTAAAGCCGTACATGTCATTCATGATGTGCTTTACCCATGTATCCACCGGGAACGCATCCACCTTACGATGTCCGAACAGCATTATGCAGTTAGCCACTTTGGGACCAATGCCCAGATAAGCTATCACCTGCTCATAAGTCTCAGGCGCTCCCTCCTCCAGGAATCTTGCAGCAGCTGCTTTGATGTATTCGGCACGATATCCCAGTCTGAGTTCTGCAAGATCCGGCAGTTCTGCAGAAGCAAGAGCTTCAGGTTCCGGGAAAGCGCATCTCGTCGTCCCGAAGCATTCTCCGATCTCTTCTCCATATTTTGCTGACAATGCTTCAATGTTTTTCTTGATTCGCGGGATATTATTGTTCTGGGATATTATGAATGAGATAAGTATTTCGAATGGATCCTGATTGAGTATCCTTATTCCATGTCCGTACTCCAGCGCAGCTGTGGTGCCCGGTTCCGCTTCAGCAAGCGTTTTTCTGATCTCAGAGTAATCGGTCGCGAGGTCAAAGTAATTTCTCCAGAAAGACTCATCTCCGCCTGTCGTCTCCAGCGTCAGAACAGCTGCAGAAGCATCATATTCCGCTTTGCACACATGGCCGGATACCACACCTACATATGCATCATCCTCCTTGTTCCACCTGAAACACTGTCCACATTCGAAAATGTGAACAGTATCAAAGTCATATACGTTTTCAATTCTTATGGCATTGATTTTTTTCATCAGCAATCAATTCTCCAATCAGTACATCTCTCTGATCCTGATATTCAGACTTGAGATCGTGAATGCGGTCATTTCGGCGATTGCGTCATACACATCCTGTTGAAAATCCGTGCACAATTTTACTGCATTGCAGTTGAACGGTACTCTGACATCTATAGTCAGTATCATGTTCTCCTGCTTGCCGTTATCGATGCGATCAAGAACTTCAAGCCTTCCTGCATATCTGTCGGAAGTGATCTCTACAATGTCCCTGAGTGCCTTTTCTGATATGCTGAACAAGCCCAGGTAGCTGTATTGCGGCCTTACGACCGTTCTGTCATCAGGCTCATCGTTCGATGGTCCCTGCTGAGGCCGAACAGTATTTCCCAGGGCTCTGTCACGGATATACTTGATCGGGTTGATAAAATAACCCGAGAAATCTCTCTTGAGCTGTCCCATCGGGGCGGGAATAACATGTTCTCCCATTTTCCCTCTGGAGATAGCAGCTTCATTGCGCTCTTCTTCTGTAGTTACGTCTTCTATGTATATTCTCTCATCCGGCATATGCAGACCGAGTGTCTCTGCGATGATGTTTGTCATTCTGTCGGAAGTCCCGATTATCATGAGTGATTCAGGATGATATTTTACCAGGGCGTTTCTGACTGAAGCCCGATGATCCTCATAATTAAACAAAGCGGTCCGCATTGCTGCCGCTTTTGATACGCATTTCTTTGCAGATGTACCGGCAACTATCTGTCCCTTGTAGATAAGAAGCCCGTCATCTATTATTGCATCAATATTGCGTGATTGGGAAATAGCTGTAGCCTGATAGCTTTTTCCCGTACCACTCTTGCCTGTAAAAGATACTATCCTCATGTTTACAATTGTTTTTTCAGGTGTTATAATCTCGTTGTAAAAATATTGTGAGAAGGAGGAACATCATGGCTTACAAGATTTCTGAAGATTGCATCGGATGCGGAGTTTGCAAGGACAACTGCCCAGTAGAGGCTATCTCTGAGGGTTCACCTTACGTTATCGATGCTGACACATGCATTGATTGTGGCGCTTGTGCAGGAAACTGCCCAGTTGGAGCACCAGCTCAGGAGTAATTCACATACAGATTATTCATGCATGATTTAACAAAAGTCCCGTAGCATTGCTGCGGGACTTTTGTTTATTACTTACTGTTCCTTTTCATTCAGACTTTTGATCATAAAAGACAAAGCATGCAAGCTGTCCGACAGATGAACCGATTCAAGAGCAACGTCTTTTGGTATGTCAATGTCGATCGGTGCGAAATTCCATATTCCCTTTACACCGCCTTCAACCAAAGTATCTGCGACAGCCTGTGCGTTCTCTCTGTTTACACAGATGATACCGATATCAACGCCCTCTCTTGTGACAAAGTCTTTCAGCTCGGAAGAATCCATGATCTCAACATCATTGATCACTTTACCGATAATATCCTGGTTAACATCAAAGAGACCCATGATGTTAAATCCGATCTTGTAATAATATGTATAGTTGGTGATAGCCTGTCCAAGATGACCGCAACCTACTACAACAGTCTTGTACTCTCTGTCAAGTCCAAGGATCTTGTTTATCTCCTTGTAGAGGTAGTCAACGCTGTATCCGTATCCCTGCTGTCCAAATTCTCCAAAGGTATTAAAATCCTGTCTTATCTGGGATGCTGTATATCCGATAAGCTCGCTAAGTTCATTTGATGAAACTTTCTTAATTCCCTTTGTCTGCAGATATCCGAGATATCTTCTGTATCTCGGGAGTCTTCTTATGATCGCATTAGATACTTTAGGTTTGTTCATCTTCTTATCTCCGTTTGAATTTTTATTTATGCTCTTCAATATAGTTAACAATGTCCGCGATCGATGAAAGCTTTTCAGCATCTTCATCAGGTATCTCGATGCCGTATTCTTCTTCGACTGCCAGAATGATCTCTACAGCGTCAAGAGAATCAGCTTCAAGGTCTTTCATTATCTCTGCATCCATGGTAACTGCATCTGCATCTACGTCCAGCTGCTCAACAATTATTTTCTTAACAGTATCAAATATCATGTTTGTACTCCTTCCAGCAAAAATATGTGCCTAAATTATAAATCTGTTTATGGGCATTTTCAACATCCTATGCAAGTTTTTAACAATATTGTTTGTTTTTTTAACAATTCGTTAAATGCACATGCAGGCTGCTACTGCAGCTCCATCCACTTGTCGTAGAGCTGCGAGACCTCTTCCTCATACTGAGCCATGAGTTCGGACTGTTCCTGCATCCATTCGAAATTCAGGACATTCTCTTCCTTGAGCATTTCAGAACCGATATCAGCTATCAGCCCTTCCAGCTCATGTATTCTGGACTCTATGTCATCAGTCGCTCTGGAGCGTCTTCTCTCTTCTGCCTCTCTGGCTTTTCTTGCCTGACGTTCTGCTTCTGCTGATCTTACCTCATTAAGTGTAACGTCAAGCTCAGAACTCTGCTTCCTGTCGCCACCGGATGCAAATTTACCGGCGAGACTTCTGGCTGTATCAGAAGGTGCTGTTTCAGCATTCTGCTGAGTTTTCTCCAGATAGTAATCGAACTTACCCTTATATTCAACTATTCCTTCTGGCGTCAGTTCCAGTATCCTGTCAGGTATCCTGCTCAGCAGATATCTGTCATGGGAAACTATGATAAGTGTTCCCTCGAATTCCATCATCGCATCTTCAACGACCTCTTTGGACTCGATGTCCAGGTGGTTGGTCGGTTCATCGAGAACCAGTGTGTTGGCACCCGACAGCATAAGCTTGAGCAATGAGAGCTTGGCCTTCTCGCCGCCGGAAAGGCTTGCGACCATCTTGAATACATCATCTCCTGTGAACAGAAATCTTCCGAGAAGCGATCTCATCTCTGTGTCAGTATAAAGATGATATGCGTTCTTCATTTCTCCCAGTACAGTCTCTTTGTCATTCAGAAGTCGCTGCCCCTGATCATAATATCCGAAATCAACATTATATCCTATCTTCAAATATCCTTCGTCAGCCTTCTCCTGTCCGATAAGCATTCTGAGAAGCGTAGTCTTGCCGATGCCGTTATCTCCGATAATGCAGATGCGTTCGCCCTTCTTAATGTCAACAGACACGTTTTGGAAGAGCGTTCTCTCACCAAAGGATTTTTTAAGATCTTCGGCAATGATTACATCATTACCGCTCTTGAAATTCTGATTGAATCCGAGCTTCATCTTTTCAGTCTTGAGCTGAGGTTTTTCGACCAGCTCCATGTGAGCCAGCTGTTTTTCTCTGGACTGTGCTCTTTTAACAAGATGCTCGGTATTGTGCTGTTTGAATCTGCGGATTATCTCCTCCTGACGGGCGATCTCCTTCTGCTGTTTCTCATATTCGCGTCTCATCACTTCAAGACGTTCAGCTTTCTTTACGAGGAATTCGCTGTAGTTTCCACGATAGTCAGTCAATGTTCCGCCCTGCAGATCAAATATCCTGTTCACCAGTTTATCGAGGAAATATCTGTCATGGGATACGACCAGAATAGTTCCCTGATAAGACTTCAGATATGTCTCCAGCCAGTTCAGCATGCGCAGATCGAGATGGTTGGTCGGCTCGTCCAGCATCAGGATGTCCGGCTTTCTCAGCAGCATGCACGCCAGCGCCAGTCTTGTCCTCTCTCCGCCGGAAAGGGTCTCGATCTTTTTGTTTCTGTCTTCCTCTCCGAATCCCATGTTCCTGAGAACAGCATTCAGTTCGCTTTTGTATGTAAATCCACCGGCTTTCTCGTACTCCTCATTCAGATTGGTGAATCGCTCAAGATCCTTTTCAAAGCTCAGACTATCAGGATCAGAGATTTTTTCCTGCAGGCTTTCAAGTTCCTTCTCCATCTCATACAGAGCAGTGAAGCTTTTCTCCGCCTCACTGATAACTGTACCTTTCTCAAAGAAAATATTCTTCTGCTTGAGATATCCCATGGAGTATTCATTTCTGATATAGCAGTTTCCCGAAGAAGGTTCAAGCGAACCCGCAAGAATGCTCAGCAGGGTCGTTTTTCCCGCGCCGTTCGGCCCTACTATGCCTATTCTGTCACCTTTCTCCACACTAAAACTGACACCCTCCAGGACGATGTCAGTTCCATATACCTTATTTATATCACTTGCAGACATTATTACCATGATTCTGTCTTTTACTCTTTCTCCAAAGTCTAAAACTCCAGGCCCGGTACAGCATCCAGATCGAAGCCTGAGCGTTCTCCGTTCTTATACGCGTAATATGCAGCACTTGCGATCATGGCTCCGTTATCCGTGCACAATACAGGACTCGGTCTCAGCACCTCGATGTCATGCTCTGCAGCACGTTCGCTGATAAGTTCTCTCAGCCTACTGTTCGATGCAACACCGCCCGCCATTACGATCCTCTTCTGATCATACTCAAGAGCCGCTGCAATGGCTTTATCTACTATTACTTCCACGACAGCTTCCTGAAAGCTTGCCGCAACATCATTCACATTTATCTCACGCCCCGCCTGCCTCTCGGTGTTCAGGTAATTCAGAGCCTGAGTCTTGAGTCCCGAGAAGCTGAAATCATAGCTTCCCTGTTCAAGATATACTCTCTTGAATGCGATGGCGTCTCTGTTTCCTCCCTTTGCTGCTCTATCCACTTTAGGACCACCCGGATATCCCAGGCCTATCACTCTTGCGACCTTGTCAAATGCCTCGCCGGCAGCATCATCTCTCGTGCTTCCCAGTTTCCTGCAGCTGTTGTATTCCTCTACAAAAATGATATTTGTATGTCCCCCGGATACGACAAGCCCCATGAACGGTGGCTCAAGATCCGGATGTTCAAGGTAATTCGCAGCAACATGACCGTGCATGTGATTGACTCCCACCAAAGGAATGTCGCATGCAAAAGCCATCGCTTTGGCAGCGGCAACTCCGATCAGAAGTGCCCCGACAAGCCCCGGTCCGTACGTTACTCCGATGAGGTCGATATCTTCCGTGGTGCATCCGGCATCAGCGATCGCTTTCTCGATGACCCAGTTAACGTTCTCCAGATGCTTTCTGGATGCTATCTCAGGGACAACGCCTCCGAATTCCGTATGAATATCGATCTGCGAGCTTATGACATTGCTGAGCAGTTCCCTGCCGTCAGCAACTATCGAAGCAGCAGTCTCATCGCAGCTTGATTCTATTCCTAATGTAATGAACTTTCCGTCCTTCATAATCTGACACTCATCAATACGGCATCCTCGCCGTTATCCTCATAATATGCTTTTCTCAGACCGTCTCTCACGAATCCGAGTTTCTCGTAAAGTTTAATTGCAGGTCTGTTGCTCTTGCGGACCTCCAGATCCATGATCGTGCACCCTGCCGCACGAGATGTCTCCATCAGCTTCATCAGCAGAGCCTCACCTACTCCGTTTTTGCGATACGGAGCTAAAACACCGATATTGTTGATCTGCGCTTCACCAGCGACCAGCCACGCATCGGTGTATCCGATGACTGACGATGAAAATTCATCCCCGCCGGTCTCCACGCCTTCGAGCTCTGCGACCAGAACTACAGCTCGTTCAGCATTTTCCACATCTGCCTCAAGCGAAGTCTGCGACCACGCGCATGCCGATGTGTGCTGCTCTATCTTGACCAGTACGGGAACATCCTCTTTGGAGGCACGCCTGATGACCAGGTCTGACATGTTAATTTTTTGCACTTCTGAGCTGCTTGATCTTATCACTGAGAGTTCCTTCTTTCAGTCTCTGCTCCGCCTCACTTAACCTCATGTAATCAGGCAAAAGCTTCTCATATTCGAGTTCCTCGCCATTCAGGACCGTCCTGCGCGCCAGTTCCGCAACAGGACCCGCAGACTGGTATCTTATATCCTCATCGGCAAATTCACAGCGCATGAGCCCTTCTGCATTACGGATCAGTTCCCCGTATGCATCAATTCCGTCACCAACAAAGAAAACCTTCATTCCATCGAGCTTTTCCAGAAGTTCCTCTATCATGTACTGTCGCTCCTCGAACAGCAACTCGAGCTCTCCGTTAACGAGTTTCCACACGCCGGCATAAGTCTGGTGTCTTCTCGCATTGATGGCAGCCGCTATGATATCACAGTTCTGCTCAGCGGCAGCTTCTGCTGCATTGTAGGCCATGGCCTCAAGCGAAGATACAGCCACGCACGGGATACCCAGCATCTGTGCGATCGTCCTTGCTGTAGTAACGCCTATTCTTATTCCCGTAAATGATCCCGGTCCGGCAGAAGCCGCAACATGCGTCAGCTCCTTCTTATCAGTACCCGACGCATCAAGTGCAGACTCACTTATAATGATAACATCTTTAAGGTGATTCATCTCTCCTTCTGATGCAGCGCTGAAGACTCTGCCTTCGTCATCGATCACAGCTGCCGATCCGTATTTACCTGTTGTTTCCAATGCAAGAATTTTCATTATCCAATCACGGCGATACGCTCGCCTTCATTCTCCCCATATAAAAGTTGTATTACGATCGCATCATCAGGCAGTACATCTGCAACGATGTCAGCCCACTCAATAATGCATGCGCCATTGCCATTCAGATACTCGTCTGCTCCGATATCCAGAAGCTCTCCTCCGTCTGAAAGTCTGTACACATCAAAATGAAACAGCGGGATCCTGCCGCTGCTGTATTCCTTTACGATCGTGAATGTCGGACTGCTGATCGTCTCAGTCACTCCAAGTCCCTCTGCAATATATCTAGTCAAAGCAGTCTTACCTGTGCCGAGGTCCCCGACAAGCGCGATCACATCGCCCGGCTGAAGCTTTTCAGCAAGCTCCAGTCCGAACGCACGGGTATCAGATTCATTTCTCAGTATTCTTTCAGTCATATTATCAGCAGCAGATCTTGTATATAGCATCTGCGTATATCTCAGCCATACTGAAGAATGATTCCAGACTCAGCCTTTCATTAGGCTGATGCATGGTATCCTCTTCTCCCGGAAACATTGCTCCGTAAGCAAGTACATTTTTAAACATCTTTGCATAGGTGCCGCCTCCGATAACGACAGGCATTGCCTCGTTATCTCCGGTCGCTTCACGATAAGTATCGATCAGCTGCTGCACCATCGGGTTATCCATGTCCATGAAGACAGGACCGTCATGCATGTTCTTGACAATACCGATACTGCTGTCCGCAAGCTTTTCTTCGATACCCTCAAATACTTCAGTGTCTGTGCATGTAACAGGATATCTGATATTTACTGTCAGCTGAGCGAGATCCTCACTGAAATTTGCCATTCCGACATTAAGTATCAGCTTTCCTGACGGATCGTCCTCCAGTGCACATCCCAGCCTCTCTCCATGCAGATCAAAGCCTATGCAGCTGTTGTAGAATTCAATAAACTCATTAAGTTCATCATTTCCGAACCTGATCCTTCCGAGGAAGTCCATCATGATGCTTATTGCATTGAGTCCCAGTTCCGGCCACGCACCATGAGCAGCATGTCCGACGGTCTCGATCACATAGGATGAACCCTGTTTTCTGCCTCTGATATCATATCCGGTCTCAAGAATATACTGTGCCAGGCTTTCCTTTATGGAGTCGTAGACTGCAGTATCTCCTGCCAGTACAGCCTTTGCTGTCCCAGGAACTGCATTCGGTGCCGAGCCGGCTTCAAGTCTGGTAAGTCTCAGGCCTTCTCTTCCGTTCTGTCTGTTGAGCTTTCTCACAACATCAAAGATGAGTATTCCCATCTCTCCGTTGATAAGCGGGAACTCTGCATCCGGGGTAAAACCCAGATCCGGCTCTCCGGCGAGTTCAATATAGCGTCTCATCCCGGCCTTTCCGGTCTCTTCGTCAAGTCCGAGTACCAGTCTGATATCCATCTTAGGCTCAATGCCTGATTCTTTGAGGGCCTTCATTGCGTAGAGGCATGCTACAGCTGGCCCCTTGTCGTCTGCAACGCCCCGGCCGTAGAGACAGCCGTCCTTTTCTGTC
Organism: Mogibacterium sp.; assembly: GCA_024403055.1. Lineage (GTDB taxonomy): Bacteria > Bacillota > Clostridia > Peptostreptococcales > Anaerovoracaceae > Crickella. The sequence goes on along the minus strand of JAKSSO010000001.1, from coordinate 30,061 downwards.
ATTTCATACGGCTTCGTATCCCAGCCTGTGCCCTCAGGAACAACATCAAGATGCGCGATAATGCCGAAGCATTTTCTGTCTGAGTCGGCATCCGTTCCTTTAAACTGAATATGTCCGCCGTAGTTCTCTGCATTGCAGGTGTCAAAACCCATTTCTTTTCCGACTGTCAGCATGTGACGGAGCGACTCATAATTATCGCGTCCGAACGGCAGCACCTCTCCACCCGTGGCTCTGACAGCGTCCGACGCAACACTTCTGAAGGCGACAGATTCGCCAAGTGTTTTTATCATGTCCGCTCTGTATTCTTTGAGCTTTTCTCTGTATTTCATTATTCCACCTTAGGTATATATACCTTCTCAGCTTCTTCCTCGCTAAGTCTGTTGACAGTCTTTTTCTTTTTCTTCTTGTCGACCGCTTGGTCTTCCTGTGAGCCGATATCCTCTATATCCATGGACTCGGTTGCTGTCTGAGTAGTATATCTGTACTCAAGTTCACCGCCACGTATCGTATAGAAGTCTACTGTTCGTATCGTGTTTCCACTTCTGTCGAATTCGAATTTTCCGGTCGATCCTTCTACTCCGCTCAGTTCAAGCATGGCATCTCTTATGTCTGCACCCTCAAGCGAGTTAGCATTGCTTATCGCATTGATGAGTAGCAGATATGAATCATAACCATGTGCCGCATAGCTGCTTGGCTCGTCATCTGTGCCGTATCTGTTCTGATACAGTATCCTGAACCTGTCAGCCTCTTCAGTCATGTTTTCATTCCTGTCATCAAGTGCCGCTTCATAAGGAAATATGACGTTAATATTAGGATGTCTGTCCATCATCTCGATAAACTCCGGATTACTCCAGCTGCTGTTGCCGATGTATGTAATATTAGTCAGATTCTTCTTCTCTGCAAGAGTAAAGAAATTGTCCATAGTCTCAGTCCCCTGGGAGATGTACAGCACGTCAACATTGTTTTTCCTCATGTCTGAGGCGAGCTTATTCATTCCGTCCTCATCAAAGACGATCTCATCCTGCATTACAACAACGTCGTTCTTCTTTAGCTTGTCTTCATCAGTCTTCGCTTTTTTGTTCTCATTCTTGATAAGCGTTGTGATCCTGTCATCAAAGCCGTTGATAAGAGCTGTCGCAGCAGTATCATTTTTGCCTGTCGCCAGTCCGATATGTCTTGATCCAAGTTCGCTGAAAGCAAATTCTGCCGCACCGGCACCCATCTGAGACTCCGTAACGCAGGCTCTGAAATAATAGCCGCTGTTCTGAGTGATCAGAGGATTGGTTGCTGAAGGAGTGATCGTCGGTATCCTGGCTTCAGTGATATATTTGCTTGCTATCAGCGAAGTAGCTTCTCCGCTGCTTCCTATGATCGCTACAGGGCCCATCTTTATCAGACTCTGTATTGCTGTTTCAGCAACGGCCGGCGAGGACTGTGTATCTACCTTAACAAGCTCGACCCTGTATCCGTTAACACTGCTGTAAATACTGTTAGCTAGCTCTATGCCTTTTACTTCAGCATTTCCCGCATCAGAATAGCGTCCTGTCGTTGGTTCAAACACTCCTATATGTATAACATTTCCGCCAACACCTGCAGTGTCATCTAAAAAAGTGTGCCTGAAACTGTCCCATGTCGTACACCCGGCAAGCAAGGCCATCATTACTGCCACAAGCAATACACATATTAAAGATTTAAATCTTCTTTTACCCATTTCTCCAATGCGGACTTAAATTCTGCCGCGCTTTCTATATGATTGACGTCTCTGCGCAGTTGTGCAGCGCCTCTCAGTCCTTTGGAATACCATACAACGAACTTCCTGAATTCAGGAATGGCGATTCGTTCACCCTTAAGTTCAAGAAGCATGTCCAGATGCCTCTGCATGGTAGCTATCCTCTCTGCAGGGTCTGCCGATTCAGGGATCGTTTCACCTTTGAATGCTGCATCCAGTTCTCGGAATATCCATGGGTTTCCAAGTGCTCCACGTGCTATCATTACAGCATCGCAACCCGTCTCCCCTAGCATTCTCATTCCGTCTTCCGCACAGAACACATCTCCGTTGCCGATCACCGGGATAGATACGGCATTCTTTACTTCTCTTATCACATTCCAGTCTGCATTACCGCTATAGTACTGTGAACGCGTCCTGCCGTGAACAGCCACTGCCGCCGCTCCGCCCGACTCAATTGCCTGAGCAACTTCAACAGCATTGATCGTTTCGAGGGTAAATCCCGCTCTTATCTTGACCGTCACGGGCTTGTCCGAAGCAGAGCTTGTGGCACGAACTACCCTGTATACAAGTTCCGGATCCTGCATCAGTGCGGAACCGTCACCGTTTCTGACGACCTTTGGAACAGGACATCCCATGTTGATATCAAGGAACGAATGCCTGAGAGCGTTGAGCTTTTCTGCGGCCACCGCCATGATATCAGGCTCGCTTCCGAATATCTGTATGCTTGTCGGTCCTGCATTTTCAGGAATATAAGTCAGTTCGGGTGTCTTGCGGTCTCCGTAGTACAGCCCCTTGGAGCTGACCATCTCCGTATATGTGAGTGAAGCGCCCTGCTCCTCACATAAGGTACGCATGGACGCATCTGTTATGCCGGCCAGAGGTCCCAGTATCCATGGACTTGCGATCTCAACGCCGGCTATTCTGATACTTTTATTATTATCCGTCATCCGCTAATCCTGCAGAACTCTCTTCTTGTTCTGGCCCTTATTTTTATCTGCCAGGATCTTCAGGCCATCAAGTGTAAGTCTTCTGTCAATGACATCGATGCAGGCTACACCGCTCTCTACCATCGTGGCCATGCCTCCTGTAGCGATAACTTTGATGTCCTCAGGATCGCAGTTGAGTTCCTGACACATCTCCTGCTTCATTCCGCTTACCATGTGCTCGGTGAACCCCATGTGTCCGTAGATAAGTCCGGACTGCATTGATTCTGTCGTATTCTTGCATATGAATCTGCCCGGGATCTCAAGATCTACATTAGGCAGCTTGGCTGTATGCTCGAATAGTGCTGCAGCACTGGTTTTCATGCCCGGCGCAATGGCGCCTCCGATAAAGTCTCCCTCCGCTGTTACACAGCAGAAAGTAGTTGCTGTTCCGAAATCGATAATGATCAGGTTGCCGCCGTATTTCGTATATGCAGCTACCGCATTAACGATACGGTCCGCACCGATCTGTCTCGGATCATCATATTTTATCTTGAGACCCGTTTTGATGCCGGTCTCAACCACGATAGGTGTCTTATCATAATATTTCAGACACATGTGCTGCAAAGTAAAGAGAAGGGACGGAACAACTGACGAAACGATGATGTCATCCACATCTTCAGGATCAAAACCGCCCTGACGGATCATCATGTCAAAAAGTATTCCATACTCATCTGCTGATCTCTTGTTATCTGTTGCCAGTCTCCAGCTCTCCAGCATGGTCTCATCATTGAAGATACCGAAAACAATATTGGTATTACCTACATCAATAGCCAGCAGCATTACATTACCTCCAGTCTCTTCAGTGCAAGTGCCATTGTAAGACCCGGTATGATCCTGTTGGCAGTCATGTCGGCACCAAGTATCTCATTGATCCTCTTCAGTCTGTACTGAACAGTATTGTTGTGTATCTGCATGAATTCAGCTGTCTTGTTGCTGTTCATTCCTGCATCAAGGACAAATGTTGCCAGTGTGTCAAGGAGCATCTTTCCCTTGTTCTCAGATACTTCTCTTTCGAACGGCTCGAGAAGATCAAGATATATCTTCTTTGCTGCGAATCCGTTCGTTGAAAGACTTACACAGTCGCACGCAGTTGCCATCTCATACTTGGAGAAGACCCTTTTATAAGGGAAAATAGTCTCAACATATGCCGATGTCTTGTTTATCATTTTGAAACCTTCTGTAACGGCATCAAGTCTTTCTATTCCGGTAACATGGAATATCCTTATATCCTTACGTCCGCTCTTCAACTCCTCGTACATGTCAAGGCAGGCGTTCTTGATCTCAACGCCTCTTTCGACGCCGGCTTCGTCATATATGATGCAGTACGCATCAACTCCGTCATGATGATACAGAACATTAAATCCGTATTCATTCCTGTATCTCTCAAGAATATTGAAGAAGGAATCGTCGATAATAGACCTTGCATATACTATGCTCGAGAACTGCATGCCCTTAAGACCTGCCTCTTCAAGCAATGTATAGCAGAATGACAGGTCGCCTCTTGCTGCCGATTTGATAAATTCGGCGCGGGAATCTCTTTCCGGCGTATATTTCCACATTCCGATAGCCAGCTCAATAATCTCAGCCAGTTTCTTCATCTCAGTAGCTGAGTAATTATCATCATTGTCAACAATGACAAGGATATACTTCTTATCCTCTATGTTGATATAGCCCCAGTAAGTCACGATACCCTCGATATTGACCTTGGAAAAAACATCCGGCTTGAAAGCATCCTGTTGTCTTGCCATCCTGATGGCGTCATCGATCGAGATGATATGTCTGGTCTCGATAGTGAGAATAGGATTAAATTCCTCTGTCATGAGAACAAACTGATAGTTGTTAGCTACTGCCGCCTTCTTAAGTGCGACCGGAAAACTGCTGTGCTTCTCAAAGTTGAGTAGATGGTAAATGGTATTATTCAGGATGTTATCACTATAGTTGTGTCCGTAGAGTATCTTGTCAAATACCTGCTCAATCAGCATGGAATAAGTAACACTTCCGTCATCATCAATTGTGATGATGACCAGTCCGGATTCCTCTGCCGCAGCAATAACATCTGCATCCACACTCCTGATGCCTCTGTCATTGAGATATATTACCAGTGCAGCTATGCCTTTGGCACCGAGAGCTCTTACGGCTACGACCTGTGCATCTATGTCATTTCTGCTGTTCCACAGATGCGTGATGACCATCTGGTCCTTCACACCGTTTCTCTCTACGCCCATGTTCAGATCGTCTTCATCAAGCACGGAAACAGTGCGGACGCGACGTCCCATGTGCTTCCTGCCTGTCAGAACACTGCATCCCTTGAAGGCATCCATTTTAAGACAATCTCCAACTGTTATCTTCATTAGTCTTCGTCCTTATCTTCTTTTTTTGCTGTTGCTCTTTTATACTCTTCGTATCCGACTCTGTCTTCTTCAACGTCAGCTTTCTGTTCTTCCAGCTCTCTGTACATGTCACGGTTCACATAGTTCTCGCCGTAATCATGCTCAAACTGTCTAAGCTTTTCCTGTGCTTCCTTGCGAGCCTTCTCCTCGAGTCTTCTACTTTCAGCAGCTTCTTTCTTATTCTTGCGCTCGATAGCCTTGTTTTCCTTCTCGATCTCCTCTGCAAGCTCTTCCGGTGTGACCTCACCTGTGAAGAGTTTCTCGAACTGATCGCCGTCAATAGTTTCAACAAGGAGCAGTGCCTGAGCAACTCTTTCGAAAGCCTCATCATTATCGTTAAGGATCTTCTTTGTTTCCTTGTAGCACGACTCAAGCAGATCTCTTATCTCGTGATCTATCTCGGAAGCGACCTCATCGGAGATGTTCTGTCTTGTTGAGAAATCTCTTCCAAGGAATACTTCATCATTTGAACTGAAGGATACAGGACCCAGCTTCTCGCTGAAACCGTATTTTGTGATCATCTCTCTTGCGATCTCAGTTGCTCTCTCCAGGTCGTTGCTTGCACCTGTGGAAATATCCTCAAGCTTGAGTTCCTCTGCAACTCTTCCGGCAAGGAGATGCTTGATTGTATCCACCATGCGGCCTTTTGTCTCGAAAAATCTGTCTTCTTCAGGCAGCCACATTGTAAATCCGCCTGCCATTCCTCTAGGAATGATAGTTATCTGATGAACAGGATCCGAATTAGGAGTTGCCCTCATAACAATGGCATGTCCTGCTTCGTGATATGCTGTCAGTTTCTTTTCCGCATCAGAGATAACTCTGGACTTCTTCTGAGGTCCTGCCATTACCTTGGTAGTCGCCTCTTCGATCTCATCCATTCTGATCTTGGTTCCGTTACGTCTTGCAGTCAGAAGTGCTGCCTCATTAATGAGGTTCTCAATATCTGCAGGCGAGAAACCAGGTGTTCTCTTGGCAAGGATCTCAGGTGAAACATCCTTATCAAGAGGCTTGTTCTTGGTATAAAGTCTGAATATCTCTTCTCTTCCCTTGATATCCGGCATACCGATAACGATCTGTCTGTCGAATCTGCCCGGTCTGAGCAGTGCAGGGTCAAGAACGTCAGGCCTGTTGGTTGCTGCCAGAATGATGATACCGCGATTGCCGTCAAAACCATCCATCTCGACGAGGAGCTGGTTGAGTGTCTGCTCTCTCTCATCATTTCCGCCGCCAAGTCCTGCGCCTCTGCGTCTTCCTACTGCGTCGATCTCATCGATAAACACGATGCACGGTGCATTCTTCTTAGCTTCTGCAAAAAGGTCTCTTACTCTGGATGCGCCGACTCCGACGAACATCTCCACGAAATCAGATCCGGAGATAGTGAAGAACGGTACTCCTGCCTCTCCGGCTGTTGCCTTGGAAATGTATGTCTTACCTGTTCCCGGATGGCCTACCAGAAGCACGCCCTTAGGTATCCTTGCGCCAAGCTTGGTATACTTTGCAGGGTTCTTCAGGAAGTCAACGATCTCTGAAAGTTCCTGCTTTTCCTCTTCAAGACCTGCAACATCCTTGAATGTGATAGCCTTACCTGTATTTCTGTATAGCTTTGCTCTGTTCTTCCCGAACTGGAACGCCTGCTTGTTGCCGCCCTGACTCATCATGAAGTAGAGCAGGAAGCCCATGGCAATAATCATGAGAATAGTAGGCAGCATGTTGATCAGGCTATACTGACTCTCAGGTCGTTTGCTTTCCAGTGTTATCTTGCCTTCCTCCAGCATCGGATAAAGGATGTTCTGCTCCATCCAGTCGATCTCGAGCAGCGAAGGTGCGTAAGCGATCTCGATCTCGCCTTCCTTGGTCGTTCCGGCAAGTTCTCTGTCGTTAATACTTATCTTTTCATATGTACCTTTACCAAGATGATTGGTAAACTGAGAAAATTTGACTTCCTTGGTTGGTTCCTGGCTGAGAGTTCTTGCGAAGGAAACGCCTGCCCAAACCAGTGCGAAAATCAAAAGATAGGTGATTATTCCACGTCCTCTTTTCAATACTGTTTTCCTTTCTTATATAAATATTCGACTATATTACATGTCTTTTTTGTGTTCTAGACACAAATTTTATCATATTTCTGCATTTACTTCAAGGAATAAGACCCTCTCAGTGGCATCATTAATATGAAAGTTTTGTGAAAACTTACCCTTTTCACGCTCTCTCTCATTTGAAAATTCCTCGCTTGGCAGTATCCACAATACTTCGTTGCCAATGCATACCATCAGGATGCTTCCCCTGGCAGCTTTTCTTACCTTGGAATCCACAAAGTGGTCCTGTATCTTCTTTTTGCCACCGTTTATCGCGATATAGTCGCCTTCTCTGCGAGTGCGGAGCTCTATATCGCCTGCTTTCCCCGGATAGCTCCTGTTGAACAGGTCAAAGTCGAATGCCGCAAAACTGCCGTCACGGATCTCGCGAAATTCCCCTATCTTCATTATCTGCGACTCAAGGATGTACATGTCTTCAGGATGTTCACTCAGGCCGCTTGCATTTATCAGTGCATCATTGGCTGTAAATGTTATTTTGTCATATTCCCGAATAGCCTTGTTGCCCTCCGGAAGATCAAGCACAGCTGACGGATTGTCGGAGTATATAAGCTTGAGGATCGACAATACAAGATCGTATGTGACCCTTGCCTCCAGATCCAGACTCGTCAATATTGCCGAGATAATACGGGTGTTTACAGGCACCGGATATTCCTTCGCTTCGGAGATGTCCAGATAGATCGCCTCGTTTACCTCATCTCTGGTCAGTATTTCGTCACACTCGCTGAGCGCGATGTCCGTCAGGAATGTATCATCGCAATCTGCGATCTCAGCAAAACGTCTCAGCGCCTGTCTGATATTCGGATTATAATTTTTCTCAAGATACGGGATCAGCTCATTTCTGATCTTGTTGCGCGTATAATCCGTACCCTTGTTGGATTCGTCAATGTTAGGATGCAGCTTGTTCTCTCGAATGTACTCCTCGATATCATCTCTCGGCACTTCAAGAAGCGGGCGTATGATCATGAACCCGTTGTTCGAAGGTCTGACATAAGGGATTCCTGCCAGTCCGTGCATGCCCGTCCCTCTGAGAAGCCTGAACAGCACTGTCTCGCTCTGGTCATCCGCATTATGTGCAAGGGCGATACAGATATTTTCGCGTTCAAAGCCTTCTTGCTCCAGCTGAGCTGCAACATCGTCAAAGACCTCATATCTTATCTTGCGTCCTGCCTCTTCTGTTGAGATCTTAAGGTCCTCTGCCAGGCCTGCGCAGTCCGCTTCAAACATCTGGCACTCCAGGTCAAAACGTTCGCATATCCTTGCGGCATTCATCGCTTCTGCATCAGCTGCAGCACGCAGTTTGTGATTAACATGCACCGGTATGATAGCCAGTTCATACGGTTCCTGGATCTGTACAAGTGCGTGCAGAAGACAGAGCGAATCAGGTCCGCCCGAAAATCCAACGATGACTGCAGAACCCGGATGGATCATTCCGCTGTCTATTATCCTGTCAATTACGTTATTTTTCATATTCCGAAAAACCTTTCCGCGTTCTTTTTCAATATCTCAGCTGTCTCTTCATAAGTCATGTCCTTGAGCAATGCCATCCTCCGAACAACATGCTCAACATATTGAGGCTTGTTAGGTCTTCCTCTGAGCGGCTCAGGTGCCATGTACGGAGCATCTGTCTCAGACATGATGTATTCGATCGGGATCCTTCTTACAACTTCCACGGCCTTCTTGCCGTTCTTAAAAGTGACAGGACCTCCAAGAGAAATAGTAGCTCCCATTTTAATGTATTCCTCAGCCAGTTCAGGCGAGCCGCTGAAGCAGTGCAGCTGCACTCTCGCATCCTCGGCACTTCCGACTCCCACAGCCGGTCTTGGTGGGAACTGTTTCTTTCTGGCTTCACTGAATGCGCCCTCTTCCACGAGAATGTCCATGGTCAGCTGATGTGCATCTCTTGAATGTATCATTATCGGCATTCCAAGCTCTACAGCCAGTCTGACCTGTTTGCGAAACAGCTCCTGCTGCTCCTCCTGATCGTCCTTGCCGTAATAGAAATCCAGACCGATCTCTCCTATCGCCACCGCCTTGGGATGAGCCGCCATCCTGCGGATCTCATCAATATCTGCATCAGTATATGCAGAAGCATGATCAGGATGTATTCCGACTGCCGCGTAGCACCAGTCGTAGTTTTCCGCATCCTTCAGTGCCTGTTCTGACGATTCGACACAATCGCCCACGTCAATTATGCATGACAAATCGGACGCCTCGATCTCGCGTGCGAGACCAAGGCGTTCTTCATCACTCAGCTGTTCAAAATTAAGATGTGTATGTGCGTCAAATAACATATTAGCAAACCACCGATCCGTCCGGTGCATCAGTTGTAACTACAATGCTCTTTCCATCTTCACCGTCAGCGAAGAGAAGCATTCCGTATGATTCCATTCCTCTGAGCTGTCTCGGCTTGAGGTTGGCTACAACTACGACCTTCTTTCCTACCATTTCTTCAGGCTTGTATGAATCAGCCACTCCGGAGATGACCTGTCTTACCTCAGTTCCCATCTTCACCTGGAAAACGAGCAGTTTGTCTGCCTTAGGATGCTTCTCAGCCTTAAGGATGGTTCCTACTCTGAAGTCCATCTTGTCGAAATCGTCATATACGATCTCGTCCTTGAGCTCAAGCGGCTTGGATTCAAGTATTGCCTTTTCAACAGGATCTGCACTTGCTGCTGCTTTCTTCTTTGCGATCTCCTCAGCAATTCCGGAAAGGATCTCAAGCTCCTTATCGATATCGATTCTAGGGAATATTGCATTGCCCTTGCAGACCTTAACGCCTTCCATCAGGTCAAATACGAGAGCATCATCCCATACGGTCTCTGTTCCCTCAAGTCCGATCTGCTTTCTGATCTCATCAGATGTTGTATGCATGAATGGATAGATCAGGACGCTGACAACTCTGATAGCCTCAGCAAGGTTCTTCATTACTGTGTCAAGCTCAGCCTTTTTAGACTCATCCTTGGCAAGTACCCAAGGTGCCTTCTCATCAATATACTTGTTGGCTCTTCTTACAACTACCCAGATCTCCTCAAGTGCCATGTTGAATGCAAACTTGTCCATCTCGGCCTCGACCTTTTCGCGTGCTCCTACAGCGATCGCTTTCAGGTCCTTATCGAAATCGTCTTCGATCGCTGCTGCAGGAATAACTCCGCCGCAGTACTTCTCTATCATGGATACAGTTCTGGAAACGAGGTTTCCGAGGTCATTAGCCAGATCATAGTTCATTCTCTTGAGCATTACCTCATTGTTGAAGTTTCCATCCTGTCCGAATGTGTATTCTCTCAGGAGGAAATACTTGAGAGCATCTATGCCGTAACGCTCGATCAGGATAACAGGATCAACTACGTCAAGACCCTTGGCAGCCTTGGACTTTGATACCTTTTCTCCGCCAAGAAGCAGCCAGCCGTGTCCGAGAACATGCTTAGGCAGCGGCAGATCGGCTGACATCAGCATTGCCGGCCAGATGATCGAGTGGAATCTTACGATTTCTTTGCCTACCAGGTGGTAGTCTGCAGGCCAGTACTTGCCCATCAGTTCTGTATCCTCAGGACCGCCGAGTGCTGTTACATAGTTGGACAGTGCATCTACCCACACGTACATTACATGCTTTGGATCATTCGGTACCGGAACGCCCCAGTCAAAGGTGCATCTTGATACGCAGAGATCCTCGAGACCCTGGTTGATGAACGCCTTCATCTCATTACGTCTTGTCTCCGGCTGGAGGAACTCAGGGTGCTCCTCATAGAGATCAAGTATCTTCTGTGCATAGTTGGACAGCTTGAAGAAATATGCTTCCTCTTCAGCCTTGACTACAGGTCTTCCGCAGTCAGGGCACTTGCCGTCTACCAGCTGTGATTCAGTCCAGAACGACTCGCATGGAGTGCAGTACATTCCCTCGTACTTGCCCTTGTAGATATCGCCCTTTTCATACATTCTGTTCCAGATCTGCTGTACACGTGTCTCGTGACGTTCCTCTGTTGTTCTGATGAAGTCATCGTAGCTGATCTCCATTGTCTTCCAGAGTTCCTTGATCCCGGCTACTACCTCGTCAACATAAGCCTGAGGTGTAACTCCCTTCTCTTCAGCAAGAGTCTGTATCTTCTGACCGTGTTCATCAGTTCCTGTAAGGAATCTAACATCATAACCCTGCATTCGTCTGAATCTTGCCATTGCGTCTGCCATGACTGTGCAGTATGTATGTCCAACGTGCAGATTTGAACTTGGATAATAAATAGGTGTTGTGATGTAGAATTTTCCTTTGTTTTCCATTGTTTTGCCTTCCCGCTCAAATGAGAGCTGTTGTATTATTTACCAGCTACGATCGTTATCGTCGTCAGCTTTTATTGATTTGACCAGATTCTGAGTTGCGATCGCAAACGCAGAAACCGCAGTAAGGAGAGCTGCAAGAGTTCCTGCAACGATCTTTGTTTCTTTAGTGTGTGCATCTAATACTTTTACCTGTTTTGTAAACATGTCGCACCTCCTGTACATACATAGTGATTATATCCCATGCACAGTTATTATTCAATAAAAAGAGGATCACATCATGCGGTGTGGTCCTCTCTTCTATGGATTATCAATTGGTTTTCAGATTAACAATTACTTTCTTGCTGCTTTTCCAATCTCCAGGCCCTTCTGGAATGCATCAACGTTAGGTGCGATGAGCTTAGGCTTCTTCTCGAACTTGTGCTCGATACCCTTGATGATTACTTCCTCAGGAACTGCCTGTGTAAAGCCTACATATACTCCGAGCATGATGACGTTGAGAGCTCTCTCGTTGCCCATGTCGATAGCCATCTGTGTAACAGGAGCCTCGATAACAGTAATGTCGTCTCTCTCGATAGGATCTGTAACGATAGTGCTGTTGATGAACAGGTTGCCACCCGGCTTTACATTGTTGATGAAAGCGTGGAGTGAAGGTCCGTTCATAACGATAAGGTCCTCAAGGCTATAGCTTACAGGTGCTCCGATCTCGTCATCAGAAATAACAACGAAGCAGTTTGCTGTGCCGCCTCTCATGGCAGCACCGTATGAAGGGAAGAATGTAACAGCAAGGTCTGTTGCCTGTGAAGTAGCCTCAGCAAGCAGCTTACCCATTGTCATAACTCCCTGGCCGCCGAATCCGGCCATCATAATATTTCTTTCCATTCTGCTACCTCCTATTTCTCTGCGCCCTTATCTCTGTATACTCCGAGAGGATATTCTGTGAACATCTTATCTCTCAGGAAATCCAGGGAATCAAGTGTGCTAAGACCCCAGTTAGTTGGGCAAGAAGTAACGATTTCTACCATGCTGAAGCCCTTTCCCTCGAGCTGATACTGGAAAGCCTTCTTGATGGCATTGCGAGTCTTGATAACATTCTGTGGAGTATCGCAGGAAACTCTCTCCAGATAGTATGGAGCTGTCAGCTGGTTAAGGATCTCGCACATGTGCATTGGGTATCCGTGCTCCTCAGCTTTTCTTCCCTGTGGAGCAGTAGTAGCCTTCATGCCAAGCAGAGTTGTTGGAGCCATCTGACCACCTGTCATTCCGTAAATACCGTTGTTTACGAAGATAACAGTAAAGTTCTCTCCTCTGTTTGCAGCAGACATTGTCTCAGCAAGACCGATAGCTGCGAGGTCTCCGTCACCCTGATATGTATAGATAAGTGAATCCGGGGATGATCTCTTGATTCCCGTTGCTACTGCGCAAGCTCTTCCGTGAGCAGCGATAGTCTCGTCACAAGTTACATAGAACTGTCCGAGTCCGCAGCAGCCTACACCCTCAACTCTTACGAGCTTATCGAGCTTGCCGAGATCCTCAGCTGCTTCTCCGATAAGCTTATGAATAGTACTGTGCATGCATCCAGGACAGAATCCGGAAACTGCACCGTCAATGATTCCTTTAGTTCTTGAATAAACTTTCTTCTCTTCAGCCATTAGAGCACCTCCTTAATTAATTCCTGAGCTGCCTTCATAACCTGATCGTTAGTCAGAAGCTGTCCGCCTGATCTCAGGCACTCTTTAATTGGGCAAGCGCCCTGAATTGCATAGTCAAGATCCCATCTCATCTGTGCAGGAATAGACATCTCTACATCGAGAATTCCCTTAACTCTGTTAAAGTCAAGGTTCTTGAATGTCTCATAAGGGAATGGTGAAATTGTGATAGGTCTGATCATTCCGGCCTTAACACCCTGAGCTCTCAGCTCCTTGATAACAGCTCTTGAAATACGAGCTGAAATTCCGTATGCTGCGAAAACGATCTCAGCATCTTCCATCATATACTCTTCTACGCGAATGTCCTTATCCCATGTTGCATAGAGCTTAACAGCCTCTTTGTTTACTTCCTCCTGGCCTGTTCCTACTGAACCAGGTCTGCAGTATGCCTGCTGTCCGAGAGGGTGTCCGATAATAGCTCTGTGCTTGTAAGCATCTCTGAGCTCCTTGAGTTCTTCGTCTGACTTCATTGGAGGAAGTACTACAGGCTCCATCATTGTGCCCATAACTCCGTCTGTCAGTACGAGAACAGGGTTCTCATCTCTGAATGCGAGGTCAAATGCCTCATAAGTCATATCTACACATTCCTGAACTGTGGAAGGTGCGAATACGATCATTCTGAAACCGCCGTTTCCGGAAGCCTTTGTTGCCTGCAGGTAGTCCTGCTGTGCAGGCTGGATAGCTCCGATTCCAGGGCCGCCTCTCTGAACGTTTACGTATACCATAGGAATACGTGCTGATGCGCAGTATGAAACTCCCTCACTGTAGAGAGAGATACCGCATGATGATGATGAGCTCATGGCTCTGATACCTGTTGATGCAGCACCGTAAAGCATGTTTACTGATGCAACCTCAGACTCACCCTGTACAAAGGTTCCGCCTACTTCAGGCATTCTTCTTGCAAAATACTCAGGGATCTCGTTCTGCGGAGTAATAGGATAACCCGCGAAGAAACGACAACCCGCTCTTGTAGCAGCCTCAGCGATTGCTTCGGTGCCCTTCATGAAAACACGATCTGCCATAATTTTCCTCCTTGTTATCTCCATACCTCAATTGCCGCATCCGGGCAAATCTGTCCGCACATTGCGCATCCGATGCAATCCTCAGGTCTTGCAGCTACAGCGTAAAGGTAACCCTTTGAATTAACCTTCTCACCGATCTCAATGACCTTCTTAGGACAGGATATAACACAATATGAGCAGGATTTACAGGATTCAGTGTTAATCTCAATTCTTGCCATTGTTTATCCTCCTTTTTCAATCAACCCATTCGTAAGTCAGGAACAGATCAATAGGTATCAAAGTCTTATCCGTAAGTTGCTTTGCTTCCTCATAAATATCCCTGCGAACGCACGCACTGTTAACTGTAGTGATGCCCTCAAGCAGTTCATCCGTTCTGTTCAGACCCTCAATGAATTCATTAACGGTAGTTGTGTAACCCAGATTAGGGTTGCAGAGCATGTATATATGGTCGAGTCTGATAGAACTAAGAATATGTGACATGGTCCCGTCTATCGACTCGATGCTCCTGGTCCAAGGCCTGTATGGATTAATTACATACACAGGCACAGAATCTTCGCGGCTCAGCAAATGGTTGTATGCACCGGCAAATTTTGCCGCCTGCTGTCCGCCTCCAATATCCAGCAATGTATAACAATCATCCTGAAGAGACACCGCAACACCTCCGACCAGAGTAGGCGCATCCAGATACTGATCCTGATAATGAATGCTTACTCCTCTGCGTTTGAATTCCTCGGCCATGTCACGTGATCTGTATAGCGGCTTTGTCTGGTCCATGTCGAACAAATCAACATGTTTTCCTGTGCGCTCCGCAAGCTTAACAGCGACATTAAGAACGATCTCGCTCTTACCGCTTCCGGCCTCACCGATGAAGACATAGTTCTTCTTTTCGTTCATTATCTCGTCGAATGTCTTGTCAGCTTCGTAAAATAATTCCACGTTACACCTTTCTCAAAAAAAATCGCTGAACCCGTACAGAGTCAGCTTTCTTCCACAGTGTCCTTCCAGCAATAGTTGTTGCTACAATTATACACTTTTGTGAAGATTTGGCAAGATAATAAACTTGCACTTTTTTGTTTTTTATGAATAATAAAAGCATGAGAATTTTGAGTATTACAGCACAAAAACCACATTCAACAGGCAGTGGAACATATCTTACAGAACTCGTCAATTCATTTGACAAAACGGGTCACGAGCAGGCTGTTGTCTGCGGCTTGTATCCGGATGACAGTGTATCATTTCCGTGCGGGGTAAATGTATACCCTGTCCTTTTTTCGCATGAGAAAAATGACGAGATGCAGGCATGTGAAGCAGCTTCTCTCATCAGCTACCCGATCGTCGGAATGTCAGATACCATGCCGTATCCTTCGACAAGATATCGCGAACTGACTGATAACATGATCAGAGAATTCGAAAACTCTTTCATCTGTGCTGTAGACAGTGCAGTCAGTGAGTTCCGACCGGACATCATCCTATGTCATCATCTCTTCCTTCTTACATCCATGGTAAGAAAGAGGTATCCCGACATGACAGTATATGGTCTGTGCCATGGCTCCGATCTGAGGCAGTTCATCAACTGCACTCATCTGCAGGACAGAATACGTCCCGAGATCGCAGCTCTTGACAGGATATTTGCTCTGCACGATGAACAGAAGGAGAAGATATACAGGCTGTTCGGCGAGGAGTGTGCAGATAAGACCTTCGTTATTGGCAGCGGCTATAATGCGGCCCTTTTCAATACGGATGGCCGCATTGAGCGTTCGGACGATGAGCCGGTCCGCATCAGCTACGCCGGCAAGATGTCCGATGCAAAGGGAGTTCCCGAACTGCTGGAAGTTCTGGAAGAGCTAAGCAGCGAGCATGAATATACAGCAGTGCTTGCAGGCGGATGCCAGGATGAAAGCATAAGATCGAAACTTGAAAAGCTTCCGGAGAATATAAAGTATCGCGGACAGGTACCGCAATCCGAGCTGGCTGCGATATTCAGAAGCAGTGATATTTTCGTGCTGCCTTCGTTCTACGAAGGTCTCCCCCTGGTGCTTATAGAGGCGATGGCCAGCGGAATGCTGCCGATCAGCACGGATATTCCGGGAACCAGGGACTGGATCAATAAAAATGTAAGTGATCCGAATGTACGCTACATACCAATGCCGGAAATGGAAGCTGTTGATGTGCCGACAAGGTCCGGGCGCGAGAATTTCAAGAAGGATCTGAAGGAAATTCTCGGTGCCGCGATCGAAGATCTGTCATGCGGCACGTGCGGCGAAGCCGCACGCCCGGACACATCACGCATCAGCTGGGATGCGGTTGCAGCGTCAATCGTCAGATAAACGAAATATAACAAAAACATGCCGTGAGGATCTGCCCTCACGGCATGTTTTATTTACATCAGTTTAATATCGATGCTACTTTTCGATCAGCAGCTCTGCGATCTGAACAGCATTTGTTGCAGCTCCCTTTCTTACCTGATCGCCACAGCACCAGAGATTGATACCGTTCTCGTTTACCAGGTCTCTTCTGATCCTGCCTACATAAACAATATCCTGTCCGGATGTCCATATAGGCATCGGATACTCGTGTGCTTCTCCGTTGTCACAAAGCTTGCATCCAGGAGCTTCTGCGATCGCTGCTCTTACCGCATCGAGATCCAGCTTGTCCTCAGTGATCACACATGCACTGATAGCATGTGATCTCTCAACAGGAACTCTTACACATGTGCAGGATACCTTCATTTCAGGTAGATGCATGATCTTGCGGCCCTCATTCTGGAGCTTCATCTCCTCACTGGAGTATCCGTTCTCACCGAATCCGCCGATCTGCGGAATAAGATTGAATGCTATCTGATGCTGGAATACTTTAGACTCGACCTCAGTCTCTCCGTTCAGAATAGCCTTTGACTGCTCAAACATCTCACGAGGTCCGGCTGCTCCGGCACCGCTCGTTGCCTGATATGTAGAAGCATAGAGTCCCTTTATCTCAGACAGCTTGTTTATAGCATTGATCGCAACAAGAGTGATGATAGTTGAGCAGTTAGGATTGCTGATAATTCCGTTATGCTTGAGCGCATCCTCAGGATTGATCTCAGGAACAACAAGCGGAACATCAGGATAAAGTCTGAACGCACTTGAGTTGTCCACGAATACAGCTCCAGCTTTTTTGATATAAGGAGCCATCGCTTCGGCAACATCATTCTCGCTTGCGCCCAGAACGATATCAAGTCCTTCGAATGCTGTTTCACAGGTCTTGCGGATCACGACGTCACCGAAAGGTGTATTGAGAGTCTTGCCCTCTGATCTTTCACTTGCCAGACATCTCAGCTCTCCCACCGGAAAGTTTCTCTCTGCCAGAACAGCTATCATCTGCTGCCCTACTGCACCTGTTGCACCCATAATACCGACATTATATTTTTTCATTTTGAACTCCTTATGTTTTTATTTTGCAAATGATTCGTAGAGTATGCTTACCGCTTTCTCAAAGTCCTCAGTAAATACACCTACCATGATATTGATCTCATCCGAGCCCTGCTCGATCGTACGTATGTTGACCTTGTTCTCTCCAAGTGCCTTGAATATCTTTCCCGAAATGCCCGTCCTGTAAGCCATCTGTCTGCCGACTATGCAGATAAGGCTGAGTCCTTCACTCAGTTCGCACTCATCAACGTTAGTCTCCTCTCTGAGAGTTGACATCAGCTCATATTTCTTCTTCTCAATGGAAGCACTCGGAACCACGATGGAGAAGCTGTCCACGCTGCTCGGGATCTGCTCTACAGGGATATTGAAACGATCGAAGATCTCCAGCACTTTGCGAAGCAGGCCGATCTTGGCCTCTCCCATGCTGTCCTTGGACATGTTAATGATCGAGAAATCCTTTTTGCCTGTGATGCCGGTGATAAATCTTTCATGCTCGACTTCAAGTTCTTCGTCAAAACTTTCTCTGATAATGGTTCCCGGATCATCCGGTGCATTGGTATTCCTGATATTGACCGGAATATCCTTCACACGTACAGGATGAATAGTGTCTTCATGAAGAACGGCTGCACCCATGTATGAGAGTTCGCGAAGCTCATCATACGTTACACGCAGTATGGTCTTAGGATCCTTAACGATCCTAGGATCTACCATCAGTATTCCGGAAACGTCAGTCCAGTTCTCATATACCTCTGCATTGAGAGCGGCGGCAGCGATCGCTCCGGTAATGTCCGAGCCTCCACGCGAGAAAACCCTGATCTCATCGTTAGGCAGTACTCCGTAAAATCCCGGTGTAACGATCTTGTGGTACACCTCATATATCTCACTGAGAGCCTTCTCCGACTCCTCATAATTCACCTGGCAGTCATAGTCGAACACCATCCACTCAGCTCCATCGACAACCTTGAAACCAAGCTATCCAGCCATCAGCATTGCATTGAAATATTCACCTCTTGAAGCCAGATAATCCTCGCTCGTTTTCTTGTCAACATTTGCGAAAGCCTCATCGATCTTCGCTGCGATATCTATCTTCAGGCCGCATGCGTCTCTGATCTCAACATATCTCGCCTTGATCATGTCGAGAATTGGGTCATATGCCACATCATATTTAAGATGTGCATGACAAAGGTACAGCAGGTCAGTTATCTTGCTGTCACCGGAGTTCCTTCTTCCCGGCGCCGATACTACTACCACTTCACGCGACGGATCCGATTCAACTATTTTTCTGACTTTGGCAAACTGTCCGCTGTCACTGAGGCTAGAGCCTCCGAATTTCAGTACTTTCATTCTTTATTCCTCCGGCAGTCTTGCGAAAAACAATTTCCTGCCCCTTTCTTTTCTGTGATGTCCGATCTCATGCATCTCAGCAGTAGTGATCGGCTTGCTGATGCAGTAGAAGATACCTTCCCGCTCTTCATGCTCATCGATGAGCGGTGATATGTGCTCACACATCCTGTCATGTCTTATATAGTAACGATGCAGCTCTGTATCCTTGCAGCACTTTACGGCTGTATCTCCGAATGCCGCATACGTCTTGTCTCCATCCCTTATATCCATGACGTCATGTACCACTGACTCTCCGGTCGGAAGCGATCCTGCGCCCTGGCCGTAAAAGCTCTGTGTCCCGAGATTCTTTGCTGTCAGTGTTATGAGATTGTTATTGGTCTTTACTGCCGATTCAAGCGAATCGCTTCTCAGCAGAACAGGTTCAACGCACGCAGTCACGCCCTTCATGGTATTACGAGCCGTCATCATGAGCTTGCATGTAAGATCCTTTTCCTTCATCCAGGTGATATCACAGCTGTCTATCGTATCTATTCCGTAACACGGTATGTCACCTTCAGTGATCGTGGTGTCGAATGCAAGTCTGGATGAGATCACAGTCTTCCTCAGCGTATCTGTGCCCTCGATATCCGAGCTTGGGTCTGCCTCGGCATATCCCAGATCCTGAGCGATCTTCAGACACTCATCAAATGACACGCCTTTATCAGCCATCGAGTCCAGAATATAGTTGCAGGTCCCGTTTACTATTCCTTTTATCGATATGATCTCGTCGCAGCGTCTGGTTCTGAGCAGATTGTGCAGCCATGGAATACCACCGCCGACTGCAGATGTGAAACGAAGCTGTACTCCGTTTGCCGCAGCAGCTGCCATCAGTTCGTCAAAGCGGGCACTGATCAGATTCTTATTGGCTGTGACCACATGCTTGCCTGCGTTGAGACATGCCAGAACATATGAAGCGGCAGGTTCAATACCGCCGATGGTCTCAACTACAAGATCAATAGTCCCGTCATTTACTATATCCTCTATATTCGGAGTGATCATTTCATCAAGCTCCTCATACCCCGGTCTGCCATGCCTTGCCAGAATACGCACGAGTTCAACATCAGAGACATTCTTTAATGACTCATATGCACCACTTCCGACTGTTCCAAAACCCATTATTGCAATTTTCATTCAATGACCTCTCATTACGTACTTTATGATCGTCCGTGATGTGTTTCTCCTTTTCGCGGACATTGTTCTTTTTTAAGTCCGCGATTCGAAAACACTTGTATTTAGACTGTGCATAATGTACCATACAGATAACAAATTTTCAATAATATTTGAATCAATTCTTGTTGTTTTTACATAAAAACAAGAATCTGATTCATCGGGAGACAACATGATCAGATATATAAGTACAAGAAATTCAGAACACAAGGTATCCTCAGCACAGGCAATACTTAACGGTCAGGCACCTGACGGCGGACTCTACATTCCGGATGATCTCGATGCCATCAGGCTGGACTATCACGATGTTATCGGTGACGCAGGCAGCAGCTATGACTTCAGACAAATGGCTGTAAGAGTCTGGAACACCTTCTTCCCTGACTATGGTGAAGAAACAATAATTGACCTCGTCGAAAAGAGCTACAGGGACAAGTTCTCCAAAGAAGAGATCACTCCTGTCAGCAAAGTCGGCGACGCTTATGTGCTCGAGCTTTATCACGGACCGACTGCAGCATTCAAGGATGTAGCTCTTTCTGCACTCCCTAACCTTCTGACAAAGGCAAGAGAGCTGTGCAGCTTTACAGATGAGACGCTTATCCTCACAGCAACATCAGGAGATACCGGCAGTGCCGCACTCTGCGGTTTCGGTGATGTTCCGGGAACAAGGATCATCGTTTTCTATCCTGAAGGCGGAGTGTCCGAAACTCAGAAGCTTCAGATGGTGACTGCTCCGGGTTCAAACACTCAGGCTACTGCAGTAAAGGGAAATTTTGATGACGCACAGACAGGCGTCAAGAAGCTTTTCAAAGAGATCCCGCAGCCAGCAAAAGGTGTAAGCCTTTCAAGTGCCAACTCCATCAACATCGGAAGACTCGTTCCTCAGGTAGTGTACTATTTTGCAGCATACAGACAGCTGCTCGATATGGGTGCGATCAGCGATGGAGATAAGGTGAACTTTACTGTTCCTACAGGAAACTTCGGCGATATAATGGCCGGATATTTTGCCATGAAGATGGGACTTCCTGTCGGAACACTCGTCTGCGCATCTAACATGAACGATGTTCTTACCGAGTTCCTTGAAACAGGTCACTATGACAGGAAGCGTGAATTCTTCAAGACAACTTCCCCATCCATGGACATCCTGGTTTCAAGCAATCTTGAGCGTCTGCTCTATTACATCTGCGGCGAGGAAAACAGCAAGAGATACATGAAGGAACTTTCCGAGAATGGTGAGTATCAGATAAGCGATGAAGAGCTCCGTAGCATTCGCGAAGTCTTTGTCGGACTTGCAGCAACAGATGAGGAAGGTTCAAAGGCGATCGGTGATGTCTTTGCAGAACATCATTACCTCATGGATACACACACTGCTATCGCATGGAACTGTCATGAGAAATTCGACAGCAGCGACACTGCTGCAAATGTGATCCTCTCAACAGCTTCGCCATACAAATTCTGCAGATCAGTACTCAAGGCTCTTGGAGAAGAAGCCGCAGCATCCGACTATGAGAACATGCTCAGATGCAAAGAGATCACAGGTGCAGAGATCCCTTCCGGACTGAGAGACATTTTCAGTCGCGAGATACGTCATACAGATGTTATTGAATGTGACGAGATGAAGGAATACGTTATCAGCAAGTCCCAGCACTGATCACGACTTATAGATAAAAACTATACTTCATTGACAAAAGCTGATAACAAGGAGAATATTATGCAAGGCAAATACCTGATAGTAGACAAATCCCTGCTTCCTTCGTACTGTGAGAAAGTTGCAGAGGCGCGCGAGCTTC
The DNA here is from genome assembly GCA_024403055.1 of Mogibacterium sp. Lineage (GTDB taxonomy): Bacteria > Bacillota > Clostridia > Peptostreptococcales > Anaerovoracaceae > Crickella. The sequence goes on along the minus strand of JAKSSO010000001.1, from coordinate 8,122 downwards.
TTGACGAAGGTCAGGCAAAGGATGTAAGCGAGGCAGTCCGCATGGTCGGAATATCCCGCAGCACCTACTATAAATACAAAGACATGGTGCGCGACATGAGCACGGTATCAATGGGACGACACGCTATCATCTCAATGATGATGAGTCATCGTGTAGGTGTACTTTCAACCGTGATACGCATCATATCCAACTATGATTACAGTATCTGGACGATCAATCAGAACCCGCCTGTTGATGGCAAAGCTAACGTTGTCATCACACTTGAGCTCGGCGATGATGTTGATCTGCTGGATGACATGCTCAAAGAGATCGAACAGGTCCAGAGCCTGTCACGTGTACAACTTCTCGGAATGGATTAAACGGAGGTCTAATGGAATTTAAGCAGATCGAAGTATATGTAAATGTGGTAAGGTACAAGAGTTTCAGCAAAGCCGCTGACGCTACTTTCTTCACGCAGCCAACCATAAGTACACACATAAGCAATCTGGAGAAAGAACTCGGCACCAAGCTTCTGGAGCGTAACGGCAGAACTGTAAAAATGACAGCCAAGGGTGAGACCTTCTATAAGTATGCGCTTGAAATGATAAATGCCCGAAACAGCGCACAGGAAGCACTCAGCAAATCGGACAGCAATCTGAACGGGATACTTGAGATACAGACCTCGTCTATTCCAGGCGTGACTTTCGTGCCCGAGTATCTTGCAGCTTTCCGAAACGAGCATAAAAACGTCCAGTACTATGTGACCATGTCGGATACACAGAGTGTTATAGATAACATACTCGAACATCGTGGAGAGATCGGTTTTGTCGGAGAGAAGCTTTACTCCAACGAGCTTGAGTATACCAAAGTATGCTCAGACAGGATCGTCATGATCGCCCCTGCTTCGCTTGGTATCAGTAGCAGTATCACGATGTCCGAAGCCATCAGTTATCCTTTCATATGGCGAGAGACCGGTTCCGCCACACGCAAGTCATTCGAAAATGCTGCAGCCAGACTCGGATACGACAAGACCGCTTTTGAGATAGCGGGACTGTTCAATGACATTGACTCGATAATCCGATCTGTTGAAGCAGGACTTGGAGTTGCGATAGTATCCAGAAACGTTGCAAGCTCACTTTCCTCCGACAGATTGCAGATGATAGAGATCGAAGGCTTCAGCGATGAGCGTGATTTCTACATGATACATCTGAAGAGATCTTCCCTGTCATCAACAGCTGCTGCATTTGCAGAGTATGTTAAGAGTATTACAGTTAATGAATAAATGAAAAAGAGGCCCTGAGCCTCTTTTCATTTACCTTAATTCGATAAAATAATCGCCTGTCTTCTGAACGAACTGACCTATTACTGCGGCTTCACACCCCTGTTCACGGAGCAGTTCAGTAAGCACATTCACTTCTTTTTCATTTACGGCTATCAGCAGACCGCCTGATGTCTGTGGATCAAACAGGCAATCCACCCTTGCTCTGAGTGACGGATCTCTGTCAGGATCCTTTGCCATGCATGAGATGACATCTCCGGCAGTATAATCTCTGTTCCTGTACGCACCTGCAGGTATGATACCCATAGAAGCCATCTCCAATGCCCTGTCAAACACAGGGACAGCATTACAGTCAAGCTGCAATGTCACATTGCCCGCCTTTGCCATTTCTGCCGCATGGCCGATCAGACCGAATCCCGTAATATCGGTGCACCCGTCGACTTGTCCGCCTCTTTCTCTAAGGCCTTTTACAGCGAGATAAGCGTACTTGTTGAGATACGCCATTGTTTTCTCCATCTCCCTGCACTCTGCTGCATCCAGCAGATCTGCCTTGGCAGCTGTTGTCAGAATGCCGGTTCCGATTTTCTTGGTTATAACAAGCAGATTGCCTTCATTTGCACTGTTGGACAGAATATCGTCAGGATGCGCAAAGCCCGTCACGGATAATCCGTATTTAGGCTCCTTGTCCTCGATGCTGTGACCTCCGACTATGGTCGCACCCGCTTCATTGACCTTGTCATTTCCGCCTTCGAGTATGGCCTTTACAGCCTCGATCGGCAGGCAGTTAGGGAAAGTCAGCAGATTCATCGCCAGTTTTGGCTCGCCGCCCATTGCATAGACATCGCTCATCGAATTAGCTGCAGCTATCTGTCCGAATGTGTACGGATCATCTACGATCGGCGGGAAGAAGTCTATGGTATTGATAATTGCAGTCTCATCATTCAGCTTGTATACACAGGCATCATCGCTGCTCTCGAATCCCACAAGAATACGCGGATCTGCGATCTTAGGCAGTCCGGATAGAATATCTGAAAGGACTCCCGGTCCTATTTTTGCTCCTCATCCGCCGGCAGTAGTCATTTCTGTCAGCCTTACCGGTTTGCCATACTTGTCCAGTATGGATCCGTCAATACTGCATGACAGCTTTTCCCTTGCAGCATCCAATTTGCTCTTGTCGATCTCACTCATCGATATCTTTTCCTTTACCATTTATTTTCGACTTTCTCAGCGAAACCCATGAAGTCTCTTACCTCGATCATGGTTCCGTCCTCAAGAGTCGCCTTGCCGCTGTATTTTCCGAACACCTGATGCTGATCACTTTTGATAAGCTTGACATCAGTGCAGGATGCTCTGTCGATCACCGGCACAAAATCCATCTCAAACTTTCCGTCGTCACTTGTGAAAGTCCATGGCTTCATGTAATCCTCAACATTCTTTTCTGACTCAAGTCCTACGCCGACCTTCTTCATAGGGATATTGAACTTTACATCTCCCAGCTTGTGTGACTTGCCTCTATAGAACAGCATGTTCTCACTCGCAGCACTTGTATCTCCGAATCCGTATCCTATGTTCCATCCGAAATCCGAACCGTCCTCGAGCCTGCCTGAAGCACTGCCCCAGTACCATGTATTGTGATATGTCCAGACTCCGCGGCCCCAGTCAAGAAGTCCCATCGAGGTGGCAGGATCCAGCTCGTAAGTGTCACTTCCTATACTTACTCTGCCCTTTGCAGGCATGCAGTTGATCTTCTGATTGTAATAGAAATGTCCGGCCTTCTCAAAAGGAGTACAGATGACCATCGATTCATCCGGCTCCTCGAGAAGCATGATGTCGATATCAAAGGCTTCGTTTCCTCTGAAATTGTCCATATGTCCGGTCAGATGTCTAGTCGTTCCTCGATGCGAACTCTCGTTGTCCGAGCCTGTTCCTGTCTTCCCTGCAACAACTTCGAACTTAAGGAAATACCCCTTGCCGCTGATCTCTGTGACGCCCTCTACCGAAGTCTCAGGCAGACCTGTTCTTAGCATAGGGAAAATACGCATAGGGCTCTTGGTGATCTCCCATGGCATACCGAGCATCCTTCCTGAACCGTAAGGGCTGCCCTTGCCGTCAAAGCTCAGGAAAGAGAATGAATCGAGTCCCATGTATGAATTATCTGCTATAGTGAGTGCAATTCCAAATCTGTCATTGCCGATATAGTAATAATCCCACTCCTTGAGTCTGGCAAAGCCGCCTTTTACTTTTGTCTTATCATAAACAGGCAGAAGATGTCTTGCGAATCCTGCCTCAGTCAGATCGCCATGCTCGTTAAGCAGTGGAATTGACTCTGTGATCTCATAATTCTGTCTCATGATATCCTCCAAAAAATAATAACGGGGACGTTTTTCAGTCCCCATTAGTATACTACATTTCCACTAGTTTTACACTTTCATTTCCGTCAATGGACACGACCTCTACACTGACCCTTTCAGATAGTGATGTAGGAATGTTTTTTCCTACGTAGTCGGCTCTTATCGGAAGTTCTCTGTGTCCTCTGTCGATCAGAACAGCAAGCTGTATCTTAGCTGCTCTTCCGTAAGTCGCACACGCATCAAGCGCCGCACGAACAGTTCTTCCTGTGAACAGAACATCATCTACCAGAACGACAGTCTTCTTTTCAATATCGAACGGAACGTTCTCAGGTGATGCCGAATTTATGACAGGATCCTCACTGTTCGGATCTGCAATAGTCAGATCATCTCTGTAGAATGTAATGTCCAGTTCTCCTACAGGAACCTCGACGCCCTCGATGCCACGGATATTCTCCGCGATCATTTTGGCGAGTGGAACGCCTCTTCTTCTGATACCGAGCAGAACAAGATCATCCGCACCGCGGTTTTTTTCAAGTATCTCATGAGACATGCGCTTGAGTGCACGTCTCATGGAATCTTTGTCCATTAACTCAGTTTTTACTCTCATTAGTACTTACCAAGTGAAGATGCGAGATCCTTGTTAGGATCATCTGCAAATTTCTCATCTCTTCCCGGCAGAATAGCATTCAGTACGATACCAACGATGGATGCTACTGCAAGTCCTGAGAGTGAGATCTTCATGCTTCCGATCATGAAGCTGATAGCACCGTGTGCAGCATTACCTGCTTCAGGTGAAATACCACAGCCGAGGTATCCTGAGAACTCGATTCCGAGAGCAAGTCCGATGATAAGAGCTGCAACGATGATGTTTCTTGTATCCTGGAAGTTTGTCTGATTCTCAACCATGTTTCTGATACCGATAGCAGAGATCATTCCGTAAAGGATAATGGAAACGCCGCCGATAGTTGCTGATGGCATTGCTGTGATGATTGCTGCAAACTTAGGGCAGAATGAAAGAACGATAGCATAGCATGCTGCGAGCTTGATAACGAACGGATCATAAACCTTAGTCAGTGCAAGTACGCCTGTGTTCTCGCCGTAAGTTGTGTTTGCAGGTGCTCCGAAGAGTGCTGCAACTGCTGTTCCTACACCGTCTCCGATAAGAGTTCTGTGGAGACCAGGATCCTCTATGAAGTTCTTGCCAACTGTTCCGCCGATAGCAGAGATGTCACCAACGTGCTCCATCATTGTTGCGAATGCGATTGGAACGATAGTAATGATCGATGTGATGAGGAATCCTGTGTCAAGATTTCCTGATGTGAATACTGAAAGTCCTGTTCTATCCCATGCGATAGGAAGTCCTACCCATGCTGCTTCCTTAACTGCTGAGAAGTCACAACCACCTGTAAAAGCAGCAACTGCGTATGAAACGACTACACCAAGGAGGATAGGAATGATCTTGATCATGCCCTTGCCCCAGATGTTTGCTACGATAACAGTAACGATGGCAACGAGTGCGATAGGCCAGTTGGTCTGGCAGTTGTTAAGTGCTGTAGGTGACAGGATCAGTCCAATAGATACGATGATAGGACCTGTTACTACAGGTGGGAAGAACTTCATTACATTCTTGGAACCGTACAGCTTGCAGATCAGTGAAAGTACAAGATAAAGAAGTCCTGCACATGCAACACCGATGGATGCATAGTTCAGTGAAACGACATCAGATAATCCTGCATCTGCGCCGAGGCCCTTTACTGTAAAGTAACCGCCAAGGAATGCGAATGATGATCCCAGGAATACAGGAATCTTGTTCTTGGTAACTGCATGGCAGAACAGTGTTGCAAGTCCTGCAAAGAACAGAGTTGCAGTTACAGGCAGTCCTGTAAGAATAGGAACCAGAACTGTAGCTCCAAACATGGCGAACAGGTGCTGAAGTCCGAGGACCGCACACTTTCCGCCTCCGAGTTTTTTAGCATCATAAATTGCTTCTTGATCTTTCATTGTTTTTTCTCCTCCTGATGAAAAACCTTTGTAACAGATCAGCCTTTATAAAACATAAAAAAAATCTTGTGCGCACCACAAGACAAAATAATCCCTTTGTTATGTTTCATCTTGTCGGTCTCTCTGTACCAAATTAAAGACTTATTATCGTTAATATATTACTCGGGTATATAGCCGTTTTCAATCGTTTCGGCCTATGTTTTCTATTAAAAACAGGTACCGGATATCCGGTACCTGTCTCTGAGTTTTATTTATTCAAAATATTTTGCAGGTGCTGTTCCCGGTTCTACACCAGGTACGATCCTCAGTCTGTCTACTGATTCTTCAGCGATCTTTCCGAAATCCTGAAGTTCTTCCTCACCCCTAAGTACACGAAGTGCTCCGGCCGCAAGTGCCTCCATCTCGAATTCACCTGCCATTACCTCAACAGGAGCGATGAACTCTACCATCTTCTTAATGTAATCGCAGACATAATCAGAACGTGCGATACCTCCTGTCAGAATTATCCTGTCAACATCTCCGGATACTACTACAGCAAGTTTTCCGATATCCTTGGCGATGCTGTAGCTCATTGCATCGTAGATCATCTTTGCATACTCATCGCCATCCTCGATCATTTTCTCGACTTCCATTGCGTCTGTTGTATTCAGATGCGCCTTGAATCCGCCGTTTCCGTGGAATTTGCGAGCCATCTCCTTGTGGGAATATTTTCCTGAGAAGCACATGTCTACCAGTGCCTTGGCTCCTACACCGCCTCCTCTTTCAGGAGTGAAATTACCGTCATCGTCATTAACACTGTCGATATTTACGCCGTTCTTATACAGTCTGATCGAGCTTCCGCCGCCGAGGTGTGCGACGATGAAATTGCACTCTTCAAACTTCTTGCCCAGCTTTTCCTCTGCACACTTGATAGCCATTGCACGAGTGTTGAGTGTATGACCAACTGTGAAATGAGGAAGTTCAGGAACGCCGCTTACACGAGCTACAGGCTGCTTCTCATCTGTTCCGATAGCATCGTAGATCAGTGCAGGGATGCCGAATTCTCCGGCAAGATCAAAAGCTACCATGCTTCCCAGCAGTGATGCATGACGGGATGTATCATCTGGTCTTGTAAGATAATCTATCATGGCCTGATCAATGCCGATAGCACCATGAGGACATGCCAAAATGTTGCCGCCCCTTGAGCATGCACATGTCAGACTGTCCAGAGCAATGCCATGCTCCTTCATTGCCTCATAGATCTTCTCTTTTCTGAAATCGAACTGCTCGAGAACATCGTCAAATGCCGACATCTCTTCCTTGCTGTGACGCAGAGTCTGGCTGAATAATTCCTTGTCATCTTCATAAACCGCGATCTTGCTTGAAGTTGAACCAAGATTCATGACCAAAATTCTTTCCATTAGTATCTTTCTCCTTGTTTGCTTTTGTGTTGTTGCATGCAGACTGATTTATTTTTCCTTATAGTAAAGTCTGCAGTGGCAGAAGCCCTCAAAATCCGGATCAGCGATCTGATCTCTGAACTCCTTACACATGCAGACATTGTCCTCGATAAGTTCAAATCTGCACGGGCAATATCCGTCCTTTTTCTTAACGGCTTCCCTCATTCTTGCTACATATTCTGTATCCGGATTAAATATTATCTTCATGGCCCCTCCGATATGCTATTTAAAGAAAATGAAATTTTTACGGGGTCGGCACAAGGTCTACCCCAGTTACAGTTATCCTTTAATAATCTGCAGTATTACATTTTATTTTGCAATGTAACGTGACTCAATGTAGTATCTCTTCTCGTTAGCTTCACCCATTGAGAATGTCTTACGAGGCAGTGCGCCGTCAGCAGCAACAGCCGGGAAGAGCATGAACTTGTCCATTGCAGGGAGATAGAATCCTGCATTTCCATCCTTTGCAGACAGCTTCTCAACTGCTTCTGTTCCGTGGATGTAGTCGATATCGCAGACCTTTTCTTCCTTTACCATGATATCAAGAGCATTCTGCAGAGCTCCAACTTCCAGCTTGTTAGCAGGGTCAGTAATAATGATCTGGCCTCTCTTGAGCAGAGTCACGAAAGGAATCGAGAATGCGCCTTCAGGTACCTCAGCACCCTCTTCAGCTACATAAGCGTCTCCGTTCTGCTGCTTGAGATGCTCAACGAGTCTCTCAACGAGCTTCATGCCGCTCTCACCATGGTTGTTTGCGAAAATAACTCTGTGGATAGGCTCGAAAACGATACCCTCATCATGAATATTCTCGATCTCGCAAAGAGCATATCTTGCAGGGTGATTCTTCTGCTCCTCAGGAGTCAGAGTCTTCTTGATGTTCTCCCATGCAGTCTTTGCAGTTGCCAGTGAGTGGTTGCCATCTCCCATAGCCTGGAAGATAACATTTCCTTTTCCGTATTTCTCCTCAGCCTTATCAAAGAGAACAGACAGAGCTTCCTTAGCGCCTTCAAGGTTTTTCTCTTCGATATAGGAACCTGTAATATGTCCGCCGTTCATCATGAGGTCTGTGTCGT